>CAZWOT010000040.1:0-15058 GCA_964635595.1 uncultured Desulfovibrio sp.
AAAGGCACGGGTACGCGCCCTCTCCCCGTCTCCCCAACGCAACCATCCCTGCAACCCTTTTTCATCGCGCTTCCCCCAAAGCCCGTACAGGACTTTTTCATGATAGCCATTCTCGACTACCGGGCGGGCAACCAGACCAGCGTTCTGCGCGCCCTCAACCATCTGCAGATTCCGGCCCTTGTCACCGCCGACAAGGCCGAGCTGGAAAAGGCGGACGGCATCATCTTTCCCGGCGTGGGGCAGGCCTCCCAGGCCATGGGCGTCCTGAAGGAGCGTGCCCTCGACCAATGCCTTGCCGACGCCGTGGCGAGCAGCAAGCCCGTGCTCGGCATCTGCCTTGGCTGCCAGATACTCCTCGAGCACAGCGAGGAAGGCTGCGTGCCGACCCTCGGGCTCGTGAAGGGGACCTGCCGCAAGTTCCCGGAGCTGTGGGAGAGCGAGGGCGTGCGCGCCCCCGTGCCCCACATGGGCTGGAACGGGGCAGTGCCCGTGCGCGACGACGTTCTTTTCAGGGGCATCCCGAAGGATGCCCAGTTCTACTTCGTGCACAGCTACTACGTTGACCCGGACAAGGAGCTTGTCCTCGCCCAAACCGGGTATGCGGGCTTCACCTTCTGCTCGGCCTACGGGCGTCCCGGCCTCTGGGCCCTGCAGTTCCATCCGGAAAAGTCCGGCCGCCATGGCCTTGCCATCCTGAAAAACTTCCATGCGTACTGCGAGGAGGCCGCCCATGCTCTCTAAACGAGTCATTCCCTGTCTCGACGTGCGCAACGGCAAGCTCACCAAGGGCATCAAGTTCCGGGGCAACGTGGACATCGGCGATCCGGTGGAAAGCGCCCGCAAGTACTACGAGGAAGGCGCCGACGAAATAGTCTTCTACGACATCACGGCCTCGGCCGAGGCTCGCGGCATCTTCCTGGACGTGGTGGAGCGCGTGGCCGAAAACATCTTCATCCCCTTCAGCGTGGGCGGCGGCATCCGCACCGTGCAGGACATGAGGAAGGTGCTGCTCGCGGGCGCGGAGAAAATCTCCGTCAATTCCGCGGCCGTCCAGAATCCCCGCATCATTTCCGAGGGAGCGGACGCCTTCGGGAGCCAGGCCGTGGTGGTCGGCATGGACGTCCTTCGGGTCGAAAGGTCCGATGCCATCCCCTCGGGCTACGAAATCGTCATCAACGGCGGGCGCAGGCGCATGGGCATCGACGCCATAGCCTGGGCCAGGGAATGCGAGCGCCTTGGCGCGGGCGAGCTCTGCGTCAACTCCATCAACGCCGACGGCACCCAGGACGGCTACGAGCTCACCCTCACGGCGGCCATCGTGGACGCCGTCTCCATCCCCGTCATCGCCTCCGGCGGCGCCGGCAACCCCGTCCACATGGCCGAGGCCGTGACCAGGGGCAAGGCCTCCGCGGCCCTTGTCGCGTCCATAGTCCACTACGGGGACTACACCATCCGCCAGTGCAAGGAAGTCATGGCCGCGCACGGCGTTCCCGTGCGCCTTTCCTGGTAGCAGGACGTGTCCGACCGGGGCCTTGCACAACGCTTTTCCATTTCCGTTTTGCCCTTCGCCTTCTTTCAAAACCCCATGCCCACCCTGGACGAGTTTTTCGCGGCCAATCCCCGTCTTGCCATAGCCTTTTCCGGCGGCCTCGACAGCCGCTTTCTCTGCGCCTCGGCCCTGAAGGCCGGATGCGACGTTCTGGCCGTGCACGTGAACGGCCCGCACGTTCCCGCAAACGAGACCAGGGGAGCCCGGGAGTTCGCAAGAACACTGGGGCTGCGGGTGGTGGAGATGACCCTCGACCCCCTGACGGTGCCCCAAATCGCCAACACGGACCCCTTGCGCTGCTACTTCTGCAAGAAATTCATGCTGGAACGCATGCGCGCCCTTGTGCGCGACCTTGGCGAGACGGACCGCGTCCTGTGCGACGGCAGCAACTTCGACGACCTTTCCAGGTACCGCCCGGGACTCAAGGCCCTCGAGGAAGAGGACATTGTCTCCCCTCTGGCTCTGTGCGGCCTTGCCAAGAAGGACATCCGCAAAGGGGCGATGGCCATGGGCATTCCCCTGCCCGAAGAGGGGGCAAGACCCTGCCTGCTCACCCGCTACGACTACCATCTGGCCGTGCGGCGCGAGGAGCTCGTGAGTCTCGAGGGCGCCGAAAAGGCGCTTCTGGCCCTTGCGCGCGAGGACGGGACGCCGTTTTTCGAGGATCTGCGCATCCGCCTCACCCCTTCTCCGAAGCTGCAGGTGACGGCCTTCGACGAGAGCATGCGGGGGCAGGTCGACGCCGTCATGGCCCGCTTCGGCTTTGCGCCCTACGAAGTCCTCGTTACGCCGACCATCAGCGGCTACTACGATTCGGAAGGGAAAGGAGAAGAAGGTCGTCCTGGCCTGACAACCTCGCGGCACGGCGTCTGTTCGGCCCGGCGAAGCCGCCTGCTTGCTTGCCAAAGCGGACAAAAATCACTATAGCAAGCCTTGCTTTGCGGCCCCGTGGGGCGCAAGGCCCCCAAATTCACGGCAGAAGGGGCTTTATCCCCGACTCTGCCGCCCTTTCAGGAGAATCACCATGGCCCACAAGAAAGTCGAGCGCAGAAAGGAACTGGATCGCCGCCGCCATCGCCGCGCCGAGCGCCTGAAGCAGCGCATCCACGAAGCGCAGAAAGCCAAGAAGAGCTAGACTGGAGAAAGCGGCAGGCCGCGGACAGATGCCGCGCCGTCCTTTCCCGGAACATTTCTGCGCCAGTCGCGAAATATCGAATCTGCCGTTTGTTCAAAACGGCAGATTTTGTCTCTATAGGGACAAACGTCCGGCCGCCAGAAGGCCTTCCCCCGCAGGAAACACCTGCGAAATGGGCGGCGTCCCTGTCCCTGCCCGCAATCGCCAAGGAGCACGCTGGCCCGTTCGGGGCCAGACGCGTACACGTCATGCCCATCTACGAGTATCGCTGTCCCAAGTGCAACAAGGTCTTCGAGGAGTGGTGCGCCCACATCACCGAGGACCATCCCGCGGAACCCTGTCCCGACTGCGGGACCTCGTCCCCGCGCATCATGTCCAACACCTCCTTCGTGCTCGAGGGCGGCGGCTGGTACGTCACCGACTACGGCTACCGCAAGGGAGTGAAGGAAGATGGCTCGAGCTCGGCTTCAAGCACGACTTCAAGCTCGGCTTCGGACTCGGCTTCCGGAGCGTCCTCCGCTTCGTCCGAGGCCGCGAAGCCCGCGGCGAAGGAGACGAAAAGCACGTCCTCAAGCACGTCCTCCTCCACATCCTCGAGCGCGTCCTCGAGCGCGTCCTCGAGCGCGTCCACGAGCGCGTCCACGGCCGCGAAGGCGTAGGGCCCCGGCCTTCCTGCGGCAACGCCGCCAATGTCGCCAACGCCTCGGCTCCCACGCGCGAGAAACACTGCCATGATTGAACGCTACACCCGCCCGGAAATGGGCAGCATCTGGACCCTGGAAAACCGCTACAAGGCTTGGCTCGACGTGGAAATCGCCGTCTGCCGCGCCTGGGCGGCCGATGGCCGCATCCCGGCCGAGGCCTTGAAGACCATAGAGGAGAAGGCCGCCATCGACGTGGATCGCATCAACGAGATCGAGGAGACCACGCGCCACGACATCATCGCCTTTCTGACCTCGCTGGAGGAAAAGATTGGCCCGGACGCGCGCTATGTCCATCTTGGCTGCACCTCCTCGGACATCGTGGACACGGCCGGAAGCCTTCTTCTGGTGAAGGCTGGGCGCCTCATCCTGGAGGATCTCGACGAGCTGCTCGCCACCCTGAAGGACATGGCCATGCGCCACAAGGGCCTTCTGTGCATGGGCCGCTCCCACGGCGTGCACGCCGAGCCCATCAGCTTCGGCCTCAAGATGACCGGCTTCTACGCCGAGTTTGTCCGCCACAGGGAGCGCCTCGAAAACGCCATCGAGGACATGCGCGTGGGCAAGATCTCCGGCGCCGTGGGCACCTACACCATCGTGACCCCGGAAATCGAGAAGGCCGCCCTCTACCTCCTCGGGCTCAAGGTCGATCCCCACTCCACCCAGATCGTGCAGCGCGACCGCTACTCGCACTTTTTCACCACCCTGGCCATTCTTGGCGGCGGCATCGAGCGCCTCGGGGTGGAGCTTCGCCATCTGCAGCGCACCGAGGTCCTCGAGGCCGAAGAAGGCTTTGCCAAGGGGCAGAAGGGCTCCTCGGCCATGCCCCACAAGAAGAACCCCATCTCGGCGGAAAATCTTTGCGGGCTCTCGCGCCTTCTGCGCTCCAACGCCATGGCCGCGCTGGAAAACCAGGCCCTCTGGCACGAGCGCGACATCAGCCACTCCTCGGTCGAGCGCGTCATCATGCCCGACTCGACCATTCTGGCCGACTACGCCCTGAAGCGCATGACCAGGCTCGTGGCCAACCTCAAGGTCAACCCCGAGAACATGGCCCGAAACATGGGCATCTCCTGCGGCCTCTACTTCTCCCAGCGCGTGCTCACGGCCCTCATCGACAAGGGGCACCCGCGTCAGGAATCCTACGTGGCCGTGCAGAAGCTGGCCATGCAGAGCTGGGAGACGCGCACCTCCTTCCCGGATCTCGTGCGTGCCGACAGGCAGATGGTCGACGTCCTCGGCGCGGACGCCCTGGACGCGCTCTTCGACCCCATGTTCTACCTGCGCCACGAGGATGCCGTGTACAAGCGCGTCTTCGGAGCCTGAACCCGAGCCTGATCCGTGCAAGACAACCGCAAGACAACAGCACGACCGGCGACACGCCAGACGGCACGACGCAAAGTCAAACGCCACAGCCAAACGACGGCAAGGAAGCCAACATGCAAGAAGATCTCAAGCGCAGGCTCGCCAAAATCCTCGTCGAATGCTCCTACAGGGAGGGTTCCTTCCTGCTCGCCTCAGGCAGACAGAGCGACTACTACTTCGACTGCCGGGTGACGGCCCTGCATGCCGAGGGCGCCTGGCTCATCGGCAATCTCTTCTACGACCTCGTGGCCGAAATCCGCGCCGACGGCACGCCCGTCAAGGCCGTGGGCGGCATGACCATGGGCGCCGATCCGCTGGTGAGCGCCACCACGGTCATTTCCTGGGAAAAGGGCGCTCCCCTCGAGGGGCTGCTCGTCCGCAAGGAAGCCAAGGGGCACGGCACGAACCAGTACGTGGAGGGCCTTGCCAACCTCGACCAGGGCGACCCCGTCGTGGTGCTCGAGGATGTGGTGACCACCGGCGGCTCCCTTCTCAAGGCCTGCCAGCGCCTAGAGATGTCCAATCTCAAGATTGTCTCCGTGTGCACCATCCTCGACCGCGAGGAAGGCGGCCGCGAGCAGCTGAAGGAGCACGGCTACGAGCTGCGCAGCCTCTTCACCCGCCGCGAACTGCTCGAGTACGCAAAGGACTAGCCCGATTCCGCCCAGTGCCGCGTTCGCGCGGCTGTCTGGCGAAAAGACGCCAACCGGAGGCTCTCCGTTCGGAGGGCCTCTTTTTTTGTGCCTTCTCTCCTGCCGGACAATGCAAGTCGGTGCATCGCATCCGCTCCTGCCGGCCCGGGAAAAGACAGCATGTGCAGTCGCGGACAAAACGGAAGTTCCCGACCGGAATTTCGTGGAATGTCGAGGCCATGATACGGCGCGTGCAGAATGTGACAGAAAGAACTTGTCGAATTTCAGAAAAAATTTGCCTGTGAAAAAAAGAATTCGTTGACACAAAAAAAGAAATTTGGGTAAGGGGCACAACATGGACCTGTTCATAATGCACACAGAGTGTTCACATTATGACAACTCGGAGCAGTCATGATTCCTCCATCCCCCCTGTTCCACGCAAATCCGGCTTCGACGGACAGTCCCCTCTACGGGGAGCAGACCAAGCGCACGATCGAGAACATGAGCTTTTCCGGCGTGCTCCTTGGGGACTTTCCGGCCTATGTGCGCACGGCAGCGTTGCTGAAGAAGTCCTGCGCGCTCGCCAACTTCCGGGCAGGCCTTTTGCCCGGGGAGATTGCGCGGGCCATCGGCCTCGCCTGCGATCTTGCAGCCGACAGGGCCGCTCTCGCCATGGCCGGCTCGACGGACGATCGGCCGGACGACCAGCAAAACGGCCACGGGAACGAAAGGAACGGCGCGCGGGAAAACGAGCAGGAAAACGCGCGGGTCTGGCTTCGCCGGCAGTTTCCCGTGGACGTCTATCACGGGGGCGGCGGCATCGGCATCAACATGAACCTCAACGAGGTCCTGGCCGCTCTCGCCGCGCGCCTGGCCGAACCAGGCGGCACCGCCCCGGACGTGGCTCCAGTCGAACACGTCAACATGTCCCAGTCCACTTCGGACCTCTGCCACTCGGCCCTGCGCCTGACCCTCCACCACGGGCTGTCCCGCCTGGACAAGGCCCTGAACGGCTGGATTGCGGCCCTGCGCGGCAAGGCGGACGAGTTCCGCGAAGTTCCGACCATCGCGAGGACCTGCCTGCAGGACGGCATGGCCATTTCCTCGGCAGCCCTGTTCGATGCCCTGGCTTCGGCCATGACGCGGCAGAAGGTCCTGATCGCCCTGCAGAAGGAACGGCAGCTGACCGTCAATCTGGGCTGGACCGTGGTCGGCACCGGAACCGGGGCGAGCGAGGCATACCGCGGGGAGATCCTCCCCGCCATGCGGGAAACGACCGGCCTGGACGTCCGCTGGCGCGTCGATCCCCTGGATGCGGCCCAGTACCCGGACGACGTGGCCGAGACCTCGTCCCTTGTCGCGCGCATCTCCCAGCTTCTCGCCAAGTTTTCACGGGATCTTCGCCTTCTGTCCTCGGGACCCGAGACGGGTTTTGCCGAGCTTGTCCTGCCCGCGACCCAGGCAGGCTCCTCCTTCTTCCCCGGCAAGGTGAACCCCGTCGTCCCGGAAATGATGGTGCAGTGCGCCCTGCTTGTGGCGGCCCACGACAGCGCCATCCAGAACGCCCTGTCCCTGGGCGAGATGCACATCAATCTCTGGGAACCCTTCATGGGCTTTGCCCTTCTGCAGAACATGGACCGGCTGGACGCGGCCATGGGCCTCCTGCTCGAACGCACCGTGCGCGGCATCGAGCTCAACGCCGAGAGATGCCGCCAGCACGCCCAAAGCAGCATTCCCTTCATTGTGGCCTGCAAGGAGCGCTACGGCTACGCCAGGATTTCCTCGCGCATCAAGACGATCGGCCTCGAGGCGACCATTGCCGAACTCCGCGACAAGGAAAGGGAGACGGGCCGGGGAGAGCAGGAGAAGAACTGAACCGTCAAGCCAGGGCACCTGCCACGCAGGGGGCAGACCAGGCCTGCAAAAAATCATTTCGCGCAAAAAGCCAACGAATTGTCCGGGCAATGCGACCCGGCCATCAAAGAGGAGACCCACATGAGCACGTACACCCCCAAACATGACTGGGCCAGACAGTGGCTTCAAACGACCAAATCCCTGTTCATCGACGGCAAATGGGTCGAGGGCGGCGGCGACCTGCTCGACTCCGTCAACCCGGCGACCGGCGAGGTCATCGGGCATCTGAAGGGCGCAGACGCGCACGACCTGGATCTCGCCGTGGACGCAGCGAGACGGGCCTTCGACAAGGGTCCGTGGACGTCCTCCATTTCTCACAAGGAGCGCGGGGTGATCATGCGCAAGCTGTCGCAGGTCATCCGCGATCACGTGGAGGAGCTGGCCACCCTGGAGACCATGGACAACGGCAAGACTTTTCCGGAGTCCTGCGAGGACGTGGTCAACGTGGCCGATTTCTTCGACTACTACTCGGGCTGGTGCGACAAGTTCTACGGCGACGTCAATCCCGTCATGGGCAACTTCAACTCCATGACGGTGCGCGAGCCCGTGGGCGTGTGCGGCCAGATCATTCCCTGGAACTATCCCATGGACATGGCCGGCTACAAGCTCGCCCCCGCCCTGTCCATGCGCAACTGCGTGGTCATCAAGCCCTCCAGCGTCACCTCGTTCTCCCTCGTGCGCCTCTTCGAGCTCTTCCAGGAATCGGACCTGCTCCCGCCCGGCGTCCTCAACCTCATCCTGGGCCGCGGCTCGGTGGGCAGCCTCATCACGAAGCACCCGCGCGTGGACAAGGTGGCCTTCACCGGCAGCACCGCCGTGGGCAGGAGCCTCGTGCACGACAGCGCGGACTCCAACCTGAAGACCCTGAGCCTGGAGCTCGGCGGCAAGTCGCCCAACATCATTTTCGCCGACGCGCCGGACATGGAATGGGCCATCGAGCGCTCCTTCGTCGCCATGTTCTACGGCAAGGGCGAAAAGTGCTCCGAGCCCACCAGGCTGCTGGTGGAAAAGCCCGTCTACGAAAAGGTGCTCGCGGGCATGGCGGAACGCTACAAGACCTGGAAGGTGGGCGATCCCTTCGATCCCGCGTCCAACCAGGGCGCCCAGGTCTCGAAGGAGCACTTCGAGTCCATCATGAACTACATCGCCATAGGCAAGGAAGAGGGCGGACGCATCGTCTGCGGCGGCGATCGCAACGTGGAAGGCGACAACGCGAAGGGCTACTTCATCAATCCCACGATTTTCGCGGACTGCAACAACCAGATGCGCATCGCCAGAGAGGAAATCTTCGGCCCCGTGCTCACCGTCATTCCCTTCGAGACCGAGGAAGAGGCCGTGGCCATCGCCAACGACAGCCCCTACGGCCTCGCGGCGGGCTTCTGGACCAACGACGTGGCCCGCACCCAGCGGATGGCCAAGGCGCTGCAGGCAGGACAGATCTTCATCAACAAGTACGGCTGCTACGAGCACACGAGCCCCTTCGGCGGCTACAAGCAGAGCGGCTGGGGCATGGAGTGCGGCAATCTTTCGCTGGACCTCTACACCAAGCGCAAGTCCATCTGGACCGCCTTCTGATGCGGGGCATGCGCGCTTGCGAACGAAAGGGCGCGCAAACAGGCACAAGACTTCCGGAGCGGGCCCCTTGCCCAGGCTCGAGGCCCGTCCCGCCAAATTTCCGATTCAGGAGCAAGATCATGAAGATGAAAGCAGCAGTCATGACCGCCGTCGGCAAGCCCGTGGAAATACTGGACGTTGAACTTGCGGCGCCGAAGGCCCACGAAGTGCTCGTCAAGATGCTGGCCACTGCCGTGTGCCACAGCGATCTCAACACCCTGGAAGATCCCACCACTCCCGTTCCCCAGGTGCTCGGACACGAGGGCGCGGGCGAGGTCGTGGCCGTGGGCGACTACGTGACCACCTGCAAGCCCGGCGATCGCGTGACCTTGAGCTGGGTGCCCTACTGCGGCACCTGCGCCTTCTGCCGCGCCGGCAAATTCAGCCTGTGCGAATCCGCCTTCGGGCCCATGTTCGCCGGCACGCTCATGGACAACACCACGCGCATGACCTTGAATGGCCAGACCTGCTACCACTCCTCCCTTCTGTCCACCTTTGCGGAGTACACGGTCGTGCCCGAGATGAGCTGCATCAAGTTGCCCGACAACATGCCCATGGCCCAGGCCTGCATGATCGGTTGCGGCGTGGCCACCGGCTACGGCGCGAGCGTGCGCGCGGCGCAGGTGACCGCCGGCTCCTCGGTGGCCATCTTCGGCATCGGCGGCGTGGGCGCCAATGCCCTGCAGGCCGCCAGGCTCTGCGGCGCGTCCACCATCATCGCCTGCGACCTCAAGGACGAAAACCTTGCCCAGGCAACCCGCTTCGGGGCGACGCACACCATCAACACCGGCGCCGTCCTCGATGTGCCCCAGGCCGTGCGCGACCTGACCCAAGGCCTTGGCGCCGAATACGTCATCGACTGCACCGGCAACACCAAGGTCGGCTCCATGGCCTGGCAGTGCGGCCGCAAGGGCTCCACCATCGTGGTCATCGGCGCCTACCCGGCCAATGGCGAACTGGTCCTGCCGTCGGGCGGCTTCCACCGCGTGGCCAAGGTGCTCAAGGGCAGCTTCTACGGCGACGTCAATCCCTTCAACGATTTCCCGCGCATTGCCGAGCTCTACCTGCAGGGCAAGTTCGACCTCGACTCCCTCATCCTCGAGCGCATCAAGCTCGAGGAGATCAACAAGGTCTTCGACATCTTCCGCGATCCGAACGGCAAGAACATGGGACGCTACGTCATCGAGTTCTAGCCGGGTTCGGGCTCCGTCCAGCGGGCTGTCGGGAAAGAAAGGTTCCACTTTCCCGGCAGGCCAAGACCCATGCGGAAGAGGCCTGGTACCCGGCGAATCTCTGGCTGCCGTGATGAGGGATGCCGGGCCACACGGCCGGAAGGTTCGAAATTCGAAGATGCGCGGTGATCCTCAGCCAAGCTTTGCCTCGAGTCTCCGGCAGGCGGCCAGAAGTTCGGGCGCGACCTCCTCTTCCATCATCTGCCTCGTGAGCCGCATGCGCGGGCCGCCGATGCCAAGCACGGCAACGGGGACGCCCCTGACCAGCAGGGCGGAGGAAATGGCGTTCTCCTCGATGCTCCACTCGCCCTCGACCAGCGCATAGCCCAGTCTGCGCGCATCGGCAATTTCCCGACGCAGCTGGACGGGATCGGTGATGGTGTCCTCCGTGTAGGAGGGCGGGGTCTTCTCGAGCAGAACCTCGAGCTGCTCGTCGGTGTAGTGGGCGAGGAGGGCCTTGCCGGTGGAGGTACCCCACAGGGGCGTGATCCGGTTGTTGTAGTCCCGAAGCCGGACATTGCGCTCGGGGTCCAGCTGGCAGACGGTGACGCTTCCCTGGGGACAGGGAACGCTCAGGAACAAGGATTCCCTGAACCGGTCGCGCAGCCTCTGCATCTCGGGCAGGCACAGGCGTATCAGCGGCGCGTTGAGACGCTGCGGCGAGGAACACACGCTCGCGAAGGCCATGCCGATTCCATACTCCCTGGTCAGCGGATCGCGGCAGACAAAGCCGTTTTTTTCCAGGGCAACCATGAGCCGCCACACCGTCGTGCGGTTGAGCCCCGTGGCCGAGCACAGGCCGTGCAGGGTCACCGGACCGTCCGCACTGCCCACGAGCTTGAGCAGCTTGAGCGCCCTGTCTATGGCCTGCGTGCCGCCCACGGCGCGTCTGTCCTCCGCGCCCCGCGTGGCGCGCGGCGCGGCTTCTGAAGCCACCTTTTCCGTTGCGTCATCGGGGTTCTGGCCTGCCTGCGGCATGCTGCACGGCTCCTTGGTTACGGGGATATCCGCTGGCGAAAGGGCGCCAGCACCTGCTGAAGACAAGCGGGTCTTCAAAAACATGCGCGACCGCCCAAAGACAATCTCCGTCACGCATGTGAAGAAAAAAACTTACTCCAGATTCTTCCCCCCGTAAAGCACGCAGCGCGACGGGGATGCTGTCGTGCACCCGCCCGCAGGGCGGTTTCCAGCCAGATCTGCCTTTCAACACCGACAAACGCTCATCGGAGAAACAACATGCGAATCGAACACGATTTTCTTGGCACCATGAGCCTGGAAGACAACACGCTCTACGGCATCCAGACCGTCCGGGGAGTGGAGGCATCGGGGGCGACCGGACAGAGCTTTTCGTCCTTCGGCATGCCCTTCGTGCTCGCCATGGTCCGGATCAAGAAGGCCTGTGCCCTCGCCAACCGCGAAGCGGGGGGACTCACCGAACAACAGGCCGAAAGCATCGTCCAGGCCTGCGACGTCCTTCTGACCGGCGAGCATCGGGATCAGTTCCCCACGGATCTTGTCACCGGCGGCGGCGGGGTGAGCATTCACATGAACGTGAACGAGGTCCTCGCGCGCCTGGCCTCGAACCTGGGTTCCGTCGCCATCCATCCGAACACCCATGTCAACATGGGCCAGTCCACCAACGACGTCGTGCCCTCCGCCCTGCTGCTCATGGCCCACGATCTGCTTGAAGGGCTGCTTGGTCCCGTCCGCCGCCTCGAAGCGGTGTGCGCGGACAAGGAGCGGGAGTTTGCCCATGTTGTCCGTCTTGGACGCACGTGTCTGCAGGATGCTCTGCCGGTCACCCTGGGCCAGAACTTCGGCGCCTGGAAACAGTTTTTCGCTTCCCAGGCCGGCGTGCTGGAGACCCTTGCGGCATCCTGCCTGCACCTGCCCCTCGGAGGCACGGCCGTGGGCACCGGGGCAGGTTGTCTGCCAGGGTACGCCCAGGCCCTCTACAGGCACCTTGCCGAGGTCACGAGCCTGCCGGTGGAGCCCTGCGCCAACTTGTTCGTCGGCCTGCAGTTCGCGGACGAGCACATGCGCGTCTCCGCCGCCCTGAAGGGGCTTTCCGCGGGCATGGCCAAGATAGCCGCGGATCTTCGTCTTCTCTCCTCCGGACCAAGGGCCGGTTTTGGCGAACTGTCCATTCCCGCACTGCTCCCGGGCTCGTCCATCATGCCCGGCAAGATCAATCCTACCATCCCGGAACTCGTCATGCAGGTCCACTTTCTCGTGGCCGGCAACGACACCGCCATCACCCTGGCCGCCGAGCGCGGTGAACTGGAGCTCAACGCCTGGGAGGCGGTCCTCATCAAGTGCCTCCTCGAGGATGCCCGCCTGCTTGGCAGGGCCATGGCGCTGTTCGCGGACAAATGCCTTGCGGGTGTCGAGGCAGACGCGGAGCACTGCCTCGCCCAGGCTGAGCGCTCCACCGCCCTGGCGGCCCTGGTCTCGGCGGTGTTCGGCTACGAGACAGGAGAGAAGGCGGCCAGAATGGCCATGAAAGAGGGCTGCACCATGCGCGAGGCATGCGTCGCCCTGGGCCTGCTCGACGCCAAAAGTGCCGGGGAGCTGCTCGATCCCGCCCTCCTGACCGACAGCGAGCGCATGGCCGCCACAGTCGCGAGGTTCAGAACGGACATTGCCGCCCGATCCTGAAGCGGCACACCGCGGACGGGACAACGGCCGTTCTCCGTCTTCGGGGAGGAAGCCGTCAGCAGGTTTCCCCTCTTCAAGCAACGTCTTTCACCGACAATCCAAATGTCTTTTCTCGTCAGGTCTCTGTCAATTTGATTCATTTCGACTGAATTTTCCGGACATGCAGAAAAGAAAAGGAGCAAATGCAAAGCAAATTCCAGCAGTGTGAATTAAGGAGTGCTGTAATGAACCAGAAACTACAATTGCGTTACCCGGTACTATTCGTGCCGACATTGATTTTCGTGGTCGTTATCGTGTTTGGCATCATCTTCGAAGAGAAATTTGCCAAGACACTCTCCTCGCTCTTTGAGTCGCTCATGTGGAATTTCGGCTGGATTGTCAGCCTGACCATGCTTCTTTTCGTTGCCTTCATGCTCGTGGTCATCTTCCATCCCATCGGCAACATACGTCTGGGCGGCCCCAACGCCAAACCCAAGATGACCTACTGGCAATGGTTCGTGGTTTCCCTGTGTGCCGGCATCGGCACAGGCGTGGTGTTCTGGGGCGCCGTGGAACCTTTGCTCTTCACCATGGAGCCGGCGCCGAGCCTTGGCCTCAAGCCGGGCAGCAACCAGGCCCTCATGTGGGGCATGCGCACGACCTTCCTGCACTGGACGCTCACGCCCTACGCCATCTACGTGAGCTTCGGCCTGATACTGGCCTACGTCTGCCACAACATGCGCAGGCCCTTCAACGTGAGCTCGGGGCTGGTTCCCCTGGTCGGCGACAGGGCCATCAACTCCCGTCTGGGCACCGTCATCGACGTGCTCACCGTCTTTGCCCTGGTCGGCGGCGTGGCCGGCTCCCTTGGCTACGGCATTCTCCAGCTCGGCAAGGGCGTGGAGATCCTCTACGGCTTCAAGCCCAGCGTCTTCCTCTATATCATGATCGGCGTGCTGATCTGCGCCGCCTACACGGCCACGAGCATCAGCGGCCTGCAGAAAGGCATTCTCTGGCTCGGCGACAAGAACGCCTGGTTCTTCCTCATGCTGCTGGCCTATCTCCTGCTGTTCGGCCCGGCTTCCTACATCGCGAACCTCTTCGTCCAGTCCCTGGGCTCCTATGTGGGCAACTTCATCGAGGGCATGACCTTCACCTCGCCCTTCCCGGACAGCAAGTACTGGCCCCAGTGGTGGGATCAGTACTGGTGGGTGGACTGGCTGAGCTACGGCCCCATCATGGGTCTGTTCTTCGTACGCCTGGGCTATGGCCGCACCCTGCGCGAATTTGTCGTGGTCAACTGGCTGATGCCGTCCATCTTCGGTTTCGTGTGGTTCACGATTTTCGGCGGAACGGTGCTGCACGCCCAGTTCTACGAGGGCATCGACTACTATGCCACCTACAAGACCCTGGGTGCCGAGGCCATGACGCTCGAGGCCTTCAACCAGGTGCCTCTGGCCATGCTCGTGAAGCCCTTCATGCTGATCGTCATCGCCATCTCATTCATCACCCTGGCCAACTCCATGATTGCGACCATCGCCAGCATGACCATGCACGGCGTGAAGGAAAGCGAGGAAGCCCATTTCAGCCTGAAGCTCGTCTGGGGCGTGCTGATTCTGGCCGCATCCCTGCTCTTCACCCTAACCGGCGGCATCGACGGCATCAAGATGGTCAAGACCTTTGCCGGCTTCCCCATCGTCTTCGTGGGACTGGCCATGGTCTGGGGCTTTGCCAGGCACATGTCGAAACGGCCAAGAGACCAGCACCGCAACTATGTCTACGAGGACGAGGTGGCCAACGCTCCCAATCTCGATACGCCCGTGGCTCCCAGATCACAGGCCTGGATCAGGTTCACTGCCTGGATTTCGGGGCTCGTGGCCCCGAAGGACGGCTCGGGAAAGTCCGGCGGCAAAGAGGCTGACTAGCCGCCTCTTTTCCCGGCCAGCCCGTTCGGCGGCCCTGCATCATGCGACATGCGCGAATGCGTCTTCCCCGTGGTTCCCATGTCTCTCCTTCTCTTCCTGGGCGGAGGAGATCGGCGAAACCGTTCAGGCCCCGCTGAACGGGCGCCCAGTGCAGGCCGACGCGACCGCGGGATTCATGGTCGGTCGGATTGCCGAACACGAGCAGGCACTGCCCGGTGCGCCCAGTGCAAAGGACTGCCGGACTGGACCATGACGGACATCGGCCAGCCGGCCGTTTCACACAAGAGAGGTACAACCATATGGATATCGCCGCCGAATCCCTCAAGATGCACTACGAGCTCAAGGGCAAGCTCG
>CAZWOT010000041.1:0-9908 GCA_964635595.1 uncultured Desulfovibrio sp.
CCTGTCCGACGCGAACTGACGGCCTTCCCTTCGATTCGTCCTTGCGATTCGTCCTCCCGACTCTTCCTTTCGATTCTCCCACGCATTCTCCCACGCATTCTCCCACGCATTCTCCCGCGCATTCTCCCGCGCATTGTCCCGCGCATTGTCCCACGCATTGTCCCACGCATTGTCCCACGCATTGTCCCACGCATTGTCCCACGGATTGTCCCACGGATTGTCCCACGGATGCCGTCCTTTTCGGCCGCGCGCCCGAAAGCCTTGAGCCTCCGGACGCGCGGCCTCATTTTCTGCTGCCCGTGTGCGGCTCTCCTGCTGCTACCTGGTCTGGAAGCTCAGCTCGTTGTTGCCGACGCTGTCGGTGTTCTCCCTGCAGCTCAGCACCGGGACGGAATCCACCTCGGTGCCGTTGACCCTGATGGCGTCCCAGTTGCCGTACTGGCTCGAGACGATCTTGCGGCAGGCCGACTCGGTGATGGCGTTGGCCGTGATGGTGAAGTCGCTGACGCTGCCGACCACCTCGATGCCGCCCCCGAAGTTGTGGACGATGTTGGCCTCGTCGTCGGTGAGCCAGTTTCTGGGAATGGCGCCTGCTTCGAGCAGGGTGTCGGTGATGTCGGTTTCGGAGGAGTCGGTGGAGCCGAAGCCGCGGGAGGAGGCGTAGACCTCCTGCACGTTGATGCGCAAGAGCTCCAGGGACTCGTTGAAGCCGGAGACGCGGGCGGACTCGAGACCGCCGCTGATGCCGAAGGCCGCGAAGGCGAAGACGATGGAGCCCACCACGAGGGCGCCCAGCACCTCCACGAGGGTGAAGCCGGCTTCCGTGTCGCGGTCCGGGCGCCTGCAGCCGCCGTCGCAGGCTTCGGGGCCCACGCAGACCGAGCCTTCGGCGCAATCGTCCTCGTCGGTGCCGTCCTCGTCGAGGCCGAGCTCGGCCTTCCACTTCCCGGCTTCGCGAAGGGCCTGCGCCTCCTTCTCGAAGCGCCTTTTCAGCGCATACGCGGTGCGCTCCTCGGGCGGCAGGCTCCTCATCAGCGCCTCGTGCATCTCCTCCGGCATCTCGTCGGGGAGCTCGACCAGCTCCAGCTCCTCGCCCTCGTCCTCTCCCTCGTCCTCGTCCTCGTCGAAGTCGAAGCCCAGGTCCTCGCCCAGCTGGTTCAGGTCCAGGCCCAGGTCCGGGGCCACGTCGGAGAGCACGTCGGAGTCCATGTCCGGATCCAGGTCCGCATCTTCGG
Source organism: uncultured Desulfovibrio sp. (assembly GCA_964635595.1). GTDB lineage: Bacteria > Desulfobacterota > Desulfovibrionia > Desulfovibrionales > Desulfovibrionaceae > Desulfovibrio. Next base: position 1,236 of record CAZWOT010000041.1, read on the forward strand.
CCATGCCCGGCATCCCGCCGTCCTGCATCCCGCCGTCCTGCGGATCGATCGCCGCGTCCTTCGCCGCGTCCTTCCCCGCGTCCTTCCCCGCGTCCGCCGCCTGTTCCTGCGTCTTGTCCCTGGCCATGTTCCTGGCCCCGTCCTGCGTCTGCCCGTGCTGGCGTTTTTCGATGTCGATGGACATGTCGTCTCCTGATGTGCCGTTGCGTGGGATGCGGAATACGAAGGGGCAATGCCTTTCGGCCCTTGGCCTAGAGGCGTCCCATGCTGCCCACGGAGCTCGTGATCTGGTCCTGGATGCCGAAAAGGCCCACCACGAGCAGGAGCATGAGCCCCACGATGGCGAGGATGGCGATGCCGCCAAGCATCCTCGCAAGCTGCTGCACGCGTTCCACGGTTTCCTCGAGAAGCTCGCCGGCTATGGCCGGCAGCATCTGCTCGAAACCGGGCAGGGAGGAATAGGTGCGCATGTCGTCGCTCATGTGCCTGTCCGGCCAGCGGCTCCTGGAAAGGCAGAGGGCGTCCCCGAGGGAATAGCCCCGCTCGTCGGCCGCCAGGACGGGCAAAAGCCGCCAGCGCAGGTAGCGCGTGGTCTCGGGTGCCGTCACCACCCTGCGCAGGATCACCCCGAGCTTTTGCCGGGTGCGCAAAAGCGTCGCCGTGGCGTAGAGCCAGGTGACGCCCACGAGCAGGCGGTACACGGACCAGGGCGGCACCCGATCGAGGACGTCCCTGGCGCGGCCGGTGAGCCGCGGAAGCGAGGCCGCCACGAGCAGTGCGAGAAGGACGAGCCCGACGGCCGTGCAGAGCCCGGCCGGCGAGGTCACGAAGAGGGACGCCCTGTAGAGGAGGGCGCCTGCGCCCTGCCAGGCAAGCGGATTCGAGAGGGCCGCAAGCTTGGGCACGATGACGGTGGCGACCACGACCAGAAAGGCGCACATGGCGAGAAAGAGGGTGCAGGGATAGAGAAGCTCCTTCAGAACCGCGCCCTTGATGACGCGGGTCTTCTCCATGAGTTCCGCAGCCTGCAGAAAGCCCTCGGCAAGGGCCCGATCGCCCGCGGTCTGGCCCGCGTCCACCAGCATCACCTCCTCTGGGGCCGCGTAGGGGCCGATGGCCTCGCCGATGGAATAGCCCTCGGAGAGACGCTGGCCTATGTCGGCGTAGACGTGGGCCAGAATGGACTTCTCGGCCCTGGCCCTGTGTTCGAGCAGGTGGAAGCAGTGCTCCAGGGGGAGCCTCGCCGCACGCATCTGCCGGCCCACCTTCTTCCAGCAGCGCTCGCGCTCCCTGGCCGAGAAGGAGAGCTTCGCAAACGATCTCTTGAGCCTTGCCAAAGGACCGCGCCTTGCGAAAGATCGATCGTGCGCGAAGGCCGCGTTCAAGGAGCTTCTCATGCAGACGCACCCCGGGCATTTGCCCCCTGTCCGCCGCTCTTGCGCATGAGCCAGGCCTCGTCCTGCAGGTCGGAGTCGAGGGGCACGCCCAGCCGCTCCTCGGCAAGCCTCGGGTCCACCTCGCCGTTTGCCACCCGCGCCCGGGCGTGGGCCACGTGAGTCATGCCGCCAAGCTCATGCACCCAGTGGGTCTGGGCCTCGTCCACGCGCCCCTGGGAGAGGAGTTCGCGCAGGCGCCGATCCCGCATGGGGATCACCTCGCAGGCGACCTTCTGCCCGGAGAGCCCCAGATGGTCGCAGGCGGAGCATCCTTTCCCGCGCACGAAAAGCCTGTCCAGGCTGTCCGGGTAGAGGGCCTTCAGGCGCTCCCGAAGCTTGGGAGCAAGGCCGTCCAGGTTCGGGAGGAGCGGCTCCCTGCAGCCGGGGCAGAGGGTGGGCAGAAGGCGCTGGTAGGTGACGCCCGCAAGCACGCTCAAGGCCGAGTCCACGGGCATCCCCATCTCGCGAAAGCGCGCAAGGACGTTGAGGCCCGAGCTTGCGTGCACCGTGGTCCACACGGAGTGGCCGGTGAGGGCTGCGTTGACCGCAGCCCTGGCCGCGCCGAGGTAGCGTATCTCGCCAAGGAGGATGACGTCCGGGTCGGAGCGCATGAGTCCCGCCAGGGCCTCCAGGAGGGCGCGCTCGCGCTCCTCGTCGGAGACGGCCTTGGTGAAGACGTTGAGCTGGCGCACGCCCAGGATGGTGTACTCGGGCGGGTCCTCCAGGCTGTAGTAGTTGCGGGTGGGCACGTTCTCGGCCAGGGCCTCGAGGATGTTCTTCAGGACCGTGGTCTTGCCGTGCCCGGTGGGTCCGGAGACCACGGTCATGCCGGTGGTCTCGGAAAAGCTCTCCACAAGCTCGATCTGCTTCTGCTCGAAGCCGAGGCAGGCAAGGCGCTCGGCAAGCGTTCCGTTCGCGCTTGCGGCATCGAAGAGAAGACGCATGGCAAGGGTGATGCCCGGTCCCTGCAGATGCGGGCTCTGGATGGGCTCGGTGTGCAGGCGCACGGCAAAGAGGCCCCTGGGGAGAAAGGTGCGGTCGGCAATGCGGCCGTCGTAGCGCTCGTACTCGGAAAAGCCGCTCTCGGCCTGGGAGAGCTGGCCCTGGAAGATGCCGCGCACAAGCTGCAGGCCGGTGGGCCCGTCGAGGCTCTCCTCCTCCATCACAAGGCCCATGCGGCGAAAGCTCACCTGCGTCCAGGGCCCCATGTAGGTGATGTGGATGTCCGAGACCTTCCTGGCCATGGCCTTCTCGAAGAGGCGGTGCACGTAGGCGTCCACCCAGGTGGCAGCAGAAAGATCCTGCTCCTGGCCCTTTGCCGACGCGCTGCCGGGCTTGGCCGCGTCCTTTGCTTCGCGCCGCCCGCCCCGCTCCCCGTCGCCGAAGAGCTTCTCCCAGGCAGAGGGCCTGTGCCAGACCACGGGCACGGAGAAACGCCCCTGCTCCCTGGCCATGCGGGCCAGGTGGTCGTCCACGAGGAGATTGCCCCGCAGCTCCTCGGAGAGATGGCAGACCCCGTCCACCATCTTCATGCGCAGAGGATGGACAAGACGCGAGCGGGTGCCGCGGGCAAGGCCCGGATCAAGACCCGGATCAAGGCCTGCGCCCGGCGTCGGGGCAAGGTCGGCCTCCTGCAGGGGAATGGCGCCATCGCCGCCCGGGGCCCTGCCGTCCATATCGTTCATGTCGTTCATGTCGTCCCTGTCGTCCGTGTCGTCCGTGTCGTCCGCGGCAGTCCCCGGCTCGTTGGGCCCAGTGGGGCCATTGGGCCTGTTGGCCCCGTCGGGATCATCGGGCTGGCCGGGCGCGGCATGGGCCTGGTGTTCCGGATCCAGAGCGCTGCGGGGAGAATCGGGCTCAAGGCGTGCGGCCTTTTGGGCCGTCTGTTTCCTCGCGTGGCCAAGGTCGATGTGGAGCCCCTGCCCGAAGGACGAGTCCGTGTGCCCGCCCTGTGCCGCGCGGCCCCTGGCATTCCTGCCGTCCCTGCCGCTTCCCGAAAGGAAGGAAAAAATGCCCATGCAGGTCCTCCTTCAGCGCCAGGGCAGGGCGCGGCCGGCCAGGCGCACATTGCTGCGGGTGATCTCGTCGACCCGCTCGCCGTTTTCGAGCTTGTCGCCCACGCGCACGAGCCTGCGTCCCCCAGCGCCCCAAAGCTCCGCCTCGAGGGCGCCGTTGGTCCCGCGCACGGCGAGCACCTGCCAGGATGCGCCTGCGCGTTTCTTCTCGGCCGCGTCGAGACGGGAAAGCATCTCGTCGATGGAGGCCTGCACGCGGCGCTCGAGGCTTGTCAGGCGCTCGTCGCCCACGCCTCGTCCTGCGCCGGCAGGCTCCCGTACGACACCCTCCAGGGACTCGCGCTCGATTTTGGCAAGCTTTGCCTGAACCTCCTTGAGGGTCAGATCGGCCATGGCCAGCTGCGAGTCCGCCTGAAGGCGCGTCATCTCTCCCAAAGTCCCGGAATAGACGCTCGCGGGCCGAAAGTCGGCAAGGCTTTCCGGCTTGGGGGAACGATCGGCCGTGTCTTGCCCGGCCCTTGTCCCTGCGCCCAGGCTGCCCTGACTGGCATTGCCGGCGGCGACAGCGGCATCGGCTGCTGCGGACGCGGCCGGAGCAGCGGCAGTGCTTTCGGAGCCGCTTCCCGTGTCGGCCACGTTTGTGCGGGACCTCTCGACGTGGGCGTCGGTCCCCGCCTGCGCCTTTTTGGCAGCTGCCTGCCTGGCCCTGTTCGCGTTTGCCACCTGGGGTCTGGAGGAGGGGAAGAGCCTGTCCCCCAGCGCAAACCACGCGGCGCCGGCACCGCAAAGAACAATCAGGAGCACGGCAACTACCGCCATTCCCCTTCGTTTCCTCGACCCCTCGGGCGCGCGGGCGCCCGTTGCGCGGCCAGTGTTCATGAGTGGAAACCTCTGTCCGATGCATGTCTTGTGAATGACCCATTGAATGACCCATTGAATGACCCATTGAATGACCCATTGAATGACCCATTGGATGACCCGTAGGGAGACCCATTGGATGAACTCTGTTTGATCCGCTGCTTGAGCTTTTCTTCAAGTCACGGTTTCAGGAAATCTTGAAGCCATGATTGGCCTTTGCCCGTGCTAAAATCCGCCCGTGCGGCCATTTTCTTGCACGGTCTGCCCGCGATCAATTTGTGCGCGTTTTCCTCGCGCCCATTTCTCACGTTATTTCCGTGCCACCACGTCCAGCGCCATGCCCCAATGCCGGCCGTCCCAGGAGATGGTCTTGACGAACAGTCCCGGCATCTCCAGGGCCCCCGCAAGGGCGGTCCAGTCGCTCACGGCAAAGTCGGGCACATGTCGAAGCTGGGCCGTTCCCTCCACCCAGGGGGCTTCCACGCGCGTCTCGCCCACGACCAAGCTCTCGGGCTTTTTGAAGGAAAGCTTGACGCCCGTGCCCAGCCGTCTGGCTATTTCGGCAAGGCGCACGCCCACGTCGTCCCTGGCGAGCAGGTCCTCCTTTGCAAGCGCCGTGTCGGACTCGGGCAGGGAAAGCGGCGAGGAGCGCAGGGCTTCCTCCGGGTTTTTCGCGTCCGTCTGGGCCCCCTCGGGGAGCACCAGCAGGGAGGCTGCCGGAAGCGCCTTCCAGCGGGCGGCAAGGGTCTTGCCGTTGGCGGAAAGATGGACGAGCTGCCAGCCGTTGCCGGCCATGGGGTGCTCGAGCATGGCGGGCAGGAGGATGGCCGCGGCGCGGCCGGCCTCGAGGCGTTTTTGCCAGGAGATGTCGAAGTAGGCCTCGGGGTGGCTTCGCACATGGGCGGCCTTGCGCTCGAGCTCGGCCTTCGTCTCGAAGAGGATGGCGTTGCGGGCCCTGGCCTCCCAGGTCTGCACCAGGGTCTTGCCGCCCACAAGAAGGCCGGCGAAAAGCACGATGATGGTTCCTGCTGCCACAAGGCGCCCCGTGGACAGGGGCTCGAGCGGCAGGAGGGCGGCCTCGCGGCGAATGTCCCTGGACGCTTTGGCAAAGGCCCGCTCGACCAGGATCAGGGAGTCCGCCTCCTCGAGCACCCTGGGCACGCCGACCCCGAGGCTTTTGCCGATGGCGGCGGCAAGCTCGCGCGCCTCGTCGAGATTTGCGTGGCAGGAGTCGGCAAGGGAGGAGACAACGCCTGAGCGGGCCGCCCACACCCACCAGAAGGGCACGTTGTCCTGGTCTTTCAGGCGCAGGACAAGCACGCCCCGGGAAAGGACCCCGGTCAGAAGCACGGCAAGGGAGAGGCAGTTTCTGCGGGCATTGGCGCCGAAGAGGCCCCGTTGGCCAAAGTGCGGCACAGGCAGGGAGCCTGCGCGAAGCCGTGCAAGGACAAGGGCGTCGTGTCCGCGCGCCCGCGCGGCCCTGGCAAGCTCGGCTCTCGAATACAGGGTGCCGAACTCCGAGACCACGCCGCTCCAGAGCACGTTGGCCACAAGGCGGTATTTGCCCATGGGAACCACCCGCACCCTTTTGTCCGCGAGGGCTTTCGAGGCAAGGTCCATGGCGTCGCCTGCGGCTTCGGCTTCGTCCGGGGCGGCCTTTTGGGCAGCCTTTGGGGCAGCCCCGAAGGCCGGCCCGCTGCCCCTGCGGGCCCCGGCATCGTGCGGCCTGGCTTTATGCACCCTGTTTTTGCGCTCAGACATTGTCCGCTCCCTCGAGTTCGATGGCGATGACAAGGAGGGTCTTGGTGCCGGAGTGGTCGGAACTGGCCTGCAGGATCCCGAAGGTGCCCGCAGCCTGGGCCGTGTCCTGCTCGAAGCCCGCCAGGACCAGGGTCTGGCCGGACTTGAGGCGCGTTCTCTGGCTGAAGGCCCTGGTGGAGACCTGGGGGAGCTGCACGTAGATGGTGTCGCGCTCGATGGTGGTGAGCTCGTCCAGGGTGGAGAGGGTGATGTTGTACTGCAGAAGAACGTTGCGGTCGGGCTGGATGTGCGGCACCACGGTCATGGCAAAGCCCGTGGTCACCTCGCCGGGGGTGATCTCCGAGGTCTGGCTGTACTCCGAGGTGCTCATGGTCATGCCTGCCAGATAGGCCTGGCGGCGCACCGCCTGCACCGGGAAGGGCTGGGCGTTCATGACAAGGCCCGAGGCCGAGGTGAGCTGGGTTGCGTGGCCCTTTTCCTTGAGGGCCGAGAGCATGGCCGACGAGCCCGAGAGCGAGCCCTTCAGAACCGACACCGTGGCGATGGAGGTGCCCGCGGCCGCTGCGGCCCCGGCCGAGACGGCCACATCGGGGGAGGAGAAGAGGGCCTGGAGATTGAGGCCGATGCTCGACTCGTCGCTCACCTCGAGGGCCCACACGCGCACGCTCAAGGCCACCTGGCGGCTCAGGCGGGCGTTTATGTCGTCCACGTAGCGGCGCACGGCCTCGAGACGCGCCCAGGTGTCGCGCACCACCAGGGTGCCGGCGGCGCGGTTGACGGTGACGGTGCCGGCCGCGGAGAGGAGGCTTTTCACCGTGCTCTCCACTTCCTTCCAGGTGTCCAGGGTGAAGTTGGTGCGGTTGGTCTGGGCCGTCTGGGTGGAGGTGTCGCCGCTCGTCACCGTGGAGTTGATGTTGGTGCCGCTGCCAAGGGAGGAGGAGCGCTGCTCGCGGCTCTTGTTGGAGACCTGGCTCTCCCAGGTCACCTCGCCCGCGGGAATGGCCAGGGCAAAGGTGCGCGTCTGCATGGCCTGGAAGGTGACGCGCTTCAGGTTCGCGTCAAAGTCCCAGCCGTAGCCGGAAAGCGAGGCCACGGTGTCGAGAAGGCCCCTCAAGGTCCCCTCGTAGCTCACCTCGATCTGCCCCTTGGGCAGCAGGGGCATGGAGACAGGCAGAAGATCCTCGAGACCGTCCGGCAGGGGCGAGGAGGAGGGAGCGGGCACGGCGGCCTCGGAAAGGCCGTCGTCCGCGTCCGCCACGTGGGCGGAGATCTTCGAGACCTGGCCTATGGAGGCCGCGATTTCCCTTAAACTTCCCTTCTGGCGCAGGGTGACGCGCTCGTTCATGAGGGGCGTGTCCAGGGGATCGCGGGTGCGGCCCACAAGGCGCCCCTGCAAAAAATTCCCCTCGGTTTCCGTCACCGTGCGCGGCTTCGTGAGCTCCATGAGCGCGTCGCGCTTCGCCTCCACCTCCGCACGGCCTGGCGCGTCGATGTCCTTGGAGGCGCAGGCGGCAAGGAAGAGGCAGACAAGAAGCAGGGGGAGGAGGGTTGCGGGCGTTCGGGAAAGTCCCCAAAGGCCGCGGGAGAGCCCCGCATCCCCGGCCCTGTCCTTCTGGGCCTTCCTGGGGGCCTTCCCCGGGACATTCTCAAGAACGTTCCCCGGGACGTGTCCGGGGACGTTTTCGGGGGTCCCGGGGGCTCCGCAGCCCTGCCCGTCCATCAGTGTGCGGCTTGCCATCTAGCGATCCTCCACCTGCAGCACGCGGTTTCCGTGGAACAGCCTTGCCTGGTAGGGCGCGCCGTTTTCGTGCAGGCCCTCGAAGAGGGCGCGCACAACCTCGGGGAAGGAGCCGGCAAAGTCGGCCGCAGCCTCCATGGCGAGATCCGTGTCCGCCTGCCAGACAAGCTTCCAGCCGGCCCGAAGAGCCCAGGCCTCCACCTGGTCGTGCAGGGAGCCCGGGGAGAGCGTCCAGGCGCCGTTGGGCACGAGGCTTTCTGCAGGCTGCGGGGCGCGTGCCCCGCTGCCCGAAGCGTTGGCCGCAGGCCTTTGTCCGGCCGCTGCCCTTTTTTCGCTTCTGGCCTTCTCCAGGGCGCGGTCCACCTCGCTCCTGTCCGATTTGGCCAAAGGAGCGGCGGTGCCGGCCGCGCTGGAAGCAGAGGTGGAAGCCTGGGCTGCCTTTTCCTTGTGCGCCCTGGCCCCGGTGTTTTGCAGGGCCGCGTTCTGGGCGGCTGCCTCCCTGCCAAGGCGCTTGGGGTCCTTGAGCCACAGGGCGCGGCCCTCGGGGAGGGTCTCGGTTTTGGCGGCAATGCCGTTCCAGGCAAGGAGGCTTTCGAGCTTCACGTCGAAGACCCGTGCTGCCCGCTCGGCCGTCATGGGACGGGCGAGGTAGACGAGCCCGTAGCCGCCGTAGTGGGAGACAACGAGACTTTGGGGCGACGCGCCCGCATGGCGACCCATCGAAGCTGCGGGCGCGTCGTCTGCCGGCCGGGCGCCAGCGTCACGGGCAGACGTAGTCCGAGCCCCACTCTCGGCGTCTGTCCCGGTTTTCGCGTCGCTCCGTGCCGAGCGTTCGGTGAGACTTGTTTCCTTTTGGGCAGAGCTT
>CAZWOT010000041.1:10008-14997 GCA_964635595.1 uncultured Desulfovibrio sp.
CGCGTCGCTCCGTGCCGAGCGTTCGGTGAGACTTGTTTCCTTTTGGGCAGAGCTTCCCGAGGGCAGATCCCGGGCCGTGGACGAAGCCTGGCCTGCCGTGCCCGATGCCGCAGGGGCCTGATTCTGGTCTGCCACCACAAGGCATTTGGCATCCCAGTCCACCACAAGCAGGGTATGGGTCTCCCCGGCAAGGCGCTCGAGGGTGGCAAGCCAGCCCTTTTGGGCATCCCAGGAGACGGGCTGATGGCTTGCCAGATGCGCCCCGGACACGCTCCAGCCCGCGGGTGCCAGCAGGGGCAGGGCGTATGCAAGGGCGATGTCGGAGCCTGCGGAGTCGAGTTTGGGCTCGGCGCCCCTTTTGCCCTTGTGGACAAGGCCGCCCTTTTGGGCCAGGGCCTGTCCCGTGACGCCTGCGCCCGCCTGAAGCGCGCCTGCGGAAATCTGCCCGGAAATCTGCCCGGAAATCTGCCCCGAAAGCTGCTCCTCGTAGGAGGCAAGGCAGGGGGTTGCCTGGACAAGGCCAAGTCCGAGAACGCAGCCAAGCAGGGCCGATAGCCAGAGGGTGGGGCTGGCGCCCCTGGCGTCCCCCAGGCTCCCGTCCGGGGTGCCGGCCGTCCCTGTCCCTGGGGCGGACAGCTCCCTCTCAAACATCGCGTGACGTGTGGTCCTTCTCATGTTCTTTGCGTGTCCTCGCGCGCTTGTGCCAGAAACTCGGGATACGACTTTTGGGATGCGGCTTTTGGATGCGGCCCTGGGGGATGCGATATCGGGATGCGGCCCCGGGTTGCGATATTGTGTTGCGATCCTGGCCAGGACAAGGCCTGCAGGAGCAGAACGCCTGCCCGGCGCCCGGCAAACGACTGTCAAAGCATGCGTGCACCGCGGCATGTTTTTTTGCCGGGAGCGGCCGGGACCGGTCCGGGACTTGTGGAAGACGCGGGGTGCCGGGGAAGGCGAAAAGGGCCTACCACCCGATGCGGTCGCGCCTGCGCGCGTGGGCGGCAAAGTGTCCGTCGTGGGTACGCACGTTGGAGAACAGGCCGCAGCGAACGAGATTGAGGGCGCAGGGCAGCGTGATGCCGGCCCGCTCAAGCAGGAAGAAGAGCACCAGGATGGCGATGGAGAGCCAGAAGGTGGGCCAGCTCATGGAGAGCATCCAGACAGCAAAGCCCGACATGGCCCTTGCGTCCAGGGGCCCGAAGCGCACGCAGCGCGCCGTGTCCCGCCACACCGAGCGATCGGAGAGCATGACGTATCCTCCCTTGCCCAAAAACCCTTGCCCGAAAGACCCTGCAAAAAACTTCCTGCCGGGACGTTCTGCCAAAACTCGCCGCTGCCTGTTTTTTGAGGCGCCTTAGCCGCGCTCGACCTCGTATTCGCGCACGATGGCGGAGAGGACCTCCTCGGGGATGACGCCAAGGGCGAACTTTGCTCTCGCGTCGGCAAGCAGGCTTTGCCCTTCCGCATCCACCAGGGCCCGCATGGCCTCGGGGAGTCTTGCCAGGGGGAGCCTTAGCAGCTCCCGTCGATGCCCCTCGTCGAGGACGAGGATTTCGCGCAGGGCCACGCGGCCGGGCACGCCCTCCCTGACTGCTTTCGGATCGCGGCGCACGAGCCTCTGGTGAACGAGCACGCGCGCATTTGCCAGAAGCACCGCGGCCATGGAGGAGCGCTCTTCCTCTGGGAAGGCGTTGATCATGCGGGTGAGCGTCTGGGGCACGTCCCTGGCGTGCACCGTGGTGTAGGCCGTGACGCCCTGCTCGACGGTGGAGAGCAGCGCTGCCACGGTCTCGCGGTCGCGGCACTCGCCCACCATGACGATTTCGCCCTTGCGACGGGTCAGGGTGCGCACGCCCGAGGGCCAGTCCTCCACGTCCACGTGCACCGTGGACTGGGTGACCGGAGCCACCCGATCGTGGGCGTCGATGGTGGAAAAGTCGAACTCCAGCGGATCTTCCAGGGTGAGTATCTGGCGGCCCACGGCGCGGCTTTTGACGGCCTCGTGCAGGATGGCTGCAAGCAGCGTCGACTTGCCGCTTCCCATGACGCCCGAGACCACCACAAGGCCCGACTCGGGGAACAGGGCCCTTTGGAAGCGTTCGTTCAGGCCCTCCATGTCCTCGAGCCGCGGAAGGAGCCTTGGCAGGACGCGCATGACCACGTAGACGCCCTTGACGGAAGAAGTCGCGTTGACGCGAAAGCGCTGGCGCAGAATCTTCTGCCCCGGGATGCGCAAAGCACAGGCGTAGTCGATGCTGCGGCCGGTCTTGACGAGGCCCGCCCGGTTGGACTGGCCCGAGGTCTCGTTCACCACCATCTGGGTCTCGGCGTCGTTCAGAACGGAGTCGGTGATCATGTGCCACACCCCGTCCACCTGCATCCAGACGGGATCGTTGGGGCAGAAGACGATGTCCGAGGCCCGCTGGTCCACGCACCACAAGAGCAGGCGCTCCAGCTGGTCGAAGGCAAGCTCGTGCACGAGGGGCTCCGGAAAGCGGGGCGAAGGCGTGTGCAAGGCCGTGTGCAAGGGCTTGTCCGCAGGCGTGTGCGTGTCTGCCAAGGTCTGCGAAGGCGTGTGTCCGGATGCCTGCGAGGGGTCCTGGGCAGAATCAATTGCCAGGACCCTTGAAGAATCGGGCGCGCCCGGGCCGTTTTCCGGGTTGTTCAAAGGCGCGTAGGGCCTCTTGCCAGCCGTTCCGGAAACGGGGTGCTCGGCACTGTCCGCAGGATGAAACGGACGTTTCCCGGGCGCGCCCCCTGCCGGAGCCGTTAGTCTCCGCGCCGGGTTGATGAGCGCGGGCAAGGGAACTGGCTCCGGCAAGAAATTGAGCCCCGCAAACTTGCGTGAATGATCGAGACAAAGGGTCATGGCCTGTGCGTGCCGTTCATGCCGCTGCCCACGGGTTTGGCCGCTTCGCCCATGCGCCTGGAGTCTCCGCCGCCTGCAGGCAGAAAGCTCGCCGGCAGGGTGATGCGAAAGACGCTTTCGTTGACGTGCAGAACCCTGTCGCCGGCCCGGATGCCAAGGTCGCCCCTGGCGATCTGCGGCATGCTGACCATGCCCCTCTTCGCCAGCATGCGAAATTCCAGCATGCCCCGAAAGTCCGAGACAAGTTCCGCGAACTTGGTGTCGAAGAGGTCCCTGGCCTGCTTGAGCCCCTCGCTCCAGCCTTCCCTGGCCCCTTCCTGCCAGGCCCGTGCCTCCTCCTCGTCCTCGGGCAGAAGGTCGGGCCCTGCCTCGAAGGCGGCAAATTCGGTCTCGAGGTAGTCGCGCCAGGTGGGCACCGCACTCACCATGCGGGAGGGCTTGACGATGCGGAAGGCCTGTTCCACAAAACGCGCCTCGTCCGGGGAGGAGAGGGTGGTCGCGTGCGAAAGGGAGCGGATGACCGGGGGCAGCACGCGCCCCTCCATGAGGAGGGAGCCGAAATTGAAGATGCGGTCAAGCTCGAGGGCGCGCTTTTGGCAGGCCGAAACGTAGCGGGCGTATCCAAGGGAGACGGCCTTCTGAAAGGCGATGGTGCCGGCGGCCTCGCGCAGGGTCTGGGCCTTGAGGCTCTTCTCCCGCTCCTCGGCGCGCTTCTTTGTGGACGCGGCCTTGAGGTTCAGGATGCGGTCAAGCTCCTTTTTGTCCTCGGCCGCGAGCCTGTCGCGCTCCTTCCTGTCCGATGCGTCCGAGCCGGAAGCGTCCGACTTGCCGTGGGCAATCGCAAAAACCGGAGCGTCTGTGCGGGTGCCGTAGCCCTGGTAGACGCGATCGTCCCCGTACAGCGGATAGCCGGGCGCTATGAAGTCGTCCGCGCCCGCGGCCATGCTCCCGAGGCTTTGGTCCTCGAAAGGCACGTCCGCGCAGACCTTGCCGGGAGCGACCGCGAGCATGGGGAGGGAGAGGCAAAGCGAGGCCGCAAGAAGCGGGGAGAAACGGGGCTTTCGGGTCATGAGCGCGCCTTTTTGGCCTTTGCATCCCTTGCGGAGGACCGTGAGGAGGACCTTGGTTTTGAAGCGGCCTTGTCCTCGTCGGCATTTGTCCAGCGAAGCTCGATGACGCGCTCCGGCTCGCGCACGAGCACGCGCTCGCGGGCCGTGGTCTGCAGGCCTATGACGCGCAGCACATGCAGGGCTTCCGTGTCCTTGGCCCGCACCCGGACAAGGAGCGGCACGCCGCTCTCGGACCCCTTTTCCACCAGGCGAAAGCCCACGGCCGCACAGACCTGCTTCAAAGCCTCGGGCAGGGGCCCCTCGAAGTTCATGTCCATGCGCGTTTTCAGGGGACTTTGCCCCTGAAGCTCCCCGTAGGTCTGGGTGGAGCCGGAAAGCCTGGCCAGATCGGCCATGATGGCGTTTGCGGCTTCCCCCAGGCTCAGGTCCACCGTGGTCTGCTCGGCCGGCTTTGGACTTTGCGTCTTCTTGAGCCCGCACCCGGAAAGTCCCGTCCCGAGGGCCGCGGCCAGGAGAAGGACGCAAAGGGCCCCGAGGGGCGAAGCTTGGTGGGTGAAGGCAGGCCTGCCCTGCCGGTGCCCGACCTTGTGATCAACTTCATGATCAACCTTATGATCAGCCTGGTACTCGTCCTGATGCTCGACCTGGTACATATCAGCGGCCGTGCCGGGGGCGGGACAAAAGGTCTGGATGAACGCCTGGCAGGGGCCGATGCCCTGGCCGCGCCCGTCGTTGCCTTGCGGCATGGTTCCTTTCTCCCATGACTGCTGCTCTTGAAATGTGGATACCGGACTTTTTCGCCCGCGGGCGGCTGGACTCCCCTGTCGTTTGCGTCCTTCGGGGGAGCGGCGGCCGTACCGCGTGCTCGATGGGGTCTTTTAGCAGAACCGAAATCGACATGTCAAGAAAAATCTGTCGATTGTCCGGGAAAAGCTTTCTGGCCGGAAAAATAGCTTAAAAAGCCTGTTGCTGTCCTTGTCTTGGCCAAGGTCTTCCGAGGGGGAAACAGGCCTTTCCTTTGATTTCTCTGATGTCGAACCTGGCCTGTTT
>CAZWOT010000042.1:0-14770 GCA_964635595.1 uncultured Desulfovibrio sp.
GTCTTCATCGACGAGCCGCAGGAAACGCAGTACGGCGGCGTCATCGCGGCCCCGGTCTTCAAGGAGATCGCGGAAAGGACGCTCGCCTATTCCGGCACTCTCAGGAAAAACGGGACACGGCCCAATTCGTCCGCATCCGAGACCCTCATGGTGCACGAGGGAAAGAACGCCATGGGCAGGGGCTTTCGGACAGGCGATCTCGAGTCGCCCTTCGTGAAAAAGGACGCCGGGAAGGAGCAGAAGAAGACCGCCACGGAGCTTGCCGAGCTCAAGAAACGGGAGTTTTCGGCCCCGGATGCCCTCAAGCTCCCCGGCCATCTTGCCAAGGCATCGGCCACGGTGCCGGACGTGACCGGCAAGACCCTGCGCAACGCGGTGGAGCTCTTCGCGAGGGCCGGAGTCGTTCCGGAGCTCAAGGGCGACGGCAAGCGCGTGGTGCGCCAGACGCCGGCACCGGGTTCTCCCTGGCCCAAGGTGGACGAGCCCGGCAAGGAAAAGCTCACCGAGTGCATCCTCTGGCTCTCCGAACTGTAGTTTTCAAGGCAGCGAGGCACTCGCAAGGAATTTCGGGATCCGAATTTTCAGGTTTCCCTTCAGCAGACAACCAGGGGGCTTTGGGTGGACTTCGAGACAGGGTACGAAAAGCTTCTGGCCGACGTGGCACATGGCCAGGACGTGGCCGCGGACTCGCGGGCGGTGGAGAAGGGCTGCGTTTTCGTGGCCGTGTGCGGCGCCGCCGAGGACGGCACAAAGTACGTGGGCGATGCGCTCGAGAAGGGCGCCGCAACAATTGTGCTCGACGGGACGAAGCGCGACGACGAGCTTCTCTCCGCCATCAACGCCCACGGCGCCAGGGTCGCGTTTGTTGCGGACACAAGACACGCCGTCTCCGAGCTTGCGGCCGCGAGATACGGGACAGCCCATACGCCCCTCAAGATCCTCGCCGTCACCGGCACCAACGGCAAGACCACCTGCGCGTACCTTCTGGAGCACCTTTTTTCCGCCCTTGGCGAGAAGGTGGGGGTGCTTGGCACCGTGAGCTACCGCTGGCCGGGCTTTTCCATGGCAGCACCCTTGACGACGCCAGGCCCGGTGGAGGTCCACAAGGCCCTTTTCGACATGGCAAGGGCAGGTGCCACGTACTGCGTCATGGAAGTCTCCTCCCACGCCCTCTCGCAGGGCAGGGTCGCCCACGTGCCCTTCGACGGGGCGTGCTTCACGAACCTCACCCAGGACCACCTCGATTTCCACGCCGACATGGAAGACTACTTCCAGGCCAAGGCAAGGCTCTTTGCCGCGACGCCAAAGCCCGACAAGGCCGTGGCCGTCAACGCGGACGATGCCTGTGGCCTGCGAATCGCGGACATGTGTCCCGATGCCTGGACCTGCGGTTTCGAGGGGAAGGGGCCCAACCCCGGGCGTCACGTCGCGGCCGAGCTTCTGGAGCACGGCACAAGCGGCGTCGGCATCCGCATGACGACCCTGGACAAGACCTGGGAGCTCCACTCGCCCCTCATCGGCCGCTTCAACGCCGACAACCTGCTCACGGTGCAGACCCTGGGCCTTGCCCTCGGAATGGACGACTTTTCGGCGCTGCAGGGCTTCAAGGGCGTGCCGGGGCGCCTCGAGCGCGTGGACAATGCCAGAGGCCTCCACGTCTTCGTGGACTACGCCCACACCCCCGACGCCCTTGTGAACGTCCAGCAGGCCCTGCGGGGTGCCGGCTTCAAACGTCTTGTGACCGTCTTTGGCTGCGGCGGCAACCGCGATCGCGCCAAGCGTCCGCTCATGGGCGAGGCCGTGGCCAGATACTCTGACGTCGCCGTGCTCACCTCCGACAATCCCCGCTTCGAGGAGCCCCTCGACATCATGAAGGACGTGGAGCCGGGCCTCAAAAACGCCAAAAAGGTCCTCTCCGACCCCGATCGCCGCAGGGCCACCGAAATGGCCCTCGACATCCTCGGCCCGGACGACGCGCTTCTCATAGCCGGCAAGGGCCACGAGGACTACCAGATAGTCAAGGGCGTCAAGCGCCACTACAGCGACCAGGAAACGGTGCGCGAGCTTCTGGGCCCGAAATAGCCCAGGGCATGGCCGCCCTGGGCCGCAAAACCGCCTTCCGCCTGCCGCAAATCGGTCCGCCGCAAACAATTTCGCCACAAACAACTCTGCAACCAAGAGTTCCGCTACATTCAGCTCCACCACCAACAGCTCCGCCATCAGCCATCCCGCGTCATGAAGCTTTCACCCAACGAGCTCGCCCGCATGTGCAGCGCAAACGTTGCGGGGACTCCCCGCATGGACCTCGACGAGGCACGCACGATTTTTGCGCGCATCGACTCGCGGCTTGTGGAGAAGGGGGACCTCTTTGTCTGCCTCATGGGCGAAAAGGCGGACGGGCACGACTATGCCCCTGCCGCCTGCGGGCGGGGAGCGTCCTTCATTCTGGCCACACGGGACCTGCCCGAGGTGCGTGAAGCCTTTCCGAACGTCTGCCTCCTTGTGGCCGAAGACCCCGAAAAATCCCTTCAGATGCTCGCGAAGGAGCTTCGCGCACGCATGCGGGGCAAGGTCGTCGGCGTCACGGGAACGGCCGGCAAGACGACTTTGAAGGAATGGCTTTTTGCCAGCCTCTCCCTCGCGGGAAAGGCCGCGCGAACGAAGGGGAATTTCAACAACCAGCTGGGCCTTCCCTTGAGCATCGCCAACACGGACGGCGACGAGGACTTCTGGGTCATCGAGGCCGGCATCAGCCGTCCCGGCGACATGGAGGAGCTTGCCGAAATCCTTGTTCCCGACCTGGGCATCGTGCTCAACGTGGGCACGGGGCACACCGAAGGCCTGGGCGAGAAGGGCGTGGCCTTTCACAAGACGCGCATGTTCGGCTATCTGGCGCAGGGCGGCATGGCCGTGGCCTCGGCCGACTATCCCGACCTTTGGGCCCGGACACGGGAAATCTGCGAAGCCTCCCGAAAGCAGGCCTTCTTTTTCTCCACGGCGAAGGACGGGCGGGAGGTCGAAGAGAAGAAGGCCAATCCCCTGATCCACGCCATTGCCTGCCAGGACGGGCATGAAGCCGGTTGTGTGCGGCTTTATTTGCGCGGGGGCGGCAAGGGCGACGCAACGTTCGGGGAATGGCGCCTCACGCTTCCCGTCCAGGGACCCGCCGCAATGGAAAACACGGCCTGCGCGGGCCTTGTGCTGCATCTTCTGGGGCTTGACCCGGCGCTTCTCGAAAAGGGGGCAGCCAACACACATCTTCCCGGGCACAGGTTCGCCAAAAGGGAAGTGGGCGGGCATATGCTCGTGGACGACTGCTACAACGCCAATCCCCTGTCCATGGCCCGCATGGTGGAGGCGGCCCATGCCGAGGCGGTGTCCAGAGGCGCCAGGTTCGTGGCCGTGCTTGGCGCCATGCTGGAGCTCGGGGAAGACGCGGCATCCGCCCACGAGGCCCTTGGGCGCCAGCTGGCCGAAATGCGCTGCGCCCACGTCTTCTGGAAGGGCGAAAATTCCGGGGACGTGGCAAGGGGACTCCACGGTGCTGCTCCCTTCGAATCCTTTTCCTCGGACGAGGACTTTTCCCGCCTCTTCGACGCCTTCCTGGAAGGCATGAAGGCGCAGGACACGCAGCCGGCACCCCCGCTTGCCGTTCTTTTCAAGGGCTCGCGCTCCAACCGTCTGGAAACCCTGATCCCCGTCGTCGAAGACCGTCTTGCCAGGGGGTGCGGCAACGCTCCCGAGGGGCAGGATCCAAAAAACGGCCGGGAATCCGCCCAACAGTAAGCTCCAAAGCTCCAAAGCTTCAAAGCTCCCAGGCTCCCAGGCTCCCAGGCTCCCAGGACCAGCTTCATGCTCTATCATCTTCTCTATCCTCTCTCGGGCGATTTCACGGCCTTCAACGTCTTTCGCTACATCACGTTCCGGTCCATGGGCGCTCTGGTCACGGCCATGCTCATCATGGTGGTCTTCGGCCCCCGCTTCATCGGCTTTCTGCACCGCATAAAATGCGGCCAGTACATATTGAGCGACGTCAAGGCCCACGAGATGAAGGCCGGCACGCCCACCATGGGCGGCCTCATGATAGGGGCGGCGCTTTTGACCAGCCTCCTTCTCTGGGCGGATCTCTCGAGCCGCTACATCTGGCAGGTGGCCCTCGTCTTCTTCGGCTACGGTCTTGTGGGCTTCTGGGACGACTTCACCAAGCTTCGCCACAAGCAGAACAAGGGCATCTCCCCAGGAGCCAAGATGGCGGGCCTTGTGGGCATAGCCCTTGTCGCCATGTTCCTGCTCTACACCGACCCCGGCTACTCGACGAACCTCGCCATCCCCTTCTCCAAGGAATGGGCGCCCGACCTGGGCCTTTTCTACTTTCCCTTCGGCATTCTCGTCATGGTGGCCTCGGCCAATGCCGTGAACCTGACCGACGGCCTGGACGGGCTTGCCATAGGCCCGACCATCGTGGCGTGCACGGTTTTTGCCATTTTCGTCTACATCACCGGCAACGCCCGGCTGACCCAGTACCTCTATCTGCCCTACATTCCCGGCATGGGCGAGGTCACGGTTTTCTGCGGGGCGCTCATAGGGGCTTCCCTGGGCTTTCTCTGGTTCAACGCCTACCCGGCCCAGGTCTTCATGGGCGACGTGGGAAGCCTGAGCCTTGGCGGCACCCTGGGCTTTCTGGCGCTTCTGTGCAAGCAGGAGTTCATCCTGGTGGTCGTGGGCGGTCTTTTCGTCATCGAGACCCTCTCGGTCATCCTGCAGGTGGGCTATTTCCGCTGGACCGGCGGAAAGCGCATCTTCCGCATGGCGCCCCTGCACCACCACTTCGAGCTCAAGGGCATCCCCGAGTCCAAGATCATCATCCGCTTCTGGATAACGTCCATCCTCTTTGCCCTCATAGCGCTCTCCACCATCAAGCTGCGCTGAAACGGAGTTAGGCGGCCGGTACAGGAACCGAACTTTCGACATTCCGAACCTTCTTTTCCCTCCTTCCAGACATCAACGAGGCCTCTCCATGTCCCCCGTTCCCTGCATGCCGCCTTGCCCGCTTGCGCCTTCAGGCCAGCCGGGCCTGCTTGACGCCCCAAAAAGACCAGGAGCCGGGGATCGGGCCGTCGTCGTGGGTGCGGGTGCCTCCGGCCTTGCCGCGGCAAGGCTTTTGCAAAGCCTTGGCGCGACGGTTCGCCTGCTCGACAAAAACGGGGTCGCGGACGAGAGAAAGGCAGAGCTTGATGCTCTCGGCATCGAGCTTCAGGTCGGCGAGCACAAGAGCGCCCAGTTTGCGGACGCGGACTTTGTCGTCCCCAGTCCCGGCGTGCCCCTGAGGGAGATTTTGCGCGCCATGGGACTGCCGGAAGAGCACCCCCTCGAGGGGGGAGAGGGACCCGCCATCCTGGCGGAGACCGAGCTTGCCTTCCGCTTTCTGGACGGCGAGAAAGTGATCGCCGTGACCGGCACGAGCGGCAAGACGACCACGGTGCATCTTGCGGCCCGCATGCTCGAGGAGGCGGGAATGTCCGTCTGTCTTGCCGGCAACGTGGGCACCCCGCTTTCCTCGTACGTTCTGGCGAAGAACGCGGACCCGGGTGCAAAAAAGGACGTCGTGGTCCTCGAAATCTCGAGCTTCCAGCTGCAGACCTGCGTGACCCTGCGCCCGGACGTGGCGGTTTTGATGAACATCAGCCCCAACCACCTCGACTACCACAGGGACATGGACGAGTACGTGGCGGCCAAGATGCGGCTTTTTGCCTGCCAGGAGGCGTGCGACAAGGCCGTTGTGCCCGAGGAGTGGCTGGGGGAATACGAGCGCCTTTCCTTCCGGGCCCGTCCCGTTTCGGTCAGGGTGCAGGGACTTTTTCCGCAGACGCCCCTTCTCGGCGCCCACAACGCCCTTGACTGCGAGACCGCCTTCGAGGCCGTGCGCGGGCTTGGGACGGATCTCGAGTCCGCGCGGCGGGCGGTCAAGAACTTCAAGCCCCTGGCCCACCGCCTCGAGCGGGTGGACGAGTTTTCCGGCGTGCTTTTTGTCAACGACTCCAAGAGCACGACCCTCGAGTCCATGAGAATTGCCCTCGAGGCCTTCGAGCGTCCGGTGCTCCTCCTGTGCGGCGGCCGCTTCAAGGGCGGGGACCCGAACGGGCTGCAGGAACTCGTGAAGAAGAAGGTCCGCCTTGTGGCGGGCTTCGGGGAGAGCGAGAACGTCTTTCGGCCGGCCTTCGGGAGCGTCGTGCCCGTTTCCTGGCACGCCACCCTCGAGGAGGCCTGCACGGAACTCTTCAGGAATTCGAAGCCGGACGACGTCATCCTGCTCTCGCCCGGCACGGCCAGTTTCGACCTGTACAAGGGGATGGCCCATCGGGGCGAGGACTTCAGGTGCGTGGTCGCGAGATTGCGCGAGGGCGCGGCATCATAGGGACAATCATAGGGACAAAAGACAAGGGGGCAGGAAGGGATTCTTGCCCCGGGACTACGGGAAGAGGAAAACATGGCTTTCTGGAATCGCGGCAAAGGGGCGAAAAGGGGCAGCGCCAACGACCATGGCGAACATGCCCCTGAACAGGCCAATGTCCAGGCCAATGGCCAGGCCATGGCCGGCCAAAACCGCCAGACAGTCCATCGGGCCGTGGGGCAGGACGTTTCCTTGAGCTCGCGCTGGGGCGCAGCCGTGGGCAGTCCGGCCGGCGTTCAAAACAATGCCCCGAACGTCGTCAACAGGCGTTTCGAGCCGCCCACGGCGGCCCAGGCGGCCATGACCATGACCGAGAACGGCTCCTCCCATGAGCCCTCCACTTCCCGCAACTCCCTGCGCACGGAGCCGGATGCCCCCTTCGAGGCAAGCGTGCTCGCGGACCAGGAGCCGCAGGCGCAAGGACCGGTCGGGGCCCAGGCCCGGACAGCGGAGGGTGCAGCTGCGGCAGCCGTCGCGGCCGAGCCCGCCCCCGAGGCCGAAAAGCCGGATTTCAAGGCCGGGAAGAATCTCGCGAAGGACGTGGAGGGCACCTACGGCTGCGACTGGTGGCTCTTCGTGCTCGTGATCATGCTCCTCGGGGTGGGGCTTGTCATGGTGCTCTCGGCAAGCGGCATCATGGCCGAGAGCAACTACGGGGACAAATACTTCTTCTTCAGGCGCCAGCTGATCTTCGCCTTCGCGGGCGGCATCTGCATGGCGGTGGCGGCCATTCTCCCGAGAAACTTCCTCTATCGCCTGCACTACCCCCTTCTTGGCGTCGTGCTCGTCCTGGTTCTCCTGACGCTCTCGCCCCTGTCCCCCTCCATCAACGGCGCCCACCGCTGGATTCCCCTGGGACCCGTCAACGTGCAGCCCATGGAGTTCGTGAAGATCGCCCTGGCTCTCTATCTCGCCTTCTACATGTCCGAGAAGCAGGAGCTCGTCAAAACCTTCACCAGGGGCGTGATCCCGCCGGCCATCGTGACCGGGACCTTCTGCTTTCTCCTTCTTCTGCAGCCGGACTTCGGCTCGGCCGTCGTGCTTGCCCTCATGCTCCTGCTCATGTGCATAGCGGGCGGCACACGCGTCATCTATGTTTTGACGGCGGCCGTGCTCGGCATCGTCGCCATCGGCGCCCTGGCCGTGCTCGAGCCCTACCGCATGCGCAGGCTCATGGCCTTCCTGGATCCCTTCAAGGATGCCCACGACACGGGCTACCAGCTCGTGCAGTCCCTGCTCGCCATCGGCTCGGGCTCCTTCTTCGGCGTGGGCATGGGCGCCTCGCGCCAGAAGATGTTCTATCTGCCAGAGGCCCACAACGACTTCATCATGGCCGTCCTCGCCGAGGAAATGGGCTTTGTGGGCGTGAGCGTGGTGATGCTTCTCTTCCTCATGTTCTTTCGCCGCTGCTACCTCATCATCAAGGGCCAGGACGAGCTGCGCGCCCGCTACACGGCCTTCGCGCTCACCCTCGTCATAGGCTTGGGCTTCATCCTGAACCTCGCCGTGGTCATGGGCGCAGCTCCGCCCAAGGGCGTGCCCATGCCCTTCTTGAGCTACGGCGGCTCCAATCTGCTTGCCATGATGATCTGCGTGGGCCTTCTGCTCAACTTCTCGCGCACGGCGAAAATGCCCCATTGACGGGACCATGACCGCAGTTCCCGCCCATGCCCGCGGGACGAGTTCCAAAGACAGGTTTCATGGGCGAGTTCCATGGGCGGGTTCCAAGGATGCGTCCATAAGGACGTGCCTCTCTCCTCAACCGTTGACGGGGCCGGTCCATTGGGCGAAAAGGGGCGTGCCCCGACGCAACGGGCGACGTCCGGCACCTTGCATTGTCTTCTGCATTTCGCAAGCTGCGCAGTCATGCGCACTGTTTCGCAATTTTTTCCAGCCCATCATCCATCCGCAAGGCAAAAGAGACCCCCTCGTTTTTTGCGCGAGGCGTGTTCCGGGAAATCCGCCAGGATTCCTGCCGGACAGGCAAGACGCGGCAGGGGGCTTTGCCATGCACGACTCAGGGAGCCATCTTGAAATGAAACGGGTCCTTCTGACGACCGGCGGCACGGGAGGCCACATATTCCCCGCGCTGGCCGTGGCCGAGGAGCTCCGCAAGGAGTTTCCCGACATCGAGCTGCTTTTTGCGGGCTCGAGATACGGCCAGGAACAGCGTCTGGCAGAAAAGGCCGGCATCAGATACGTGGGACTGCCGGTTCGCGGCGTCCTTGGCCGGGGCTTGAACGCCCTTGGCGCCCTTGCGCGCCTGGGCCTTGCCGTGCCCCAGGCCATCAAGCTTGTGCGCGACTTTGCCCCCGACTGCGCTGCCGGCTTTGGCTCCTATGCAGCCTTCGCGCCGCTTCTGGCCGCAAGAATCCTCAAAATCCCTTCCGTCCTGCACGAGCAGAACGCCGTGGCGGGCGCCAGCAACACCGTGCTCGCACGCCTGTGCGACCGCATCTGCACCTCGCTCCCCGAGACAAGGGGCTTCGAGGGAAGGGCAATCGTGCAGACCGGCAACCCCGTGCGCGAGGCCATCGTGGCCGTGGGCCAGAAGGAGCGGTCCTTCGAGGGGAAGCGTCTGCTGGTCATGGGCGGCTCGCAGGGCGCGCACGCCATCAACATGACCATCTGCGACATCCTGCCCAAGTTGAAGGAGCTGGGCGTCGAGATTCGCCACCAGACGGGCAACGGCGACGAAGAACCGGTGAAAAGGGCCTATGCCGAGGCAGGCATGGACAACTGCGTCGTCCAGCCCTTTTTCGACAACATGGCGGAAATCTACGCCTGGGCGGATCTCGCGGTCTGCCGGGCGGGGGCCAGCACCGTGGCCGAGCTTTGTGCGGCGGCGCTTCCCTCCATTCTCATCCCCTTCCCCTACGCCATCCACGACCACCAGACCTTCAACGCCGAGGCCATGGAAAAGGCGGGCGCGGCACGGGTCCTTGTCCAGAAGGACGTGACCGCCGAATCCCTCGGGGCCGAGATAGCCGGCATCCTGTCCTCCAAAGAGACGCTTCCCTCCATGGGAAGCTCGGCCCTCTGCCTTGCGAGCCCCGACGCCGCGGCCAACGTGGTGCGCCAGATGCAGGAAGCGGTGCTGGCCCGCACCTCCAAGGTGCGGCAAAAGGAGCCCCGCGTCTGATTTCGTGCCCCTCGGGGCCGGAGCGAAAAGGGGCAGGCCGGCCCGACCAGCCAACCCGCTGCCGTGAACATTTCCCGTCCCCAGAAGCAGGGCGGGAACGAGACAGGGGGAAACCCTCCTTCAAGCACATCCCTCTCCTTCGACCAGGAGAGGTTCCCGGGCATACAGATGAACAAGAGATTCAAGCACGTCCACATGGTGGGCATAGGCGGGGCCGGCATGTGCGGCATCGCCGAGGTCCTGCGCCAGCAGGGCTACGAGGTGTCGGGGTCGGACCAGTCCGACTCCCAGACCGTGCAGCGGTTGAGAAAGCTCGGCTGCACCGTGCACGTGGGGCACGACGCCTCCCACGTGGGCACCGAGCAGGTGCTCGTGAAGTCCACGGCCATTTCCGAGGAAAACCCGGAGGTGGTGGAGGCCAGGCGTCTCGGCATTCCCGTCATCCCGAGGGCCGAGATGCTGGCCGAGCTCATGCGCCTGCGCCAGGGCATCGCCATTGCCGGCACCCACGGCAAGACCACGACCACGTCCCTCACGGCCTCCATCTTCGATGCGGCCGGCCTCGATCCCACGGTGATCATCGGCGGGCGCCTCAACGTCTACGGCACCAACGCCCATCTGGGCACGGGCGACTACCTCATCGCCGAGGCCGACGAGTCGGACGGCTCCTTTCTCTGCCTGTACCCCATCTTCAACGTGGTGACCAACGTGGACGAGGATCACCTCGACTACTACCACGATCGCGAGACCCTGGACGCGACCTTCGTGAAGTTCATGAACAGCGTCCCCTTCTACGGCCTCAACGTGGTCTGCGGGGACGACAAGGGCGTCCTGCGCCTGCTGCCGCAGGTCAAGCGTCCCATACTGACCTACGGCTTCGGGGAGGACAACCAGCTACGCGCAGAGCCCCTGGAGCTTGCGCGCGGAAGCGTCTTTCGCGTCCTCATGAAGGGCGAGGTGCTTGGCGAGGTGCGCCTTCCCCAGCCGGGCGTCCACAACGTGCGAAACGCCCTTGCTGCCATCGGCATAGCCCTTGCCGCCGAAATTCCCTTCGACAGGATCGCCGCCGGCCTTGGCTCCTTTTCGGGCGTTGCCCGCAGATTCGAGTACAAGGGCGAGCGGCGCGGCGTGCTCGTCTACGACGACTACGGGCACCATCCGCGCGAAATCGAGGCAACGCTTGCCACCGCGCGCATGGTCTTTCCCGGCCGCCGCATCGTGGCGGCCTTCCAGCCCCATCGCTTCACCCGCACCCAGGCCCATTTCGGCGAGTTCTGCAAGGTCTTCGAGAGCGTGTCCGAGGTCTTTGTCGGCGAGGTCTACGCAGCCTCGGAAAAGCCCATTCCCGGCGTCTCCGGCGAAAGCCTGGCCCTCGGCATGCGCCAGGTGACGAACTCCACCGTGCATTTTTGTCCGACCCTCGACGACATGGTGGCGGAACTCGACAAGGAACTGAAGGAAGGCGACGTGCTGCTCACCATGGGTGCCGGCTCCATCACCCGGGTGGGACCCGCGTGGCTCTCCCTGGACGGGCTGGGGAACTGAAAAGATGCGTACAAGCCATGACGTGTCCCTGAAAAGCCGCACCACCCTGGGACTTGGAGGAACCTGCAAGGCGGAGATCAGAGTGGAGGAGCGGGCGGACCTCGAGAACCTCCAGGCCGAGCTCGACAAGCTTGGGCTCTCCGTCTGCGTCCTTGGCGCCGGCTCCAACATCTTCGGCCTCGACGGCGAGCACGAGCTCTGCCTTTTGAAGGTCGCCCTGAAAAATGCTCCCCAAATCCTCGAGGAGACAAGGGACACGGTCCTCGTCCGCTTCGAGGCCGGCATGATGCTCCCGCAGCTTCTGGCCTTCTGCCGACGGCAGGGGTACTCCGGCCTCGAGGGACTTGCGGGCATTCCCGGAAGCGTGGGCGGGGCGCTTGCCATGAACGCGGGCTCCTTTGGGTGCTGCGTGGGCGACTGCCTCGAGGCGTGCGAAATCTGGGCCGACGGAAAGCTCCTGCGCCTTGGGAAAAAGGACGTCGATCTTGCCTACCGCGTCTTTCGCCCCCACGGCGTGGAGGCGTGGAGCGTCTGGTTCGCGTGCTCCTGCGACTTGCGCTTCAAGAGGTCCACGCCCGAGGACGTGGCAAAAGCCCTGTCCGAAACCCACGCCAGGAAGAAGGAGCGCCAGCCCCTGGAGGCGAGATCCGCCGGCTGCGTGTTCAAGAACCCCGAAAACGGTCCTTCTGCGGGCATTCTGCTCGACAGGGCGGGATTTGCCGGAAAGCGCGCGGGCGACGTGGCCTTCTCCGAAAAGCACGCCAATTTCCTGGTGAACCTGGGCGACGGGATGACCGAGGATGCCCTGCGGCTCGTGCAGGAGGCCCGCAGGGCCGTGCTCGAGAAAGACGGCATCCGTCTGGAATTCGAGGTGAGAACGCTGCCGTGGCGCTCTTTGGACGAAAACGCGTAGGGACCGAAAGCCGGGTGCAGGCCCCGCAGGGGCAGGAGCCGCGCCAGGCTGCGCCGCAGGACAGGGGCGTCGGCGGGGCTGTCAGCGACCGCGACATCCTGGCCGGCATCGCCGACCAGGCCCAGCGCGGCCAGGCCCAGCGCCAGGGCATTGTGGCCTCCCAGCGCGTGCGCGACCTTGGGGAAAACACCCGCAACCTGCGCGAGACTCCGAACGATGGCGTCCAGGGTGTCCAGGGCACCCAAGGCACCCTCGATGCCGGGAACACTGCTGCAGGCAATGTCCGAAGGCCCGGCGGACAGGCGTCCCTGCCCGAAAAGGACGCCTCCGGAAGCAAAACGCAAGGCTCCAATGCCGAAGCGGCCAAGGACAAAGGAAGCGGGGAGGGCGGCAGGAACGCCCACGGCAAGGCCCCCAGGCGCCCCTCGGCCATTGCCCGCCTGGCAGGGGGAATCAGGCGCCTCGCCTTTTTCGCGGTCTTTTTGTGCGTCCTTGTGAGCACGCTCTTTGCGGTCTACCGGTTCAGCCTCTGGCTCTACGGCTGGATGCACACCTCCCCCATGTTTGTGACAAGGCACATCGACATCACCGGCAACGTGCGCCTGCAGCGCGACGTGATCCTGCATCTCGGGGGACTCAAGGAAGGCGACAACGTCTTCGAGGTGAGCGTGGCGGCCGTGGAGCGCAGGCTGCGCACCACCCCCTGGGTGGAGGACGTCTCCGTGAAGCGCGTGCTCCCGGACCAGTTTGTCATCCGCCTGCACGAGCGCATGCCGAGCTTTTGGGTGCGAAAGGACGGGCGGCTTTTCTACTCCAACGATCGCGGCGAGATAATCGCGCCTGTCGAAAGCGACAATTTCATGTCGCTGCCCATTCTCTCCATTGAGGCCGGATGCGAGGACGCCATCCCCTATCTTTCGCGTCTCATGCGCGATATAAGGGATGGACAGCTCCCGGTGGAGGCCGGAGCCGTCGCAACGGTTGACGTAACCGCCGCCAGAGGAGTAGAAATGTACCTTGAAGACCGAGAATTGCGTCTCTCTCTTGCCCCAGACGACTGGAACGGCAACCTGCTCAGGCTCGGCGCCACCATTGGCGATCTGGCCCGCAGGCGGGAACTGAGCCAGGCTCGAGAGGTTCGTGCCTCGCGAGACAGTGTCTGGGTGGTGCTCCGCCAGCCGGCCGAGCAGGAGCGGCCCTGACCAGGCGCTCCCGGCAGTGCGTGCTCCGCTTCAGGACAAAAAACTCACGTCCGAGGCGTCGAGCCTGCGCGACAAAAAAGGCTGCGGAATGAACAAGGAACCCGGGGCTCCTGACACGTTCGGGGGTTTCGGGGACTTGCGGATCGGGGCGCCTTTCTCGATATCCTCCGGAGGGCATGTGGAAAAGGGCGGAGTCGAGCTTATTGTCGGCCTTGACATCGGAACCACCAAGGTATGCGCTGTGGTCGCCGAACTGCAGCAGGACAGGCAGCTCAAGATAATCGGCATAGGCGACAGCGAGTCGAAGGGACTGCGCAAGGGCATGGTGGTCAACATCGAGGACACCGTGCGCTCCATCAAGAAGGCCGTGGACGTGGCGGCCCAGATGGCCGGATGCAACATCGCCAACGTGTTCGTCGGCATCGCCGGCGGTCACATCATGGGCATCAACAGCCACGGCGTCATCGCCATCCAGGGCAACGAGGTCATGCCCTCCGACGTCACCCGCGTGCTCGAGGCTGCGAGAACCGTGGCCATCCCCTCGGATCGCGAGGTCATCCACATCCTGCCGCAGGAATACATCGTCGACGACCAGCGCGGCATCGTGGACCCCATAGGCATGGCCGGCGTGCGCCTCGAGGTGAACGTGCACATCGTCACCGCCGCGGTCTCGAGCGCCCAGAACATCGTCCGCTCCTCCAACCGCGCGGACCTGCGCGTGGAGGACATCGTGCTCGAGTCGCTGGCCTCGGCCAAGGCCGTCCTGACCGACGAGGAGCGCGAGATAGGCGTGGCCCTGGTGGACCTTGGCGGCGGCACGAGCGACATCGCCATTTTCGAGAACAACGCCATCAAGCACACGGCCGTGGTGCCGCTCGGCGGCACCACGCTCACGAGCGACATCGCCTTCGGCCTGCGCACGCCCACGAAGAGCGCGGAGAAAATCAAGGTCAAGTACGGCTGCGCCTTGAGGGATCTGGTGCGCGAGGACGAGAGCATAGAAGTTCCCTCGGTGGGCGGCCGTCCGCCGCAGAAACTTTCGAGGCAGGTGCTTGCCGACATCTGCGAGCCGCGCATGGAGGAGATTTTCAATTTCGTGGATCGCACGCTCGTCAATTCCGGCTGCAAGGACCGCATTCGCGCGGGCGTGGTCCTCACCGGCGGGGCCGCCATGATCGAGGGGGCCGTCGAGCTTGCCGAGCAGATTTTCGGGGTGCCCGTCCGTGTCGGCAGCCCCTCCAACGTGCGCGGTCTCACCGACGTGGTGAACAACCCCAGGTTCTCCACCGCGGTGGGCCTTCTTCATTTTGGCGCCGAGAAGATCTATGCCCGCCAGGTGGCGGGCATTTCCACCGAGGACGAGGCCATGCCCGAGACGCGCATCGTCTCGGAGCTCAATCCCCAGGACGACGGCTTCTTCAAGCGCATGATGAAGATGATGCGCAGCTGGTTCCAGGACATTACCTAGTGTCTAATTTCGTAAATTGATGATGGTATCGCGGATTTGGGACCCCTTG
>CAZWOT010000043.1:0-6911 GCA_964635595.1 uncultured Desulfovibrio sp.
CCATCATGACCCGGGACAAGATGTTCGAGCGCGCCAAACGCCTTGGCGAGCGGGTCATGGGACGGGCCAGGGAGTACATGCTCGCCCATCCGGGCTCCATCCGTGAGGTGCGCGGCAAGGGACTTTTCATCGGCATCGATCTGCCGGTGCCCGCCAGGGACGTCTGGAAGGGGCTCCTCGGCAAGGGCTTCATCTGCAACCTCTGCCACGAGACGACGCTGAGACTCCTGCCTCCCCTCACAATCACCGAGGAAGAGCTTGACGCCTTCATGGACGCCCTGGAAAGCCTGCTGGCCGACATGCCCAGGTAGGCGGACAGAGGCGAAAGCGGCTCCAACAAGCATTTACAACGATCGGCGGGGGCGACATCGCAAACGGATGTCGTCCCCCGCTGAAGTTTTGCAAGCAGTGGAGAGTCGCTTCTCAGTCTACAGGATGCTTGGTGAGATAGTCCTTCAGTGCCTCTACTACTTTCACGTCTGCGGGAAGCCAATTGACGGAGTCAAGCTCCGCAGGGCTCGTCCATTTGGCCGCAGTGTGTTCAAGAAGATGGATAGGTGCGCCGGATGCCGTGGATGCCATGAAGCAATGCATGGTGAGATGGAAGGTCGGGTAGGTATGGTCGACTGTGACGAGAAATTCCTCCGGCACGATCTCGACCTCGAGCTCTTCGTGAATCTCGCGGATGATAGCTTGTTCTGCGGTCTCGCCAGGCTCGATTTTCCCGCCGGGAAACTCCCACATGCCTGCGAAATCGCCGCTGCCGCGCTGTGTCGCGAGTATTTTACCGTCTTCGTGGATAATGGCAGCCACGACTTCGATATGTTTCATCAGTCACGTCTCCCGGTGATGTAGTCGTAGAGATCCTCGTCAACTGGAGTACTCAGCTTCCAATTTAATTCAACTACCGGCCTGCCATCATTTAAGAACATATCTTTTGGGTCACCAGATGGCTCTACTTCGCCAAGAAAATAAAAAGCCTTGGCTTCATTATCATCTTTGTTTCGTCGTATGAACAAAAAGATTCGCGTATCATCATATGGAGTTCTTTTCATCATACGTGAAACTTCTTCTGAACCAACCCGTCTGTTTGGCTTCGTTAGCCAGATAAGCTCGGAATTTGAGATGAATCGGTCGTGGTAGGCGATAGCATTGGAGTCCTTTTCGTAGTTAACGCAGATAGCCATTGTTTTTGTAGATTTGTCGTACCAGTAACCGCCTATATTCTGTGCGGGCATGAGTTTTGGCCAGTCGAGAAGCCGACAAATATCATCGTAAGTATAGAGCGTATATAAGCAGAACAACGTGTCCTTATATCGTTTATTATACAACGACTCCCAACGACGCAGGATAAAGGCGCACAGATCCTCGACCATGGGCTTGAAATTTGGGTCATTTTGAAGGGCGTTTAGAAAATCAGGGTCTGCCTGCCATTCGCCGCTGCCGTCATCCTTTATGAACGAGATGCCGCCCCAGGCTGCTTTGTCCGTTTCAGTACGCTCAAAATCTCCTTTCAGCATGGTTTCGACCGAGTTCAAGTGCGCTTGAGATGCCACAAAGCCGTATTGAGGAGCACGAAGCTTTTCCAGCAAATAGGTCTTCAGCCTGGTCTCGTGTCCCTGCAATATGCCTTGTAGGACAATTCCCTCAGATGGGCGAATTGCGCTGCCCAACTTTCTCGAAAGCCAGGAGAGACGCGTCGTGGAGTCTTGTGAAAGAGTTTTTGTGTAGTCTTTATCGACCTTCTGGCAGAACGTGTGGTAGTTGTAAGAGATTGATTTTTGTTGGAAAAATTTTGTTGCGTCGATTTCGCCGTACTTCTCGTAGTCGTGCAAGGACGGGATTTTGCCGAGCTTGCGTTTAAGAATCCAGTAGGCGTCTTTGAGCAAGCGTATGGAGCTTGTTTTTGCGCTATCTATGGCCTTATAAATACGTTCGCGGGAGACGGCGTCAAAATTGATACTGGACGTCCCTGGGATGCGCCCTGTGGTAACAAGCCTGCGCATAACTTCCTTGTTGTACGAACGATCTCCGGAGAGCGCTATGGGGATGAGGAAATTCTTGTCGGACATCCCAATGAAGTCGAGGATAACGACGAATTCCTTGCCTTGGCATTTGCGCAGGCCACGACCAAGTTGCTGAACGAAAATAATAGGGCTTTCCGTAGGTCGCATGAGCACGACCTGGTTGACCTCGGGGATATCAACGCCCTCGTTAAAGATGTCGACCGTGACGATATAGTCCAGCCATTTCTCGCCGTTGCCAGCTAAGTCATTCACCGCATCTTCACGCTCTTTCTCCGAGTTGTCTCCGCTGAGGGCAAGGGCCTTGACACCTCTGTCGCGCAGTTTTGCGGCAAAATCCTTAGCGAACTGAACAGAAGGCACGAACACAAGACCTTTGACGCGCTCCCCGCTGTATTTGTAGCGCCTCGTGTTCTCAAGGAAGTGGTCTACGATCTCCTTCCAGTTCAGATGAATGAACTTGTCCTTCGTAAGTTGCTGGTTTGGCTTGCGTTTTGCCGCACCCTCTTCTGTAGCTTCAGCCTGGAGAAGGATTCCGTGGTCGTCAATGCCGAAATAGTGGAAGGGGCACAAAAGATCGTTTTCAAGCGCCCCTTGTAGGCGGATTTCATAGGCGATTACGTTATCGAAGAGCTTATATATGTCAAAGCCGTCCGGCCTGTCAGGGCTGCCAGTCATGCCAAGCCAAAACTTGGGCGTGAAATAGCCCATGATTTTTTGGTAGCTTGCGGCACCCGCCCGGTGCACCTCGTCGATGATGATATAGTCGAAGTCGTCGGGCTTGAAGAGCTCGAGGTTTCCAGCCACCGTGAGCATGGTGGCGAAAACGTACTTTTTGCCCTCGTAGTCTCGTTTCGTGCCAGATAAAAATCCGAAATCGCTTTCAAAGCCGCCCAGCACCCGCAAGAAACTTTTCTTCGCCTGACTGGCAATCTGTTCTCTGTGCACCACGAAGAGCAGACGTTTAGGCTTCTTCTCCCGAATAGCGAGGGCAGCGGCATAGGTCTTGCCCGTACCCGTGGCAGAGATGAGGAGGGCTCGCGTCTTCTTGGCTTTGTAGATCTCGCGCAAGTTGTTCAAGAACTCGCGCTGCATAAGATTGGGCTCAATGCGCCCTTTCTTGTCTAGGTTGACCGATTTTTCAAGAGCCTTTCGGCAGTCGTTAACGGTTTTATAGGTGAGTTCATACTCATCAATGACGTCCTTGGCAGGCTTCGTCCGCTCATCCTGCCATAGTCGCTCAAATTCCGCCTGGATTTTGCACGCGAAGGCTCCGCTCTTTACGCCGACAAGCAAGGCATTCCATTCTTGGCTGGTGGAAAGGGCCGTCTCCGTGAGGTTTGAGCTGCCAAGGATAACACGCACGGTATCACCTTGTTCAAAGATAAACCCTTTGGTGTGGAATCCGTCTTTCTTGCCAGGCTCAAGCATGTACATGCGCACGTCGATATTCTTGAACTTCATGAGCGTGCGAATGGCTGTGGGTTCTGTGAAGTTGAGATAGTCAGTCGTGAGTACTCGGCCAGGGATATCCTTGAGCTCAAGCTCCGTTAAAGTCTGCAAAAGGGGCTCGAGTCCCCCCGACTTGATGAAGGAAACACTGATGCTAAAGCATGAGCAATGACGCAACTCGCTCTTGATGTCTTCGCGGACTTTGTGGCCATTGGGAGGCCTGTTGGTCAGCAAGGTAGCCTGGAGGTGCTCATCAGAGACATGGTTCTCGTCGATGAACGACGTCCAGAGGGCGTGATTCAGCTTTTCAGAAAAGTCTGTTTGAATGTCCATGGATTCTCGCAGTAGTGATGGGATGGAAGGAAACAAAGGGTCTCAAACGGGGTCTCAAACGGGGTCTCAAAAACGAGACAAGACTGAGGAAACACGCTAGTTCCAAATTCAAGCGCAAGCTGGACATTGGCTGGCTTGCGACATGGATTTGCGACAGCGACGAGACCTTCGTCTCATGGCCCTGTCTCGACGAGCACGAAGATTGCCGCTCTTGACGCAAGGCCGGCAACGAAGGAGCAGCAGATCCGAGTCTCCGTGAGGATTCTTCTGCCTATCCCGGCCAGATGACGTGCAATATCTTGTAGGCTATGGCGCCCACGACACCCGCGCAGGGGAGCGTGAGGACCCAGGCCGTGACAAGCTGTCCGGCAACGCCCCAACGCACGGCGCTCAGACGCTTGCTCGAGCCCACCCCGAAGATGGCCGAGGAAACCGTGTGGGTGGTGCTGACAGGCGCTCCCATGACGCTCGCGCAGGTGATGACGCATCCTGTGGCCGTCTCTGCCGCAAAGCCGTGCACGGGCTCCAGCTTGAAGATGCGGTGCCCCATGGTCTTCACAATCTTCCAGCCGCCTATGGCCGTGCCCATGCACATGGCCAGCGCGCAGGAAAGCTTGACCCACAGGGGGATCTCCACGGAGTCAATCTTTCCGAAGAGAAGCAGGGCCAGGGTGATGACACCCATGGTCTTCTGGGCGTCGTTGAGGCCGTGGGAAAGGGCCATGAAGCCGGCCGAGACCAGCTGCATCTTTCGAAACCAGGCGTTGACCCGGGCCCTGCGAAAGCGCGCGCATGTCCAGTAGATGAGGAACATGGCGAGAAAGCCCGCGCAAAAGCCGGCAAGCGGCGAGCCTATGAAGGGCAGGACGACCTTGTTGACGACGCCCGAGAAATTGATGGCATCGAAGCCCGCGTGCGCCCAGGCAGCTCCCAGAAGGCCGCCTATGAGGGCGTGGGAGGACGATGAGGGTATGCCCAGATACCAGGTGAGCAGGTTCCACACGATGGCGCCCACAAGCGCCG
Source organism: uncultured Desulfovibrio sp. (assembly GCA_964635595.1). Classification (GTDB taxonomy): domain Bacteria; phylum Desulfobacterota; class Desulfovibrionia; order Desulfovibrionales; family Desulfovibrionaceae; genus Desulfovibrio. The sequence goes on from CAZWOT010000043.1 coordinate 4,833, forward strand.
CAAAGACCAGTATCTGCGAGCCGTCCACCATGGCCGGGTAGACGAGCCCTCCGCCGAGCGTCTTTGCGACCTCGGTGCCGAGAAGCGCCCCCACAAGGTTCAGGATGGCCGCCATGGTGACCGCCATTCTGGGCGTGGCCACCTTGGTGGACACCACGGTGGCTATGGCGTTGGCGCAGTCGTGGGCCCCGTTGGTGAAGTCGAAGATGAGGGCTGTCAGGACGATGAGTACAAGAAGAAGCGGTATCTCAAACATTTTTCATTACCGCTTCTTCAATGCATTCGGAAAGCTCCGTGACCTGGCGCAAAAGATGCTCGAGGTCGCCGTAGATCTGCATCCACTTGAGCACCGAGGGGAGGCTGGCGACGTTCTTCTCGCTCTCGTCCATCACCTCGGCAAGCCCCACGGCCAGAAGGGAGTCGCATTCCTCGCGCATGTTGCGAAAGGCCCTTGTCTTGTGGGCATCGCGGCGCTTGGTGAGCCCGCGCAGCATGTCCGTGCCGAGTCCCACCATCTTGTAGATGATCATCACCGTGCGCTGGGCCGGGAAAAGCATGTTCGGCATGTCGTAGGACGTGAGCCGTGCCGCCAGGCTCTGGAAGTGGTCGAGACACTCCTCCTGTCCCTGGCTTATGCGCAGGATGTCCTCCCGGTCTATGGGCGTTATGAAGGTCGCGGAGAGGCTTCGGGCGATGCGCCGATAGAGGACGTCCGCCTCGTTTTCCAGTTCCGCTATGCGCTTGTAGGAGAGGTAGCGGTTGTCCGTCTCGGAGAAGAGACGGATGCTTTCCTCCGCCGCCTCGCGCAACAGCGCGTTCTGCGTCATGAGCATCTCGAAAAAGGGCGCCGATTTGGGGAGCAGGGCTGCGAACATGGGCTTTCCTGTGGGTTGTATCGGGGCTTGGGACGAGGCGTGACTGAGCCTCGAATGGTTTGCTGCAACATCAAACCTTACGTGACAAGACATTTTTGCGCAAACCATTTGCGGGCTTGTTTGTCTGCTCCGGGGATGCTCTGGAGCCACGCGGGCAGGCTCTCGAGCGCGTATCCGGCAAAGGACAGCCTTGCGTGATGGAGCAGAAAATGCCCTGTACGGTTCGCGTCCTCAAAAGGCGAACCTTCATATATGGGCCCGTAGAGGGCGTCATATATGAGAGGATGAGTGATTTCGGCAGCATGCACCCGTATCTGGTGGCGGGCGCCGCGGTGGATGACGCAGCCGGCCAGTGTCGCCTCGATCTTTTCGCCGAAAAGCGCGAGGGCTGCGTCCTTTTCGAGGAACATCAGGGGCGTGAAGCTCGTGTGCCTGGCCGTGTCCGGGTCGTCGAAATCCAGGGCCGCCATCCGTTTGCCCCGGCCCTCAAGGCGGTTTTTGACGACAGCCGGCTCCTCGAGGCGGCCCGAAAGCACGGCAAGGTAGCGCTTCTCGACGCTTCCCTCTGCTTCGAGGGCGCGAAAGCGCGCAATGCTCTCCTTGCAAAGGGCGCAGGCAAGGATGCCGGAAGTCTCGAAGTCGAGCCGTTGCAAGAGCCGAGCGAAGGAAGCGTCCGGCAAGAGGCGGGAGATCTCCTTCTCGACGCTTTTATTTTCTCTGCCTGCCAGGGATTCTGTGTGGAGCAGGGCGGGTTTTTCAAGAAAGGCAAAGTCCTCGTCCCTTTGCAGGAGCCCGACCTGGGGTTGGGGGACAGCGCCGTTGGCGGGACTTGCGTCCTCAAAGCCCTCGTCGCTTTCCTCGATGTGCACCGTGTCGCCCGGGCCAACGCTCATGCCGGGCCTGGCCTTACGGCCGTTCACAAGGACGACATGCTCCTCGAAAAAGCGTCGGGTGCCGCGAAGGGAAAGGCCAAGCTCGCGGCCAAGAACGTGATCGAGGCGTTCGCTCCCGCCCGGCATCCGGTTCGTCCCGGGGACCTTCTCGATGGCCTTGCCGACCACGATTTCCCTACCCCCTGACGGCATGGGTGTCCTCGATGGCAAACAGTGCCGCCACGGTCTTTTCAGGGTCGTGGCGCAGGCCGTCTTCGGCCACCATGTCCGCGTGGACAACCTGGACGCCAAGGCTTTCGGCAAGGGCCTGC
>CAZWOT010000043.1:7011-14286 GCA_964635595.1 uncultured Desulfovibrio sp.
GGCCACCATGTCCGCGTGGACAACCTGGACGCCAAGGCTTTCGGCAAGGGCCTGCATGTCCTCGATGCCGCCGGGATAGCGGCCATGGACGGGATCGACGAGCACGTGGGTCACATGGTCGGCTGGAAGCCGTCCGCTTGCGGCAGGGTCCATGCTCCGAAGGGTGGCAAGAAGCTCCTGCAGCTCGCCTGCCAGGGACTTTCCAACGAGCTCCCGGTCGATGCCGGTATTGGGAATGAAGACCTTGGGAGCTTTCGACTGGCCGATGACCGCGGCCACGCCGTCCGCAAGGAGATTGGCCACAAGGCTCGAGTAGAAGCTTCCCATGGGGTAGCAGACAAGCCCCGCTTCCCGAAGCCTCGCCAGAGCCGCGCTCGAGGCTCTTGGCCGGCAACGCTCCACGGGCGACTTGGCACGTCCGGGCTCGCTCACGGTGAGAAAGCACTCGGCTACGGGGGAGGGCAGGTCCTTGAAGAGGTGCTGGCCCACGAGCACCTCGCCGTTTTCGAGGGCGGCCGCAAGATGCAGGCTCTCCTCCATGATGGGGAGCACCTCGCCCTGCACGTGCAGAAGGCGCGAGAAAAAGCCCATGACGGCATTGAGGGAGCGGCGCTCCTGCAGATACTTGCCGGCCATGAAGAGGTTGCCGAGCGAGGCCGTTCTCGCGTCGAAGTCCCTGGGCATTTCCTTCAGGAAGGTCGTGAGGCACAGGCGCAGGCTCTCGGCCTGGGGCTCGTTCAATCCCTGCCAGAAGGGGTGCGCCGCATTGGCGAGGCCCTTGAGCCGCTCGCACAGCACCTCCGTATCCCCGCTCTCCGGAAAGCGCTCGTTCATGCAGGACACCAGAGCCTTCCCGCAGGCATTCTCGTCCGCAAGGGCCACGAGCCTGTTTCGCAGGTCGCCTGGCGCCGGCATGTTGAAGGCCTTGCGCAAGCGGGCCGTGGAGCCTCCGGAATCGAAGGTGGTCACAAGGTGCACGGCGCGAAGCTTCGAGCGCGCCATGAAGCCGGCGAGCCCGCGCAGGGCCGTGCCGCCGCTGAAAAAGACGGGCAGGCCCCTTGAGGGGGCAGTCCTTGTCTCCTGGCTTGCAGCCGTGGCGTCGTCCATGTCGTTCGGACTCGAAGGGGCGGCCGTCATGATCCCGGGTCTCGCCTCGTTCAGGGATGATCCGTCCCCATCAGGCGGTCATGCCGAGCTCGAGCATGCGCATGTAGAGGCGTCTGCCCATCCAGGCGTCGGTGGCGGCGTACACAATCTGCCGCTTGCTCAGGTTGGGCAGGCTCCAGTTGGAGCATTGCGGCCCCTTGGAGATGCGCTCGCCGAAAAAGCAGGCTGCGAGCGAACGCAGGCCCCGGCTCATGATCCTGTTCTTCTCGGCGATGTCGGCCAGATCCACGTGTCCCTGGGGCGTGAAGGGCCTCAAGAGCCCAAGCTCGCGCATGTCCTCGCCAATGCTCACCCCGGCCTTGAGGTGTTTCTCCGAGGAGAGAAGGGCGATCACCTCGTCCGAGAGGGGGATGTGCTTCAACTGCAGAAGATAGACACAGGAAGACGTGGCGAGCTGGATGAGCGAGGGCAGATGCTGGTCGCCCTTGCGAAAGGACGGGCGCGCCTCGGTGTCGAAGCCAAGAATGGGCTCGGCCATGAGGGCCGTCATGGCCTTCTCGAGCTGCCTCAGGCTGCGCACGACCTCGACCGGTCCCTCGTAGTGCACGAGGGGCATCTCGTTGATTTCATCGCCGGTCAGGCGCCGCAGTATGACTTCGTGTTCCATTGAGAGAGGAGAAACGGGCTCGGTCGGGGCGACAGGCCCGACAAGGGACGAACCGAAAGGCGTTCCCTGGCCGACATTGTGCGCCCGGGAGCTACTTGCCGATGCAGAAATTCTCGAAAACGCGCCTGAGCACCTCTTCCGGGGTGCCCACCCCCACAACCTCGTCGAGATGGGCGCAGGCGGTATCGAGATGTACCGACAGAAGATCATACAGCTGACCGGCCGCAATGTCACGGGAAAGGAGAAGAAGGTTTTCCCTCGCCTTTGTGAGAGCGCCGGCCTGCCGGTCGTTGGGCGAGACGTCGCTTGTCCCCCTGGGAAGGCGCTCCAGAACGAGGCCCACGACCGTCTCGCAAAGCCTGTCCAGGTTCTCGCCACTTTTGGCCGAGACGTGAAGAAAGGGCACGTCCGGGCACCAGACAGGTCCTTGTGCGCCTGCCTGCAGCTTTGGTCCTGCCAGATCCGCCTTGTTCCAGAGGACAAGCACCGGCTTGTCCTTTCCGTATTCCTCGAGCAGCGAGCGCAGGGCCTCGTCCGGGCAGACGGATGCCGCGGCCGCCTCGGAGCCCAGGGCAGCGCCGTCGGTCACAAGCAGGAGGCAGTCGGCGTTGGCCATCTGCTCCCTGGCCCGCTCGATGCCGAGGCTCTCCACCGCATCCTCGCTTTCCCGCACCCCCGCCGTGTCCACGAGGCGGACCAGCAGATCGCCAAAGACCACCCTCTCCTCGAGAAAGTCGCGGGTGGTGCCGGCAACCTCGGTCACAAGCGCCCGGTTGCGGCCGGAGAGCGCGTTCAGAAGGCTGGATTTGCCGGCATTGACGGCTCCGGCAAGAACGACGCTTGCCCCGTTCTCGAGAAGCCGTGCGCGCGAAAAGCCGGAAAGCAGGGAATCAAGGGAAGAAATGGCCGCATCGACCCGTTTTGCGAACTCCTCTCTCGAGAGGATTTCCACCTCGTCCTCGGGAAAGTCCACGGCAAGGCTCATCTGCACGCGCACGTCCTCGAGGCTTTTGCGAACCTGGGAGACCCGTCTGCCAAGCTCCCCGTCGAGGCGCTGCAAGGTCGTCCTGGCCGCGGCCTTCGTGGGCGCGGAAACAAGCTCCGCCACGGCCTCGGCCTGGCTCAAGTCCATGCGGCCGGAGAGAAAGGCCCGCAGGGAAAACTCGCCGGGCCTTGCCGGCAGGGCCCCATGGGCAAAGAGCGTCTCCAGGATGGCGGAGACGAGCACGGGACTTCCGTGACAGTGGATTTCCGCGCAGTCCTCGCCCGTGTAGGTGGACGGACCCGGCATGAAGACCGCCAGCACTTCGTCCACGAGATTGCCTTCCTGGTCGAGAAAATGGCCGTGATGGGCCACCCGCGGCCGAAAGCCCGCGAATTTCCCGGAGGCCGGGCGAAAGACCTTTTCGAGAATGTCCTTCGAGAGAGGGCCCGAAAGACGCACGATGGCAATGGCGCCGGCTCCCTGCGCGGTCGCCCTGGCCGCAATGGTGGTGCCTGCCCGCAGGTATCCCTCGTCCGTGGCAAGACTCGCGCGGCTCATGCCTGTCCCGTCCGCATGTCGGCAGGCTGGCCCGACGTGTCCGTGTCCGTGTCCGTGTCCGTTGTGTCCTGACCGTCCTGCCGGTCCTGACCGTTTGCCCCGCCCGGCCCGTTCGACGTGGCGGGGCTTTCGACTTCACCCGGATTGCCGGATTCTGCAGGTTCCTCGGGGGCAGCGTCCTGCGCCCCGCCGTCCTCGACAAAAGCCGTGGGTTCGGGCTGCGCGGCATCGCCCTCCATGCCGGCCATGCCATTGGAGCCCTCGGCCCCCTCGACAGCTGCGGCGTCCGGGACAACGCCTTTCAGGTCGGCCGCATTCGCGTCGAATCCGGGCTTCTTGGGCATGATGAGCACCTGGCGCATGTGTCCCTTGCCGAGGCTTTTCGTGCGCACGCCCGCAACCTCCTTCAGGGCCAGGTGCACGATGCGCCGATCCTGCGAGGAGAGGGGTTCCGTCGCCTGGGGTTTGTCGTAGGCAAGGGCGCGTTTCGCAAGCTCCATGGCCGCCTGGACGATCTTGTCGTCTCGGCGCTCGCGCGTCTCGTCGGCGTCGATGACGACCTTGGCCGCAAGGCGCGCCTCGCGGCTCAAAAGCCGGCTTGCCAGATGCTCGACGGCACCCATGATGTCCGCGTCCCTGGCGATTTCCCTGGGCAGCCCGTCGGGCGTGTCCAGGTCTTTGGGGACAAGCACGATGTCCACCTGTCCGAGATGCCCCTCTGCGCGCGTCTCGAAGGCGCAGGGGTGCCCCGCGAGCCTTTCAAGCAGACGGTTGACCCAGGACACGGCAATGACCGTCATCCTTTCGCCTGCGGCCTCGTCCCAGAGAGGCAGGGCATCCCTGGATTTTGCATCCTCACGGTTTTCGGGCGCGTTCATGGGCCCGTCCAGGAACGACGTTTGGACGGACATGCCGACGGACTCGTCCGGCGATATCCGTTCCTTGCGCTCCTTTCGCGTTCTTGCGGCCTCGGAGTCGCGTTTCGGGGACTCGGCGTCCCGCACGTTTCGGGCGTCCCTGCCCCGGTTGTTCCGCTCGAGGCCGGCCCGTGGCCTTTCGGCCCCGCGCTCCCTTGAAGGACCCGCGTCCCGCATCCTGCGTCCCGACGGCTCGCGCCCGGACGGCTCTCGTTCGGTCTGGAACTTGCGGGACCTGTCCTTTCTTGCGGCGTGTTCGGACTCCTGGGCCTGGCCGCGCTCGCCTTTCGCGCGGGGGCGTGTCTCGCCGCGCTCGCGGCGGGAGGCGCGGGAGGATCTGCCCGCATGAAGCTCGCCAAGCACGCATCGCACGGTGTCGCGCAGGCGCGCCCTGCGGGCGCGCACCTTGGCCTTTCTCGCGCCGATGAGGCCGAAGAGGCCCGACTTCGCGTCCTGGACTATCTCGATCTCGAGGCGCTCGCGACCTGCGTTGAAATAGACGCAGGCCTCCTCGATGGCGCTGTCGAGATCCTTGCCCTGGAACTCCTTGAAGGCTTCCTTTCCCGGAAGGTTTTCGGAAAAGTCTCCATCAAGGAAGTCGTCGTCGGAAAAGCCGTCCCGGGCGAATCCGTCCTCGGCGAAGTCGTCCATAGTCCGCGGTATCCTACTTCTTCCTGGAGCCCTTCGAGGCCTTGTCCTTCGCGGCCTCGGCCTTTGCCTCGGCCCTGGCGGGGGCCTTGTCCCTGGAAACGTTGGGACCCTTGCCCTTCTTGTTCTTCCCGAGCTTGTGGATCATCCAGCGCTGCTGGCCGATGGAGATGATGTTGTTCACGAGCCAGTAGACCACGAGGCCGGAGGGAAAGGCCAGGAAGAGGAAGGTGAAGATGAGCGGCAAAAACATCATTATCTTCTGCTGGCGCGCATCGGTCGCCGGCGGAGAGAGTTTTTGCTGGATGAACATGGACAGGCCCATGAGAATGGGCGTGATGTAGAGCGGGTCCTTGGCCGAGAGGTCGGCAAGCCAGGCGATGTCCGTGAAGGGCAGCGTCGGCAGGAAGGGCGCGTGGCGCAGCTCGATGGAGGTCAGAAGGGCCTGGTAGAGGCCGAGGAAGACCGGCATCTGGATGAGAATGGGCATGCAGCCGCTGGCCGGGTTCACGCCGTAGGTCTTGTAGAGGGCCATCACTTCCTTGTTGATGGTCTCCTTGTCGCCTTTGTGCTTCTCGCGGATCTGCTGCATCATCGGGGCGAGCTGCTTCATCTTCTCCATGGAAGTGTAGCTTTTCGCCGTCAGCGGCCAGAAGATGACCTTGATGACGATGGTCAGCATGATGATGGCAAGGCCCCAGTTGCCCACGTAGCCGTGGAAGAAGTCGAGGATCCAGAGGAGGACCTTGGCGATGATGGAGAACATGCCCAGGTCCACGCACTTGGTGAGCTCCTCGCTCACGGGCTCCATGAACTTGCGGTCCTTGGGACCGAGCCAGTAGGTGGACTCGACGGTCTGTTCCTGGCCGGGCATGACCGTGAAGGGATCGATTTCCAGCGCCGCGCGGTAGACCTGGTTCTGCAGGACGCCCTTGAAGGTCACTCCCATGGGGTTGCCGGGGAGCACGCCGTTGAAGAAGTACGTGCTCATGGCGCCGCCCCAGTAGATGACGCCGGTGGACATGACGCCGGTGGCGAGCTTCTCGGCGCTGCTCTCCTCCTCAAGGGTGCCGTTGTCGTCCCAGCCCACGCGCATGGTGTCGTAGCGGTCGCCGTGGGCATTGGAGGCGTCGGCGCCCACCGTGTAGCCCACGCGCACGGACACGGCCTGGGAGCCCGTGGGAGCCACGTGCACCTTCTCGCGGATGGCGTAGGTGGAGGCGTCGAAGGTGAGCTCGCGGACGACGCGCAGATCGCCCACCTGGCCCACGAAGCGGACGGACTTCTTCTCGCCGGCACCCACGGTCACGTCGCCCTTCTCCTCGCACTGCCAGAGGCCCGTGCTCCAGGTGGGCTGCCCGTTGACGAGCAGGCCCAGCGGCGCCATGGCGGCCGTGGTCTCGTTGATGAGATTCACCCTGGGCGAGTCGATGTCCACGGCCCGACGGTAGTTGGCAAGCTCGAAGGAACGCAGGATGGCACCGCCGGTATAGAGCTTCGCCGTGTAGAGCGGCGTCTTCACCACCATGTCGCGGCCCTCGGACTCGGTGAAGACCGGCATGGGGCCGGTCGGAACCTGGGCTGCGGGAGCGGCGGGAGCCTGTCCCTGCGTCTGGCCGCCCTCGGCCGCCTGCTGCCCCTCGGCCGTCTGTTCCACGGGCACGGGCCTGGGGGCCCAGCCCATCTTTTCGCCGAGATACGACCAGCCCACCACGACAAGCAGGCAGAGAACTATGGCCAATATGAGATTTTTACCATCTTGCATCGGGAAATTCCTTGATGGGGACGGACCGCCGGCGGGCGGGCGCTAGTCTTTTTTGTCGCTCCCGTCGCCCTTTGCACGCTTTGGCGGCACGGGGTCGTAGCCCGATCCGCCCCAGGGGTGGCAGCGAAGGATGCGTCTGGCGGCGAGAAGACTTCCGCGGAATATGCCGTGGACGAGGACGGCCTCGATGGCATAGGAGGAACAGGTGGGAAGATAGCGGCAGGTCTTGGGCAGAAGCGGGGAGAGGACGAGCTGGTAGAATCGTATGGGCAGGACGAAGGCCTGGCGCAGAAAACGCATGCTTTTTCGTCCTCCCCTTGAACAAGGCGGCGTCAGGCGGGGCGGCTGCCTTCGGCCTGCTCCCTGTCGGGAGCCGTGCGCGGCGCTGCCTCGACGGGCTTTTGGCCTTCGCGCCGCGCCCTTGCCATGAAGTTCTTGAGGGCGCCCTCAAGCTCGGCCTTCACGTCGCAAAGACGCAGGTTGGCCTTGCCGGCAAGGGCCCGTGCGACCACGACCACCCGTGCATCGAGGTCGAGGTGCTTCAAGTGCAGCCTGAAGCACTCGCGCACCAGCCTCTTAATACGATTGCGGACCACCGCATGCCCGACCTTGCGGGATACGGCAGTCC
>CAZWOT010000044.1:0-14249 GCA_964635595.1 uncultured Desulfovibrio sp.
ACAACGCGGACAACAGCTTCCACATCCCCGCCAACGCGACCTACATCCGCAACCTGGTCATGGGCATGCAGCAGCTGCACGACCACGTCGTGCACTTCTACCACCTGCACGCGCTTGACTTCGTGGACGTGACAAGCGCCCTTGCGGCCGACCCCGAAAAGGCGGTGAAGCTCTCCGAGACGGTCTCCAACCGTCCCTGCAAGCTCGAGGACCTCAAGGCCGTGCAGGCCAGGCTGAAAGCCTTCGTGGACGGCGGGCAGCTCGGCCCCTTCACCAACGCCTACTTCCTTGGCGGGCATCCGGCCTACTACCTGGAGCCCGAGGCGAACCTCATCGCCACGGCCCACTACCTCGAAGCCCTGCACTTCCAGTGCGAAATGGCCCGGGCCATGGCCGTCTTCGGCGGCAAGAACCCGCATCCGCAGTTCCTCATCGCCGGCGGCGTCACCTGCTACGACGCGCTCACCGAAAAGCGCATCAAGGAGTTCGAGGAGATCTACAAGAAGAGCGCGGAGTTCGTGGAAAATGTCTATCTCACCGACGTTCTGCTTGTGGGCAGCGCCTACAAGGACTGGGGATCGATAGGCGGCACCACGAACTTCATGACCATGGGCGAGTTCCCGGCCCCCATGGCCGAGTTCGACTTCTCCAGGCGCTGGATGATGCCCGGCGTCATCTACGAGCGCCACCTCGCCGACGTGGCCGACTTCGAGCCCGACAAGATCAAGGAGCACATCCGCCACAGCTGGTACGACGGCGAGTGGGCCAAGGTGCCCTACGAGGAAACCACCGAGCCCAAGTTTACCCGCATGGGCGACGTGGACCGCTACAGCTGGCTCAAGGCCCCGCGCTACAACGACAAGTCCACGGAAACGGGCCCGCTGGCCTCCGTGCTCGTCAACTACGCGAAGGGACACGAGGACTTCAAGCCCCTGGTCGACCACGTGCTCACCACCCTCGACGTGGGTCCCGAGGCCCTCTTCTCCACCCTCGGCCGCACGGCCGCGCGTTGCATCCAGTGCTGCGCCATCTCCAAGCACATCGGCAAGATGCTCGAGGAGTACAAGGCGAACATCGGCACGGACAAGAAGATCTGCGTGGACTGGGACGTGCCCCAGAAGAGCCAGGGTGCGGGCTTCGTGGACGCCCCGCGCGGCGGCCTCTCCCACTGGATGGTCATCGAGAACGGCCGCGTGGCCAACTTCCAGGCCGTGGTGCCCACCACCTGGAACCTCGGGCCCCGCGACGGCTTCGACAACATCGGTCCCTGCGAGGAGGCCCTCCTGGGCACCCCGGTGGCCGATCCGAAGCGCCCGGTGGAAATCCTGCGCACCGTGCACAGCTACGACCCGTGCATTGCCTGCGCGGTCCACGTGATCGACGGCGAGACCAACGAGGTGCACGAGTTCAAGGTCCTCTAGGCCCGAGAGCCACATCCCTGGCCTGCAAGGCCCAGGGACAGGCCTCAAGTTCTCGGGCAGGATCTCATCTTCAAGCAGGACGGGCGAAAACGGGCATGGCGCCTTTTTTCGCCCGTCCCCTTTTTGGGGTGCCCAAGCCCACACGGGCCGACGGTCGGCCCCAAAGGCCGCGGGCAGACCATCCATGGGCGAAAGCCCGGGAAGACCGTCCGGGGCAGACCGTCCCAAAAATCCCAAAGGCAATCCAGGGGACGTCCCCCAGGGAGTCAGACATGGCCAACGAGAAGCGACTCTGCGTGATGGGCGTCGGAAACCTCCTGCTCTCGGACGAGGGCTTCGGCGTGCGCGCCATGGAGTATCTGCGCGACCGCTACGAGTGGTCGGAGCAGGTGGACTTCGTGGACGGAGGAACGCTCGGACGGGGACTCATGCCCATATTGCGCGACTACGACCGCGTGGCCGTCCTCGACATCGTGCTTGGCCAGGGAGAGCCGGGCACGGTCTACCTTCTCGAGAACGAGGACATGCGAAAGAGCGTGAGCTTTCGCGACTCCACCCACGACACGGACTTCGTGGATCTCCTCTCCACCTGCGATCTCATGGGCGGGCGTCCGGAATGCATCGTGGTGGGCCTCGAGCCCTTCGACTACCGCACCCTCAAGGCCGAGCTGACTGCCGAGGCCGAGGCCCTGCTCCCCTCCTTTTGCCGCAAGGCGGCCATCGAGCTTCTGCGCCGCGGCTGGGCCAACGGACGGGCCAGGGACAAGGACGCCCCCGCCACGACCACCGAGGGCTAGGGCCGGCGAAAGAATTGCCAGGGGCCCGCAAGGACGAATTTTGAAGACCCGGGGGGACGCACCCTCCGGGTCTCTTCATTGGTCTTCAGAAAATGTCGGCCAGGCTCGCGGACAAGCCGGGCATCCGGCGGCCCTGGTCCATGCACTGGTCCGTGGCCTGCTCCGTGCCCCGGGCCGTTCCCTGGACAGAGGACTCCAGCACCCTTGCGGCATCAGCCCTTCTCGGCAAGCAGCCCCTCAAGCTGCGCCACCACTTCGGGCTTCATGGAGAAGCTGTGGGCGTCGTCCGGGAAGGTGCCATTGGCGACGTTCTCGCAGTAGGCGGCAACGCCCTCGCGCATGACGGCGCCTGCGTTGGCGAAGCGCTTGACGAACTTCGGCCGCATTTCCTCGTAGAGCCCCAGAAAATCGTGCAGGACGAGCACCTGGCCGTCGCAGTGGGGGCCTGCGCCAATGCCGATGGTGAGCCCAGAGACGCGCTCGGAGACCATTTTGGCGAGCTCCCTGGGCACGCACTCGAGCAGGATGCCGAAGGCCCCGGCCCCGTCCAACGCCACGGCGTCCTCTATGAGCCTTTTGGCAGCTTCGGCCTCGCGCGCCTGCACCCGGTACCCACCGGTCGTGTTCACGGACTGGGGCATGAGGCCAAGATGCGACATGACCGGGATGCCGGCCTTTGTCAGCTTCTCCACAAGGCCGCACAGTTCGCGGCCGCCCTCGATCTTCACGCCCTGAGCCCTGCCCTCGGCCATGAGGCGGCCGGCGTTCAGGATGGCGTCGCGCTCGCCCGTGCGCACGGAGAGAAAGGGCATGTCCGTGAGGAGAAAGGCGTTTTTCGTGCCTCTGGCCACGGCCTTCGAGTGGTGCACCATGTCGTCCATGGTGACCGACACCGTGTCCTGATAGCCCAGCATGACCATGCCGAGGCTGTCGCCCACGAGGATCATGTCCGCCCCCGCCTCGTCGCACAGCTTCGCCATGGAGTAGTCGTAAGCCGTCACCATGGCGATCTTTCGGCCCTCGATCTTCTTCTTGTGCAAATCTGCGATGGTGAGCGGCATGGCGACCTCCCTGAAAAGACGTGCAGCCGGGGGGATTTGAAACAGGACGGGAGAAAGCGGGAGCAGGACTGCACGCAGGCGGCGCGAAAAAGCCGCGCAAAAGGCCCCATCTTCCCCAAGGCCATTGTTTCTATCTCCTTTACCGGCCTTTCCTGTCAAACCATCCTGGGCATGGAGGACATGCAAAAAATTCCTGCCTGGCCAGACAAACAATGCAAATACGACTCAATGGCCGGTTTTCACAAGGCATCTGGGCTGCATCGATTTTGGACGATGGCAAGGAGCCCTTGAAATCGGCTCCACATGCGTGATTTCCAAGTGTTGGGGAGCAATTTTGCGGGCTTTTTCAAGTGATTTCGAGGCCAGATTGCGATATTACGCACAAGAAAAGTACGGCAAGAAGCAAATGAACTTCTTGCCGCCTTGCCCATGCAATTCCATAGCAAAATACTTTATTATGTTTGCTTATCCTGTCCGCAATTCGGAGAGCAGATTCATTTTGCAGGAAAAGCTACAGCTCTTGTTCCGAAAAAAGAGAATTTTTTTTCGTGCCGCATTTTTGTCTGTTCCATATCCACAAGCTCCTGTCGGCCATTGTAGCCAAGATCCGCACAATCAACCGATGCGCCGGGCCCTTGTTGCGCTCGCTTGTGAACGGTGCTAGATTCAAGTCAAACATCACCTTGTTCCCAATGGAACTATCTCCCCCGGGGAAAGTTGCAAAGGGGACAGGAAACCGGCTTTGAGGATCTTCTTTTTGGGAAAGCGAGATGGACCTTCAGGCCATGGCAACTTGTTCTGAGGGCTCTGCGCCGAATGAGGTTTAGGCGCAGCATGTACAACACTCCAAAACGAGTGAGGAGTACAAATGGCTAACCAAACCGCTTCTACGTTCAACGAAGACAAGGTCGCGTGCCTTCTCGGCGGCATCCTCTTCGTGTTGGGCCTCGCCAAGTTCGCGGGACTCGATCTTGTCGGCTGGATCGTGAAGATGGGGATGTGGATCAACAGCCCAATCGACAGCTTCAATGCCGCGAGCAAAGGCATGATGGCCGGCTGGCAGGCCCTGCTTGCCACCTACATCATCGTGACCCTGGGTCTTGCCCTGGGCACCAAGCTCATGAAGGGCAACGTGGCAAAGTTCGTCGTATCCTTCACGGTCGTGTTCTTCATCGCCATTGTCTGCTACGTGGCCGGGGCCAACGCCTACATAGCGGCCAACCCGCGTACCGACCTCGCCAAGTTCGGCATCCAGTGGTCGCTGGGCCTCTCCACCGAGGCGGGATTCATCGTGGCTCTCGTGGTGGGCATCATCATCGGCAACGTGGCGCCCGGGCTTGTGGAGAAACTCCATGACGCCTGCCGTCCCGAGCTCTTCGTGAAGATCGCCATCGTCATCCTTGGTGTCGAGCTTGGCGTCAAGGCCGCCGACGCGGCCCAGTTCGCCGGCGTGGTCATCTTCCGAGGCCTGTGCGCCATCGTTGAAGCCTACCTGCTCTACTGGGCGGTGGTCTACTTCGTCGCGAGAAAGTACTTCCGGTTCAACAAGGAATGGGCAGCGCCTCTCGCGTCGGGCATCTCCATCTGCGGCGTCTCCGCCGCCATCGCCACCGGCGGCGCCATCCGCGCCAGGCCCGTGGTGCCGATCATGGTCTCCTCCCTGGTCGTCGTGTTCACCTGCATCGAAATGCTGATCCTGCCCTTCGTGGCGGCCGCGTTCCTGCACGGCGAGCCCATGGTGGCCGGCGGCTGGATGGGCCTCGCCGTCAAGTCCGACGGCGGCGCCATCGCCTCCGGCGCCATCACCGAGTCCCTGATTCTCTCCAAGGCCGCCGAACTCGGCACCGAGTGGGAAAAGGGCTGGGTGGTCATGGTGACGACGACCGTCAAGGTCTTCATCGACATGTTCATCGGCGTGTGGGCCTTCATTTTGGCCTACCTGTGGACCAAGTACTTCGATGCCGACGCCAAGGCCGGCAAGAAGATGACCTGGGGAGACGTGTGGGACAGGTTCCCCCGCTTCGTGCTGGGCTACGTGTTCACCTTCCTCGTCATGCTCTTCCTCTGCATGTCGGACCCAGACACTCACAAGACCGCCAAGAGCATCTCCGGGGCCCTCAACGGCCTGCGTACCCTGTTCTTCCTGCTGACCTTCTTCTCCATCGGCATGATCTCCAACTTCAAGAAGCTGCTTGAAGAAGGCATCGGCCGACTGGCCGTCGTGTACGTGGTCTGCCTGTTCGGCTTCATTATCTGGGTGGGCCTGTTCATCTCCTGGCTCTTCTTCCACGGCATGTATCCGCCCGAGGTCCAGGCTGCAGCTACCGCTGCCGGCATGTAGCGCCCGGATCCTGTACTGATAGGAGAAAGACTATGGCAGATCAAAGCCAAGAAGCGAAGTTCCACGAGGAACTGCAGAACATGGAGTACGAGCCGCTTGATCCCGTCGAGATGAAGCTCATTCACTGGAGCTGGGGCCTCGGCGTCGTGCTGCTGATCATCTTCTACATCATCAGCCGGTTCATCGGGCACTAGGCCTGATTCCGGCAAGGACAGCTTCGGTTCCTCCCGACGGGCGAGCCTGAAGGCTCCCCGACAGGGCGGGACTTGATGAGGGGCCCTTTCGCTGATATTTGCGGAAGGGCCCCGACTTTTGGGGCCAAATTCCCTTCAAGTCCCTCAAATCAAGACCTTTTTCTGTTTTTCGGAGTTTCATATGCCCAAGTACCACGTCCGCTTCCTGAAAGGCCCCAACATGAAGCTCAAGCTCGTCCACGACGCCATCGAGGAGGCGGAGAGCTTCGAGGAAGTGCTGCGCAGGCACACGGACTGGCCCATCCAGGTGGCCTGGGACGATCGCGCGGCCACGGCCTGGAACCCCGGCACCTGCATGTACTGGCAGGAGATGTGGGAGGCGGCCATCGTGCCGGATACTGCCCGCATGCCGCTCATCGGCGCCTGGAAGCAGGGCGGAGAGCCCGCCTCCAACAAGTAGGGACAAGGATCCCGTGGAAGGAAAGGTCGTCGTCTCGGCCTGCCTTCTTGGCCAAAATTGCCGCTATGACGGTGGCAGCAACCTTGTGCCCCAGGTCAAGGTCCTGGCGGACAGGGGCCTTTGCGTGCCCGTCTGCCCGGAGGAGCTCGGAGGCCTTCCCACTCCGAGAACGCCCTGCGAACTGCGCAAGGTGGACGGAAAGACCCTTGTCCTTGCCCGCGACGGGCGGGACTGCACGGCGCACTTTGCACTGGGCGCCGAGAAGGCTCTCGCAACAGCCAAGGAAAACGGCTGCGCAAAGGCCATCCTCAAGAGCCGCTCGCCCTCCTGCGGCAAGGGAAAGGTCTACGACGGCACTTTCTCCAAAACCCTCGTGGACGGCCACGGTCTCTTTGCCCGGCTTCTTGTGGAAAGCGGCTTCCAGGTCCTCACCGAGGAGGAGTTTGCCGCCAACCCCGCCCTGCTCGAGGGCTGATGCGCCAACGGGCAATGCGTTTCCCGGCAAAGGCCGGCTGTCGGCCGAATACTCCAGGAACCCGGTGGCGGCCTCCAGCATCCAGACCTTGTTCTGGCGGTCGTGGACAAGGAAGGTGCTGATGTCCATGCCCATCATCTGGCCGGCGGTGTCCGTCATGGAGGCAAAGGGCGCGCCGCCGGGGCCGGGGAGGCCAGGACGAGAAGCAGGAGAAGAACGAGCTTGAGGGAGGGGATGACCTCAGTCGTTGACGGCTTCTGTCGTTTTGGAGTGCTCAGGGATTGAAGCGCACAGGATTTGATGTGCTCCGGATTTGATGTGCTCCGGATTTGATGCGCTCAGGGCTTGATGCACTTTTCCCCAATGCAGCAGGATTGCGCCCCTCTCCAGTCAGCGTCCTGTCGGCGGGCCGTTTTCTAGCGGGCCAGCTTCTTTCGTATGGAGCCCATGTCGAGGCGGTGCAGGCAGCGCAAGCGGGTCATGTAGCAGAGCGCGCAGAAGGCGATGGCAATGATGTAGCCCACCCAGAAGCCAGCAGCGCCCATGGCCGGGACCACCCAGTCCGTGCGGCCAAGCACGTAGCCGCCGCACAGCCCCACGAGCCCGTAGCCCACGAGGCACACATAGAAGATGATGCGGGTGTCGTTGTAGCCGCGCAATATGCCGCAGGAGATGATCTGCATGGTGTCCACTATCTGGTAGGCGCCGCACAGGAGCATGAGCGAGGCCGCAAGGGCCAGGACATTCGGATCGTCGTTGTAGAGGCGGGCAATCTCGTCCCTGAAGAGCACCGTGAAGGCCATGGTGGCAACGGCCACCAGTATGCCCAGGGTCAGCGCCGTGTGCGCCGAGGCACGTGCATGGAGCTGCTTGCCGGCACCCAGGTTCTGGCCGGTCATTATGGTGGCGGTCATGCCGATGGAGAGCGGAATGGCAAAGACGATGCTTGAGTAGTTGATCGTGATCTGGTGGCCTGCCACCACCGTTGTGCCGAGCGGAGCCAGCAGAAGGGCCGTGAGCGCGAAGAGCGAGACCTCGATGCAGAGCGCGACGGCGTTGGGAAAGCCGATTTTCAGAACGTTTCCGATGAGCGGCAGATCGAGCTTTTTTCCCTCCAGCGGCACCCTGTCGCGCCCCACGAAGGCATACTTTCGCAAAACCTTGTCCTTGTGCAGGAAGACGAGGACCGAGACGGCCATGCACCAGTAGCAGATGGCCGTGGCCACCCCGCAGCCGACGCCGCCAAGCTCGGGCAGGCCGAAATGCCCGTAGATGAAGACGTAGTTGCAGGGGATGTTGATGAAAAGGCAGATGAGGCCGATGACCATGGCAGGCCGTGTCCGCCCGAAGCCCTCGAAGAACGAGCGCACGTTGATGAAGAGCATGAAGGCCGGCAGGCCCCAGATCATGGCCCGCAGGTACCCGCCCGTCACGGGAATAATTTCCTCGTCGAGGCCCAGATGCTCCAGATTGAGCGAGATGCCGTAGAGGGCCAGGGCTATGACCACGCACATGGCAGCCGAAAGCAATATGCCCTGGCGAAGCAGATGCGCTGCCCGCTCGGGCTTTCTTGCCCCCACAAGCTGGGCCGACATGCCCGGCAGTGCCAGAAGGCATCCTATGCCGAAGAGCGTCACCGGCGCCCAGATGGAGCCCCCCACGGCGACTCCGGCAAGGTCCCTTGCCGAATAGCGGCCTGCCATGACCGTGTCCACGAAGTTCATGCCTATCTGCGAGAGCTGGGCCACGAAGATGGGCAGGCCAATCTGGCGAATCCTGCGAAACTCGGAGCGGGTGAGAAGAAGTGCCATGGGTTTTCGGGGGAATGCGGGTTTGTGGGGGAAGCGGGACCTGGAAACCCTTCTGCAAGGGGCCCTGAAGGCAACGGCCTGCCAGGGGCGGCTTCAAGCTCGAAACCGCTGCCCGACATCGGCGCGCCTGGTCTTTTGGAAGCGGCCGGCATGGCCAAAATGTCCAGGAAAAACGGGGACATGGGGGCCATGGAGGGCTGTTCTGGGCCCGCCCTTCTTCAACCATGCCGCGGTCAAAAGTCAAGCCCGCAAAGCCGCCGTCTTTCCTGAAGAGACGGGCGGCTTCGCGGGCCGAAATCAGGGCGTTTTCCCGAAAGGGGCACGCGTGCGATGCAAGGCGGATGCGTCGTCCAAACGCAGGACAGCTCCCCTACTGCATGAGCCGGAGCAGATCGTCCTCGGTGAGGGACTTCACGCTCGTTTCCGTGCCCTCGAGGAAGTCCGCGGCAAGCTCGCGCTTGGACTGGTGGAGATCCAGAATGCGCTCCTCCACGCTGCCCTGCTGGACCATGCGGTAGATGGTGACGGGACGCTTCTGGCCTATGCGGTGCGCCCTGTCCGAGGCCTGGTCCTCCACGGCCGGGTTCCACCAGGGGTCGAGGTGGATGACGTAGTCCGCGGCCGTCAGGTTGATGCCCGTGCCGCCGGCCTTGAGCGACAGGAGGAAGACGTCGCCCTCCCCGCTCTGGAAGGCCGCCACGCGCTTCTTGCGCTCGAGTTCCGGGGTCTGGCCGTCCAGGTACTGGTAGGAGATGTTCTTCTCCTCCAGGGCCGAGCGGATCTGCGCAAGATAGGTGGTGAACTGGGAGAAGGCGAGCACCTTGTGTCCGGAGGCGATGAGGTCCTCCACGGTCTCGATGAACTGCAGGGTCTTCGAGCTGTATTTTTCGAGGGCCATCATGTCGGGGTCGGCAAGGCCCGGATGGCAGCAGGCCCTGCGCAGGCGGGTGAGCTCGGCCAGGATCTCGATGCGGCGCGCGCCGGCCTTCGAGTCGGAATTGCTGAGCTTGGCCACGGCCTTTTGCCGAAGCTGCTCGTAGAAGGCGCGCTCCTTGTCGTTGGGCTCGACAATGATGTTCTGCTCGGTCTTTTCCGGAAGCTCGTCCAGAACGGCGCTTTTGAGGCGCCGCAAGAGGAAGGGGCGCACCACGGCGCGCAGGGCCCTCGATGCGGGCGTTCCCGGGCTTGCCGCCTTGCCGTAGCGGTGCATGAAGTTATCCCAGGAGCCCAGAAGGCCGGGATTGATGATGTTGAACAGGCTCCAGAGATCGTCGATGCGGTTCTCGATGGGGGTGCCGGTGAGCGCCAGGCGGAAGTCCGCGTCGATCTTGCGGCCGGCCTTGGCGCGCTTGGTGGCCGCGTTCTTCAGGGCCTGGGCCTCGTCGAAGACCACCATGGACCACTTGCGGGAGGCGAGCTCCTCCTGGACGTTGGGAAGAAGGCCGTAGCCGACCACAAGCACGTCGTTCACGGAAAGCTTGCTGACGGTTTCCTCGCGGCCCGTCGTCCCGAGGCGCACCACGTTCAGGGACGGCGCAAAGCGGTTGATCTCGAGCTCCCAGTTGCCGCACACGCTGGTGGGCGCGACCACGAGGGCGGCGTCCCTGGCCGCCTGGTTCAGCATGACGGCTATGGCCTGCAGGGTCTTGCCAAGGCCCATGTCGTCGGCAAGGCAGCCGCCCACGCCCCACACGGCCAGGCGCTGCATCCACTCGTAGCCCTCGCGCTGGTACTCGCGCAGATCGGCCCGAAGGAGCGAGGGCACCTGCGGCGTGATCGAGAAGGCCTCGCGCATGCGCTCCACGTTGGCCTCCCAGCGCGGGTCGACCTCGACCTCCATGTCCTCGAGGGCCTGTTCCACGGCCGCGGAGGCCAGGGAATTGACAATGAACTGCCCCTTCTTGTTCTCCTGGCCCACGAGCTTGAGGCTCGAGAGCTTGCGGCGCAGATCCTGGGTCAGGGCCACGTACTCGCCGTCCCCAAGGGAGACGAAGCGGCTGCCCTTCAGGGACGCCAGAAGGGCGCTCAGGGAAATCATCTCGTCGTCGTCCAGAAGGGCCGTGCCCTCGACGCCGAACCAGTCGTTGGAGGACCAGCCGATCTTGGCCTTGATGCGCGAGGCGTCGAGCTGGCCGCGCAGCTTCAGGCGCGATCCTCTCGGCCACTCCACCTTGCAGGCAAGATCGGTCTCGCGCAGCTCCTCGAGCAGGGTGAGCACATCCTCGATGTTGCCGCTGTACCACTGCCCGTTCTCGAGGCCCTGGGAGAGGGTCGGGCAGGCCCTGGCAAGGGCGTCGAGGGCCGCGAACTCCCTGGCGAAATTGCGGCGCACGCGCAGGGTCCTGGTGAGCCCGTCGGGCTCCCCTTCGCCCACGGGCAAGGGCGTCCTCTCCTCCCCTTCCTTCGGCTCCTCCATGGGCACGGTGGCAAGGGGCTCCGTCGGGCCCTCGCCCGTGCGGAAGAAGGCCGTGTCCGGGCGCCCGAAGGGACGCACGCCGGCCACCGCCTCGAAGCCCGAAGCGGTCTGCTCGAGCTGCAGGATGGGGGTCACCACCTCGTCCACGTCCTCGGCGTCCACGCCCTCGGTGCCCACGTCGAGCTTGAGCGAGGAGCGGGTGAGGTTCAGGACGCGCGGAAGCTCCGTCTTCGGGAAGGTCATGCCCTGGCCCACCACCTTGGCGACCTGGATCTCGAGGGCCGTGAGCTTGTAGTAGGTCACGACGTCCCCCTCGCGAAGATACACGATGGTGGAGGACGAGAGGCCCGTCACATCGTGCCCGAAGGTGAGGGAGTAGTGCTTCGGGTCGGCTTCCTTCAAGACGACCTTGAGCTTGCCCTCCCTGAAGCGGATGGGCTCGAGCTGTCCGTTCCGGCTCTCGAAGACGCGGTCGCAGGCAGCCAAGGCGTCGCAGCACTCGGAGATGCGCAGGGTGTAGTTGGAAGAGCGCCACCAGTTGACGGTTTCGACGGCCGAGGCGATGCGCCAGTCGACATCCGTAAAGAAGCCGCACTCGCCGCTCTTCTCGGCAAGGCGCTTCATGGCAACTTCACGGCCCTTGCTCCAGCCGCGGGCCCCGTAGGTCTGCTCGAGGGCACGCACGTCGTTTTCCTCGAGGTCCACGACCCACACAAGGCGCTTTTTCTTCTCGGCCACGCTTTCCTGGACCAGGGTCTCGAGGGCGGCCAGGCGCATGAGCCACTCGGGCTTTTCCTCCACGAGCATGGTGAGATCGAGGAGGCTCCCCCAGCTGGAATCGCGCTCGAGCTTTTCGGGCGTCGCCTCCTGGGAGCCGACCTTCGCGAGCAGATCGTCCACCAGGCGCTGGAGCCTCGGGAAGTCCTTGGTGAGCACATGCCAGCTGTCGAGCCGTCTGGGGCCCGGGTACTCGAACCAGGGCAGACGCCACATGGCGGTCTCGAGCAGAAGGACCGAGAGGTAGTTCACGTCGTAGCCGTTGATTTCGACTATGGGCATGACGAAGTCCTGCTCGCCAAGACGCAGGCGGTCCAGGGCGTGCAGGGCGGCAAAGCCGTGGGTGCCGAAGGAAAAGCCGTTGTAGCCGCGGCCCGACATGTCCTCGAGGCTTTTCACGTTGTCGCGCATGAGCTCCAGGTCCTTGCGCTCGCCGTAGAGGAAGCGGGCGAGGTTGAGGCCAAGGCCGAGGACCTGGGTCGTGAGGATGTTCTGGCGGGTGCCGCGGTCCTTCTTGAGGAGGGCGACCACCTTGTTGAAGGAGGAAAGGGCCGCCCTGTCCTGCATGAAGAGCTGGATGATCCCCATGGCGAGGCCGTCGCCGGTCGTGTTGATGCCGTTTTTCTGGATGTTGGCCACGAACTTGTTCACGCCCACGTCGTCGCCCTGCCAGAAGGAGAGCACGGCCCGCTTCTCGGGGCCAAGCCAGACGCAGGGAATGCGGCCCTTCAGATACTCGCCCCAGATGTCGCCCAGATGCGGGTGGACATGCCCTGCGGTCATGAAGGCCGAGCAGAGATCGTTGAGGATGACGGCCTTCAGATACGGCGTCCTCGACTCGAACCACTCCATGGTGAAGGCGGAATTGACGAGGTGATCCTTGCGCGCGAGGCCCACGTCGAGGGTGCGCTTGTCCTGGACCACGAACTCGCGGAAGACGGCCTCGTCGTTGTTGTAGATGGCCGCTATCTGGGCCGCGGCAAGGCCTGCGTGGGTGCTCAGGAACGTCCGGTTCACGAAGAGGCGCCGGAACTTCAGTTTCAGCTCCGTGTCCTTGACGGCCGCCTGGGTGAGCTCGAAGCGGGCCCTTGGCTGCATGCAGCAGTTGCTGTTGCCGAAATAGACGTGCTTGCCCTCCTCCTCGCACTCGTGGCGGATCTTCTCGCGCATCTCGTCGAGCTTGTAGGAGTAGTAGTATTCCGCGGGCAGGACGTCCAGGGAGGACAGGACCTTGAAGAGCTCGCGGTTGTCGTCCTCGTTCATGACGAAGAGGGCGTCGAGCAGCATGAAGAGGCGGCGCTGGTGCTCGCTGAAGGCGTGCCTGCGCGAGGATTGGGTCTTCACTTGTTTGGGCATGGGCGTGAAATGCTTGAGTGTGCTTGGGGCAGAATGCCTGATCCGGTGCCGGGTGCCCCAGGATCGGGGCCCCGGGCTTTGGGGCATGACCCGTGGATGGCCCCGCAGTCCGGCCAGGGCTCCCGACCGGAGCCGGCTTTCAGGCCCGGCCCTGCATGGCTGCAACGGACACGTCCGATGGCCACGTCCAATGGCCGCGACCAAAGGGCGGCCCGAACACTGCGGAACAGGAAGCTGCCCGCAAGAACGCCGCTAGCACGGCGAGGGCAGCGAAAAACGGTTCTGGCAACGACAATGGCGTCCAACACTGCCGCCTGAACAAACGTGCGCCACAAAAAAGGCAAGGCCTGACGGCCTTAATCCTCTTCTTCGGGGGAAACGCGCTTTGGCGGGAGCAGGGACACTTCGCTTTTTCCCGGTCCTTCAAGGCCCTGGCCGCCTGGGCCGGCGGCCCGGACAAGGCCCACGCCGGGCCTTCCTGCAAGGATTCATCAAGTCCGGGAACAGTCCATGTACATCATGAACCGGATTTTCCTACGTTGGCACCTGCCTTCCTGTCAAGGGATTTTCAAGACATTTTGAACCTACTCAGCTTCAGTCATTTGCTCTTGTTGTTCAGCCTGCCCCTTGGGGGACAACTCGTTGGGCAAATGGGCAATCTGGAAGTCATTTGGTACCGACCCAAGGTCAATAAACTCCGGCAATTTACCAGAGTAGAGCGCACCAAGAGCTTCGTGAGCCGACAGCCCATGCTTCCGGCAAGTAGAGATATAGCTGCGGATACGACAGAAGATTCGCGCCCCATCCATTGAGCGGAAGCAACCCGATATCTTCTGCTTCACCTTGCCCATTCGGATGTCGCGTTCGGCCAGATTGTTTGAGAAGGGCACTTCCGGGTGTGTCAGGAACAGAAGCACTTCACTCTTGTATTCCCTTAGCCGCTCCAGCAGGCATCTGGATTTGCCCTTGGCTGGTCGTCCCCTTTTGCCCTTGCGTGGTGGCGGCGGCTCGGGGCACTCCTGGTCGCCAGGCGAGACAATTTCGTCGTATTCACGAAAGGCGGCCTGCACGGCTTCTGCTGTCAACTTCCCGTCGTTTCTGAGCTTGTTGAGCCGCTTGAGCAACTCCTGCATCCGAACG
>CAZWOT010000045.1:0-14176 GCA_964635595.1 uncultured Desulfovibrio sp.
CCGAGGTCAGGAAGAAAACCGCGTTTTTGGCCGAGGACTGCAATTCGGCAGTATCCTCCAGAATCAGAAGCCGATCCCCTGGGCAGAGCTGATCAAGGCGATGGATCACGCCGTTGCAGAACGTGGTTTTGCCGGAGGAGGTGCCACCGACGACCACAATGTTTTTCCGCGTCAGAATGGCGTCATCGATAATCGGGACAACGTCCGGAGTTATCGCACCACGCTCCAAATACTCCTCCATCGTGATAATCTTGCTTGCCTTTTTGCGCATGGAGAAGGACGCGCCAGGACCGACAATGGGAGGGAAAGCGCCCTCGAAACGGGAGCCATCCAGGGGAAAGCTCCCCTCGACAACCGGATTTTTGGCATCGACCACCAGATCCAGCGCTGATGCCACCAGCGAGAGAAGCACTTTGCTCTGGGCGACTGGCAGCTCCCCGACACATTCCTGATCGCAGCCGTACTTCTCGATCCAGATCTTGCCGTCCGGATTGAGCATTATTTCCAGCACGTCCGGATCGCGCACGGCGTCCATGATCACCGGGCCGCAGTTGAAGGCCAGAGAATCGGCAAGCCGAACATCAGCCATGGCGCTACCCCATTGCCTTCAGGACGAAGACCGCGACCACGAGGAGGGCGGACACGCCCATGATGGACGTACACAGCTTCATGGTTGTCCGCAGTGATGTGAGCTCCCTTGCAGTCTCACGAAGACTTTCCGCAGTCATGGAAGAGAGGGCCTTGACCATCTCTTTCATGTTCTGTTGCGTGGCCTCGACAACCTCAGACGCGCCTTTTCGCGTGGCCTCGACAGTCGCTTGCGTCTCCTTGGCCATGATCTTGGATAGCGCGTCCAAGTGGGCATTCATGAGCTTTTTCTGTGCATCGAGGCAGGCATTCATGATCGTGACGTATGCAAGGGCCGGTTCATCACGATCAACGGCCATATTGTTGACGCGATAAATTTCTTGCCGAATCTCATCAATGCTCAAATGTACATCGTCCTCGACTTCAAGCCAAGTACTTTTGTCGCTTGCCAAATCTTCAATTTTCTTTTCTTCCGTCATGGCATTACTCACAGATTGCCGGATCTTTAATTAGTTCAAGAACAGCTTCCCAGTATTTCCGTATTCTGCTTCTTATGGCAATTTTACCGCAATTTTTTATAGCCGTACTGAATGTATTTTTATTTGAAAAGACCATTTCAATATCGTAGCCCATAGTTGATTTTGGAACATCAGGCAACGATATCAATGCAACAAATTGATCGGCATGTTTTTTATATGCACCAAATTCCTCAAATTTACGGCCATCCTCGGAAACAATTTCTCCAAAGAATGGATTTAACCATACAGCTATATCTGAATCAGGGAATTGTTGAGTTAGCAGCTGCATTCCGGCAATTGTATCCTTCATTGCCTGGCCACCAGTTATAACCGTGTGGAAGAGAATAGAATGCCCATTTTCAACAAGAGTAGGGATAACATCATTTTCTTTGATATAGCTTAACAATGCCACAAAAGAACTTGCGCCATTATCCACTATCACATGGGCATTTTCAGGAGCGTTTGCAAGTTCCTCATAGAGGTCATCAAACTTGCGCGGATCAATATCGCGCCCGCTCATGATGTCGATTTTCTCGACTTTCAACTCCTCGAAACCCGAAAGTGTTTTGTTAATAGGATCGGTGTCGTAAGCAATGACTTCCTTGCCTGTCTCTTTGCCGATTTCTATCAGAGCCTGATAGAGCAGGCTTGCGATCATGCTTTTGCCAACACCGCCCTTGCCTTGCAAAATAAAATGAATCTTGGCCATCTTTCACCCTAGATATCAACTTCGACATCTTGAATATTAATTTGTACTTCATCATCAAGAGAAGATTTTTTGATGATAGAAGGCTTATTGCTGTCTGGTAGATTGTCTTCCTGTTTGGCTGGAAGAGTTGTTACTTCTGTTTTTTTGATAGACTTATTTTCAATAGTGTCAGTATTTTTTGTTCCTTTTTTCTCTATTTGCGCATAAACCTTTTTATTTATTTCCTTGGATTTTCTGTCTGTACCAGTACAGAAACCTAATTCTTTTAGCGCCTCACAAAATATGTTACAAAATTCGGGAAATTCTTTGCTTATATCATTTTTCTTTGTAAGTATTTCAATAATTTCTTCTCTTGAAAAACAGTTTGATTTAATCGCCTCTTCGATATTATAGAAGTGCAACAAAAACTTTTTACTGTTTGGCGCTCTTCCTACAGATGAGAATTCTTCTCCAAAATATTTGTTTGTTAAATACTTAAAATGTGTATATGAATACGTAAATTTGCCTTCAGAAAACATTTTCTGATATACAAATTTTTTTGGCCATTGATTGTCAAATAACTCCTTAACTTCTTTGGCACAAATCGCAAATTGAACCTTGGCAAATCCGCGTAATTGACCATAGTCTTCAGGCAATTTCAGGCTACCATCAGGATTTCGTTCGAGATTTTCCATTTTTTCCAAATCTGCTACCAAGTCGGATTGTCCAAACTGCGAATGTACATATGCAGCAAAACTTGCATATGAACCTGAAAATTTTCCTTCAGAATTAAGTTTGCGATATATATCAATAATCTTAACTCGACTCAAAAGGGATTTTTCAATTGTTCCGATATTTTCAAGGAATTCTTCCCTTGATTGCCCCCGTCTGACTCGTTTTTTTTCAGCCATCAAACCTCCTTTTTTCTGACTTCAATGTCGTGACAAATATTTGCCGTTGCCGATGTGCGGGGGAATATTCCTGACAAGGAAAGCAGGCCACGAAGGCCGTCAGCAATTCGGCCGCCTGCAGAGCAAGCCACACCCGCAGCCGAAGCCTTCCCAAGCGCCCGTTTCTCGAATGCCTTGAGAAATTCCATGACGGACAAGGCGTTGTCTTCAGGCACGTCATCCGCCAGAGGAGCCTTGCCCGTTTCGTAGAGATACAGCCACTTGGCCCGCTCCCATGGCTGGATCTCATGGCCCTGGAAACGAGCAGCGAATGCCTCGAAGAGCGGCATGGCCTTTTCTTCTATGGCCTTTTCTTCTTCTGCCCGCCTTGAGGTATCTTGATTTTCCGCCTTGCTTGCGGCCTCTTCCCTTGCCGCCTTCATTTCGGCCGCCTGCTTTTTCGCCGCCTTGCGCCGCTCCACAGCGGCCACATAGGCAACGGAAGAGGTATCGAGCCAGCGCATATCTTCCAACCAGCGGCATGGCGCGGGAATCCAGCGGCCTTCTTCCTTCTCCCAGGAATCGGATGCCTTGAAGCCTTCAAGCGCGGTCAGGAGAACGGACAGTTCAGGAAGCTCACCGGAGCGCATCAGCTTGCGCCAAACCTTGATAGCCGCAGCCCTACGCACTTGCTTTTCTACCGGATATGCCGCCCAGAAGGCATCAAAATCGGCAAGGGAGGGCGCGGCCGACACGGAGGACACGGCCGGAGCCGTGGAGGCCGCAGGAGCAGCCGGAGCCGGAGCCGGAACTGAGGGAGCAGGAGAAGCGGCAGGCCTTGCCTGGCTGGAGGCCTTCACATGAGGGGATTGTGCAGGCAAGGCCGATGCCGCAGGACAAGCGGAAGCTGATCGAGTAGCCCTTTCCGCTTGTGCTCTCGTTGAAGCCTTATTTGAAATCTTTTGCTCGCGCCGTGCAGCGGCGTCCCTGAGCTCACTGACGAAGAGGATGACATACTTGCAAGACCTCTTTGCCCAGGATTCGATCTTGATAAGCCCAGCCCCGACCAATTGGCGCAGATAGCGCTTGATCGAAGTCACGCTTCTGCCAACCTTGGCCGCCAGTGTCTTATGGGACGGCCAGCAGTGATCCTTGTCGCGGGCCATGTCGCAAAGCACCGAATATGTTTGGCGTGCGCCGAGGGAAACAGGGTACTTCACGATCCATTCAGGCTGGATTGCGCCGTGGACAAGCCCGATGGGGCTAACTGATTCTTTGGTCACTTTTTGTCTCCATTCAGGAGGCAAAGAAATTTTTCCGACTTTTTTGAATTCGTTTGCTTGACAGAACAATCGAATGTTCCTATTTTCACTTTGACGAATTCTTTGGTCGTCTGGCGCTTTTGTTCTGCACAAACAAAAGCGCCTTTTTCTTTACCTCGTTGCAATTAGATGGGGTTTTGAAAACGCAAAAAAGCCCAGAGATACCTTATTTTTCGTAAGGTACCTTTGGGCTTTATGCAGATATGGTTAAGGGCTATGAACATGGGCCAAATCTTCTTTCTGTCAAGGTTGTCCTTTCAAGAAAGAGATTGACCCTTTTCATGAAAAATAATTGGCGGAACGGAAGGGACTCGAACCCTCGGCCTCCGGCGTGACAGGCCGGCGTTATAACCGTCTTAACTACCGTTCCACATTAATCACTGTATCTTGCGGGCCTGTTTTTGTCAAGGACAAATTTTCGGGCAAATTCTCCGAGCGAACCGGGATTTGCCTGCGACCGTGCTGCTGGATCTTTGCCCTCTTGCCCTGCTTCACGCGGGAAAAAGGGGTTGATGCCCCGTCAAACGGACTGATAGTCTTTGTTAAGCGCGCGAGGCTTGGGGCAGACACGGGGGCGCGTTGACCCGGCACGAGGATCGGCCTTCGGCAAGTCAAGCCGAAGGCCATGACCACCGGGCAGGCGCCGGTCATCGGTTCCATCATCATACAATGGCCCCTTGCGGGAACCTCGCGCCCGAACCGGCCCATCCCGGCATATTGTGTGGCATCACGGCACTGGGGGAGACATGAATCTCGAAGAGGCGAAACTGGCCCTGCAGGCGGCACTGGGTGAGGACAGCCAGCGGCGCTTTTTGCCTGGCGGTGAGGACGCCATGACGCTTTCCTGCGAGATCGCGGCCCTGGCCAACACGCAAGGGGGCAAGATCTTCTGGGGCATCAGCGAGGACGGCCAGGTGGAGGGCCTTGCGCGAGAGTCGCTCGCAAGGGCCAACCGCGTCCTGCAGGCGGCCGCCGAGAGTCTCGTGCCGCCGGTCGTCGTCCACACCCAGAACATCCCCCTGGCCGGAAACCGCCTTGTCGTGGTGGTGGAGGTTCCCGAGGGAAAGAAGCCCTGTCTCGACAGGGAAGGGCGCCTCTGGGTCAAGTCCGCAGCGGGCCGCATCCTCGTGCCCCGGAACGATCGCGAACGCGAGCACGAGCGGGGGCAGGAGGAGGCCCACCCAAGGCAGCGCTCCTTGAGCCTCGCCTCCCTTCTGCACGGGGAGGACAAGCCCCGCGCAAAAGGCCGCAACGGCAAGGGGGCCCTGGATGCTCTGGATGCCGTGAAAGAATCCTTCGAGGCAAGGGATGATGCAAGGAGCGATGCAGGGGTTGATGTCAAGGACGATGCCATGGGTGGAACCATGGATGGACCCATGGATGGAGCCATGGCCCGGCACCGCGACGCGTCGTCCGCCGGGTGCAAGAAAGCGACATTGCCCGCTGCCGAATTTGGGGCACGGGGAACAGCCTCGGGCCCGGACTTCGCAGAAGCAAAAGATATGTCGCCAATGGGCGAAGTCTCTCCGAATGCGGGCATGAAGGACTTGTCCACAGAGGTCCAAGATGCCGAGAAGACGAAAGAATTTGAAATAGCCGCTTCCGGGGCCGTCTGCGCGGGCGGACAAAAACAGTTTGAAAAAATTTTTCGATTCGACGCCAATTCTCCCGAGGGACAGGAAGCAAAAGAAGTCTACTGGCTTATGAAAAACAACGTAAACGTAACTGTTGACACCATGAGTGTACATCTTGGTCGAAGTCGCCGGACCGTCCTCAAAAGGGTAGCCCGCCTCAAGGATTTGGGAGTATTGGTTCGACACGGAACAAGCCGCGGCGGGCACTGGGAAATCGTGCCCGAGGTCGCCCTTGGGCTTGGGCTCGAGGAGGTCCAGGCTGTGGACGGGAAGCCCGAAAAAGGGTAGGTTGCCTCACATGGGGCGTACCCCGACGTTTTGACAGATTTTGTTGGGGATGCTTTCGGAAATGCCTGCTGAATTCCGGAAGCCTCAAGTGGAATTGCCGGTTTCGGCAAGTCCAGCACGGCAAATTGACTGCAAATCTCTTCAGGTCTTTTGCAGTTTTTCTTGAAGAATGTCCTTGATGCATGCATTTGGCATGAAATCAAGGATTTTTTAATGTGGTTTCTGTTTGTTTTCAAAGATCCAGTCTTTTTCAAGGTTTAGCTGTCCAAAATTTTTCTTCGAGAAATTTTGAAATTGTTCGTCGGCAGTTAGATGGGCAATGTCAATTCTTCTGTAGCTTTCCCCACTTTACTTCCCAACTTCGAGTTGGTAGCTCTTGCTCGACGGTCCTTGAGAAGGGCCGTGTTCCCTCCAGGGTGACACCCGATTTTCCCAAAATCCCGCAGTCACCCTTTTTAACGCCCCAAGATCGCTGGCCTCGAGATGCAAGGCCTTGAAATCTCTGGGAAAGTTTTCAACATCTCTCCCCCACGCCACTTTTCAGGACTCCCCTATTCATGACCGCCAGCTGGAACGAAGTACGCCAGGCTCTTGCCGTCAGGGTGAGCGACATGGACTACAGGGTCTGGCTCGCTCCCGTAGACGGCGAGCTGGCCGATCGCACCGTGCGCCTTCGCCTCGCGGGCGGCAGCGGGTACATGGCGGAGAGGCTGGAAAGAAAGATGGGAGCGCTCATCCGCGAGACGGCGGCACCCGAGCTTGGCTGCGCGCCCTCCGAGGTGGTTCTCGACATCCGTCTTGCGGACGCCCGCAAGCCCGGACTTTTGCCGAGCTTCGAGACGGGTGCTGCGCAGGCCCCCTCGCATGCTCCCTCTCAAACTGCGCAGCACCTGGCCAAGCCCAGGCGAGGCAAGACGCTTTCCGTCAGTGCCGACTCCAGGGCCGCTGCCTGCGAAAGCGCCCCGGCGGACAGGCCAGAGCCCCCGGCATCTGCCAGGGATTGCCGGCCGGCGGGCAAGGCGGCCGCGGACAGGCCTTTCGCCGCAACCGTGACGAGCGTCTCCCCTGTCGGCACCAGGGCGACCTGGCAGATGAGCGCGCTTCCCCTCGTGCGCACCATGCCGCTCGACAGCCACATCACGGCCTCGGGCGCGCGCCTCAAGGCCAGAGTCGCCGAAATCAACGAGAAGTGGCGCTATTCCTTCGACGACTTTGTCGTCGGGGATTCCAACCGCATGGCCGCCACGGCCGCCAGGGACATGTGCAGGCCCGACAGCTATGCCGAGACCCTGTTCGTGAGCTCGGACACCGGGCTTGGCAAGACCCATATCGTGCAGTCCGCCGTGCGCGAGCTTCTGAACACCAGGGGAACCGATGCCCGCGTGGCCTACCTGACCGCGGACGAGTTCTACTCCAGGTACCGCCTGGCCTTGTCCAGCAACGATCTCGACGGCTTCCAGGAAAAGGTGCGCTCCCTCGACTTCCTGCTCATGGAGGATGTCCAGTTCCTGGTTCGCAAGACCATGACCCAGGAGATTTTGCTGGGCCTCGTCAAGCATCTGCGCAACAAGGGCAGCAAGGTCGTCTTCACGAGCAGGTACAGGACGAATGAGCTGAAGGACATCGACCCTGCGCTCGTTTCCTTCCTGGGAGCCGGCCTGCAGACCGTCATGGACGCTCCAGACTACGAGATGCGCTGCGAGATCGTCCGCCGCAAGGCACGTGCCGCCAACATTCCCCTCTCCGAGGAGGTGGTGGACATTCTTGCCTCCTCCCTCGAGGGCGACGTGCGCCGCATCGAGTCCTGCCTGCAGACCATTTTCCTCAAGGCCAGGGTGGATGGACACAGGCCCGATCCCGATCTCGCGCGCGAGGTGGTGGAGGGCCTGGTGGAGAAGAGGGAGGACGAGCCCCGCATCGTTTCCTTCGACCTTCTGCTCTCCCACACGTGCAAGTGCTGCGGTCTCACCGAGGGACAGTTGTGCTCCCCCGTCCGCAAGCGCCCTCACGTGGAGGCGCGCAACGTCCTCTTCTATCTCGCCCGCAACCACGCGCACCTCACCTACGAACAGATTGGTGCAAGGGTCAACAGGACCCACTCCACGGTCATCAAGGGCATCACCACGATCGAGCACAAGCTGACCCTCGACACCCCGGCCGCCCGTCAGACGGCCCATCTCGTGGAGCTCATCGAGAAGAACGCGGGGCTTGCCTCTTCCCGTCTGTCTTCCGATGCATCAGGACCTTCCGACGGATCTTCCGGCAGGCCTTCGAGCAGGCCTTCGAGCAGACCTTCACGCAAATCTTCACGCAAATCTTCGGGCAAGTCTTCGGGCAAATAGGTTTTCACTCCCGGGCAACTCTTCATGCAGCTCCTTTTGGCGCCATGATCCGCGAAAACGGGTTTTTGACCACCCCATGCTCGGACCTGAAAAGCCTTTCGGCCTCTTGCATCGCCCCCCAGCCTGACGACCGAGGTGGGTCCAAATTTCTCTTTTCGGGGCTCGCCCGGCTTTGGGCCGGGCCTTGCGGCAGGGCTTGTGCGCCTCTCATTCCGCGTGACGCGTTCTTCCTTGAGGGCTGTGCAGGATTCCAGGCCTTTGGGGAACACGCACAACCTGCGGAAAACAGCCACGCGGAAAACAAGTTGCCATTCCATGCGGGAGCGCCTCTTCTTTGGGGCGAAACCCAAGGGAACGGCCCTGCCAAAACCACGTACAACCGCGAACATCCACACACAACCACACACAACCACTGACAATTTGCGCACAATCAGTCCCAGACACGCCAAAACCAGGACAAACCATGCCTGAAAGCGCCTTCAAGAAAGGCGCCCAATACAGTGAAACCACCATTTCCCTCGTCCTTTTTTGCAGGGGAGAGGGGGGTGCCGCTTTTGCCTTTCACGCGTTTTCAAGGGGACAGGAACCGATTTCGGGTTCTGGCCTCGCGAGATGTTCTCCCTTGTTCCGCATGCGGCATGATGCGCGTGTCCTTGTTTCAAGTCCCGCCATTGCACCCGCGGCACGGGATGCTTTTTTCGGGAGGAGAAAGGGATTGGAGCAGGGGAGCTTCTACAGGGGCGTGAACGGCTTTCGAGGAAAACCTTGAAAAAGGTTTTTCCCTTCGAGATCTGGAGGAAGATGACATGTCCGGCAAACAGGATGCCCGAGCGAAGGACGGGGTCAGGACCGGGGCCCGCAGACCCGAGGGCCTGCGTGAGATTTCGCTCACCGAGAACGGCAAGATAGTGCTTGCCCAGCGCTACCAGAAGACCGACATCGAGACGGGAGCGAAGGAGACCGTCGAGGATCTTTTCTGGCGCGTGGCGAGAACCGTCGCCGACTCGGAAAAAAACTATCCCGACTCTCCCTGGAAGCCGGACGATCTGGCTGTTCGCTTCTACAACCTCATGGCCGACGGGCACTTTCTGCCGAACTCTCCGACCCTGATGAACGCGGGCCAGCCCCTGGGGCAGCTCGCGGCCTGCTTCGTGCTTCCGATCGGCGACAGCATCGAGGAGATCTTCGATGCAGTGAAGTTCGCCGCCATGATCCACAAGTCCGGCGGCGGCACGGGCTTTTCCTTCTCCAGGCTCCGTCCCGGCGGAAGCATTGTCGGCACCACCGGCGGCGTTGCCTCGGGGCCGGTGTCCTTTTTGCGCATCTTCAACACGGCCACCGAGCAGATCAAGCAGGGCGGCACGCGCCGCGGCGCCAACATGGGGATTTTGCGCGTCGACCATCCCGACATCCTCGAGTTCATCCGCGCCAAGGAGAAGGAAGGCGAGTTCAACAACTTCAACCTTTCCGTGGCCCTGACCGAGGTCTTCATGGAGGCCGCGGAAAAGCGCGAGGACTACGATCTCGTCGACCCCCACACGAAGGAGGTGGTCGGGCGCCTCAACGCGGGCGAGGTCTTCGATCTCCTCGTGAACAAGGCCTGGGCCTCCGGCGATCCCGGCATCGTCTTCCTTGACCGCATCAACCGCGACAATCCATGCCCGCAGCTGGGCGAGATAGAGGCCACCAACCCCTGCGGCGAGCAGCCCCTGCAGGCCTACGAGGCCTGCAACCTGGGCTCCATCAACCTCTCCAGCCTGATGGTGCCCGAAGACAGCCGCAAGGAGGGCGATCCCCTCGAGACCGGCATCGACTGGGAGAAGCTGAAGGAGACCGTGCATCTGTGCGTGCGCTTCCTTGACAATGTCATCGACGCCTCGCGCTACCCCCTGCCCGTCATCACCGAGACCGTGCGCACCAACCGCAAGATTGGCCTCGGCATCATGGGCTTTGCCGACATGCTCTTCCAGCTCGGCATCCCCTACGCCTCCGGGGAGGGCCTGGCCGCAGCCGAGCGCATCATGGGCTATGTGCAGGCCGAGGGCAAGAAGGCCTCCATGGAGCTTGCGAAGGAGCGCGGACCCTTCCCGGCCCATGACGGCTCCATCTACGCGGCCCGCCACGAGGGCCCCTACCGCAACGCCACCGTGACCACGATAGCGCCCACGGGAACCCTGAGCATCATTGCCGCCTGCTCCTCCGGCATCGAGCCTCTCTTCGCGCTTGCCTTCACCCGCAACGTGCTGGACGGCAAAAGGCTCACCGAAGTGAACCCGCACTTCCTCGCCGCGCTGAAGAAGCGCGGCCTCTACTCCGAGGAACTGGTCGAGAAGGTGAAAAGCCAGGGCACGGTTCGCGGACTTGGCCTGCCAAAGGACATGGAGGAGGTCTTCGCGACCGCGCAGGACATCGCCCCCTGCTGGCACGTGGCCATGCAGGCGGCCTTCCAGAAGTACACCGACAATGCCGTCTCCAAGACCGTGAACCTCCCCAACGAGGCCACGGTGGAGGATGTGCGCACCTGCTACCTGCAGGCCTACCGCGAGGGCTGCAAGGGCGTCACCGTCTACCGCGACGGCTGCAAGTCCATCCAGGTGCTCTCCTCGGGCTCGGCCAAAAAGGAAGAGCCCAAGGCCCGGCCCGAGCCCGGCAAGGTGGGCGAGGCCGAGGCGGTCGAGGAAGTCTTTGCCCAGGTGGCCGCCAACGTGGCCCGAGACAACGAGGATCAGGCCAAGGGCTGGACCGGTGCCGCCTCCACGGTGCGCAGCCGTCCCGACTGCATGTACGGCTTCACGCAGCGGGTGCAGACGGGCCTTGGCACGCTCTACCTCACCGTCAACGAGATGGACGGCCGCCCCTTCGAGGTCTTCGCCACCATCGGCAAGTCCGGCCACAGCGTCACCGCCAAGGCCGAGGCCATCGGGCGCCTCGTGTCCCTGGCCCTGCGCTCCGGCGTGGACGTGCGCGACGTGGCCTCGCAGCTGCGCGGCATCGGCGGCGAGCATCCCGTCTTCCGCCGCAAGGGCCTTTTGCTCTCCATCCCGGACGCGGTGGCCTGGGTGCTCGAAAGCCACTACATGAACGGCAAGAGCAAGGGCAACGCCGTCATGGACATCGTGGGCTCGGTGTGCCCCGACTGCGGCGGCAGGCTCACCCGCGAGGAAGGCTGCATGGTCTGCCATGCCTGCGGCTTCTCCCACTGCGGATAGGGGGCCTTGCATCAGCCGGGTCTGCGGGAAGCCGCATCAAGAGTCCCGATTGTGAGGAATCTTGAGGGATCTTGAGCCGGCTTGAACAGACCTTGACCTCCTTCGGGCAGCACATGCCCAAATTGCGCCGGGGCGCGGCCTTTCGGGGAATTTCCCGAGGGGCCGCGCCCCCTTGCTTTTGCCGGCGAAAAGGAAGGCGGTCGCTTGATTGTCGGGCAAGGGGCCTTGTCGGGCGTGTCCCCAAGGATGGTCGGGACGACGCCTTTTGGGCCTTGCGGCTGGCCGCCGGTCTGCATTCGACGGCTTTTTTTGACGGCCCGATGCCTGACAAAATTTTGTCGGCTCTTCATTTTGTCCGAGCTGTCATGCCCTTCGATTTTTATTTACACAGATTTTCAAGAGTGTAATCTTCCAGGCGACAAAAATTTTCAAGGCCTTTGACGCATACATCTCCCCATTTTGGGTTTGGAAGAGGGTGGCAGGTCTGCAACTTGTTCGCGCAAGTCTTGGATTTGGCGTTTCTTTTCAATGGCAGAATTGCAACTTTTGCGTGACAAGGCCATAAACACAAAGGATTGCCTCGAATTTTCGGCACGTCTTGCGCATGTTTTGCGCTTTTTGTAAAAAACACTTCGTCGAGTGTCCGGCCGTCCTCTCCCTGTCGCGCCCCATGCGCGGCGGGCGTGGGGACAAAGGTTCCCTTTTGTCCGCTCCATGGCACATCCACCTGCCTGGGGCGGCGCGGGGAGGTTGGGAGAACCCTTGCCGCGCGGCTCGACGGGGCGCTTTCGCCCTCCTGTGCCACGAAACGGGATCGCGTCCCGTCGTCCAAGGGCGGCGGGCCGGTTTGGAGGAACGATGAACAAGAGCGAACTATGCACGCGGCTGGCCAAGGAGTGCCAGCTGCCCATAGACGACGCGGTTTTGATTGTGGATGTTTTCTTCTCGTCCATCACCCAGGCTCTCAAGCAGGGCTGCCGGGTGGAAATTCGCGGCCTGTGCTCCTGGCAGGTCAAGGAGTACGCCAGCTACCACGGCCGCAACCCCAACACCGGGGGCATGATCCTGATTCCGTCCAAGCGCCTGCCTTTCTTCAAGGCCGGCAAGGAGCTGGTGGATCTGCTCAACGCCGACCGCCTGGGCCCGGCAGACGCGAACTGACAATTTTTCGGGGGAGTCCGGGCCCCCTGGCGGCTTCAGGTCCTGCTTGAAGACGGCATCGGCGGGGCCTTTCGGGAAGACAGGCGCAAGGGGGCGTGCTGGGGCTCCGTCCTTTGCCTGTTCCGGAAATTGGGCAAAAGTCGGGGACTTGAGGGGCGGGCGAAAAAAGCGTAGAAGCCAGTCTCCGGCACGGGTTTTGACGGGCCTTGCATGCGTTGGCCAATGCCCGCCTGGCTTTCCAGGCTGGCAAATCATCGGGAATTGTCCTTCGCAAGGCCCAGCATCGTGCCCATGACAAGGCAAACCCCTTCTTCCGATCGGGCAGGCATCTGCCCGTGCGGCTTCATGCCTTCCTTGCAGGAGGCACACTCTTCATCTTTTTTTGGCGCGGGTCATTCACCCGGTTGGCGGCGCCCCGGAAAAGGCGGACATCGATGCTTTTTCGGGGAGGGACTTCCGGCTGCGGCCAGCCGCGCAAAGCGACGCTTTCCCGTCCCCCCAGGGACACGCGACGGCGGGACGGGCAAGGCGAACAGGAGTCGACAGTGCACAACGATCAACTGGTTGGCAAGCTGTTCCGCGAGGGCAAGACCTCGTGGGCACCCGGCAGCTTTTTCTCCATGGTGGGCGGCGAGTGCCGCCTGGATCTCTTCTGGGATCGCATCAGCATGGAGGACGTGTGGCGTTTCTCCAACGGCAAGGTCTCCTTCGGCGTGTGGTACAGCGAGGACAAGGATCTCTTCTTTCTCTACCGCTTCGAGGGATGCCATTGGTCCGACACCGTGTTCTCGGCCATGTCGCTTCCGGACGAAAAGCGCATTCGTCCCCCCTTCATGCACATGAACGAGAAGCTCCAGCTCGAGATGACCCTGGTTTCCACCGAGACCGGCATCATCCAGGCCTCGCGCACGCTGACCTTCTCGCATCCCCTCTCGAAGAAGCTCTGTCTCGCCGTGGACAAGCACTTCTACGCCTCCTACATCAAGAACTGGAACCAGGACGACTTCGAGGTGCGGGTAAGCCGCATCTACCAGAGGTACCCCCTGCCGGAGATGATCACCAAGGCCCAGGGCTGCATTCTCTGCACCGGCCAGGACGGCTCGATCGCCGAGGCAGATGAGCAGGAATTCTAGCTTATGGTTCCTGAAATTCGCCAGCTTCCCCTTGAGACTCTCGGGGTTGCGTTGGTGTGTTGGCGCTGTCATTCCAGCAACTGAAAAATTGCCTGTTCACCCAATACAAATATAACAATCCAACAATACATTGCGTGATTCACATGCAAAATCTTATATTCAAGCAAAAACTTTATGTAAAAAAAGAGTTTCGTACAAGACTCAAGAACCACAAGTCCTGCATTTTGTGGTTGACCGGGCTTTCTGGAGCAGGGAAGTCGACCATTGCGAATCTCACGGAGCTGCAGCTGGCCGGGATGGGTTGCCACACGTACATACTGGACGGCGACAATATCCGCTATGGGCTTAACAGCGACCTTGGTTTCAGCGATGTGGACAGAAAGGAAAACATCAGGCGCATTGC
>CAZWOT010000046.1:0-14010 GCA_964635595.1 uncultured Desulfovibrio sp.
TGTCGATCTGGGGTTTCTGCCCGTCGAAGCGCTCGAGCATGCGGAAGACGCGCTCGTGGGAGTTGCGGAAGCGGTCGACCTTGCCGTCGATCTTGTCCTGCAGGCGCTCTTCCTGGGGCGAGCGAAGGCAGCATTCGGTAACAGGTGCGGTCATTTGTATCCTCCAAAAGAGAATGAAGTATGGTTTGGGAAAAGTTCTTCAGGTGGTTCCTGCCTCCCCGGAGCGGGGAGGTCGTCTACGATGGCCATAATATTAAGCATGAACCGTGCCAACTCTGTTTGTGAAATTTGTGTCTGCTCGAATTGGCCACAAAATGCCCGCATTTGCGGCAGGGCGGGGAATATCGCACCTGGGCCAGTACTGGCGGGCAACCGGGATTTGTCGCACATTTGCAACTTCAAATCGACCAGCCCGTTTCAGAGAGTGGGGTTTTTTCGTTGCATATTTGCCCCAAGTTCTGTCGACACCGAAGGACATTTGGGACAAACCCTGCTTCAAGTATTCAATTTGACGGACGATTTTTTGAGCTCAATGAAATCGACAATGTTGCATTTTTACGACTTTTGAACACATGAAATCTTTCACGTAATTCTCTGCCCGGTCAATCAAACGTCAAAATGCTCTCTTCTCAAGCTCTTGGCCCTTTTCGGCCAAACACGCACCTGGCGACGCCCTGCCGGATGCGCGCCTTCTCCTTCTCTGCACCGGCTCCTGGCCGCATTTGGGGCCAGATCGAACGAAATTGACAAGCTGGGGACTTGGATTTGCTTTACTCCAAGGTGCGGCATGTGTCCAGAAGTGCCGGACGAATTTCGACGCGTTCCGGAATCTCCCGCTTTTGGTCGGGATTTGGCCATGCCACCCCCCGGCCGTCCATCCGTTGTCCATCGGCCGGACAGCCGCTGGCCAGTCCCTGTACAGCCGCAGGGCCCCGTTGGGCAGCCGTTGGGCAGCCGTTGGGCAGCCGTTGCACATCCCCCTGCTCAGCCGGCCACGATGCCGTGTTCGGCAAGCGCCGTTCGAAGCGCCTCCGGGCCCCGGGGCTCGAGCAGGCGCGCCTCCACGATGTCGCGCACGCCCGTGTTGGCGAGAAAGCGCCTTGCCCGCTCCACGTTGGCCCTTTCCTGATCGCACTTCGTTATGACGCCCACCACCTTGCGGTTGAACATGCGCGCAAGCCCCGGATGCAGCATGCACCAGGAGCGGGTCGCGTCCTGCACGAAGACGAGGGCGTCGCAATGGGCCGAGGCCGTGATGAGGGCACGGAAAAAGCGCCTGTTCTCCAGAAACTCGCCTGGCGTGTCCACGAAGTTGCGAAAGTAGATCGGCGCCAGCGCCTTGCGCGGGCGATACTCCTCATGGGTCAGGGAGCGGATGATGGAGCTCTTGCCGCAATGGCTCTCCCCCACCAGCATGATCCGTGCATACGCTGGGGCCTTTGCGAGGTTCGCCTCTGCCCCGCCCGTCTCCTCCTGCAGCGCCGTCATTCCCGCCTCGATGTCCGATTCGACCATGACCCGTCCGTCTCAAGAAAAACGCCCCCTGTCCCGAGCAAGGGATGGCAAGGGGCGGTGATTGAAGGAGTTTTTGGCCTTTCGGCCGCTCGGCATCGCACTTTGGGGATGCCTTTGTATGGATATGGATGCCTGCAGGCTGTCCTGCGCGTTCAGGTGCGCGTGATGGGGGCCGTGGTGTAGGCAAGGACGTTGCCGAAGTAGTCGAGGACGCCGCGCACGGCGCTCTCCACGCTCGCCACGTCGCCGGTGATGAGCAGCGAGCCTCCAAAGCGGTCCAGAAAGCCTATCTCCACCTGGCCCGTCTTGGTGGCGATGTCCGCGGCGATGATGGCGCTCTCGGCCGGCGTGAACGTCATGATGCCGAGGGCGTCCGCAGCCTCGTCGTCGAGCCCGAGACGCATGGGAATGTCCCGGTCCGGGCTCGCTATGACGTGGGCGAGGCTCACCTGCTTTCCGGGAACGTACTCGCGGACCTCGCGCTGCATGGGACGATCGTTCTGGGACATGGGCTCACGCAAGATGGAAGAGGAGCCCGTTTGAAGCGGGCACCTGCAAGGGGGCCTGAAGCTACATGCCGAGCAGCTGCTTCACAAAGTCCTCGCTGGGCGAGGGAATGACCACGTGGCTCAAGATCGGGCCGCCGCCGCTTTCGATCACGGCCTGGATGCCGGCCTGGACGGCGGATTCCACCGAGCTCACCTCGCCGGTCATGGTGATGAAGGCCTTGCCGCCGAGGCCTGCCGCGTAGCGCAGCTCCAGCAGGCTCACGTCGCCGGCCTTGGCTGCGGCATCCGCGGCTTCCACACAGGCCGCCACGGTGCTGGTCTCGATACAGCCCAGAGCGTCGACCTTCGGGGCCAGCACGACGCCGTACATGGCCGGGATGACGTCCTCGTGGACGTTGGGAATGACGAAATGGTCGATGACCATGCCCCGACCGATGCGCTTGCCGTGCTCGACGCTGTTCTGCACGGCGCCGGTGTCGCCGGTGACCACCACGATGTAGCGGCCCGGACACATGGGACGGCTCAGGACGAGCGAGACTTCGGAGGCCTTCACCATTTCGTCGGCCACGTGCATGCCGGTGCTGATGCTGTTCAGTTCCACACAGCCTATTGTACGTAATTTCATGGCTTCAAACCTCTACGCGGTGATCGTCACTACGCCGTTGGCCACCGAGGAGACCACCCCGTCGATGCTCGCGTGGATGCGCGCGGCCATGGCCTTCTCGGGAATCTCGCCAATCAGGTCGCCCACATGGACGCGATCGCCCTCGTGGACCACGCACTCGGCGGGAGCGCCCAGGTGCTGCTTCAGGGGGATGCGGACCGTGGAGACGGTCATCTCGCCCTGATAGTGCGGATGGGTGTCGTAGTCCACGATGTCGAGGCGCTGGATGAGGCGCTGGGTGGGGATGCGGCGATCCGCACGGAAGGGGCTCACCTCGATCTGGCGGCCCTTGTTGTCCCAGCGCACCCCGTTTTTCATGAGAACCTGCTTGATCTGCACGTTCACCTCCCTGGGGGAGATGAGCATGGGACACGCGAACTTCTCGCAGATGCCGCACTCGGAACAGAGCAGGGCCTCGCGGGCAATGGGGTTGTCCATTTCCTGGCTGGCGTAGACCTGCATGAGCTTGTGCGGGTGCAGATCGTGGCCGAGCAGGTGGCGGGGACAGAGCTCCGTGCAGCGCGTGCACTGACAGCAGATGCCGTTGGAAATGCGGCGCACGGTGGCCGGGTCCATGATCTTGCGCAGGACCACGTTGTGGTCGGGCGGAAGCACCAGAAGCCCGCTGGTGGTCTTGGTGACGCTGGCGTTGTCGACGCTCGGCAGGACTCGCCCCATCATGGGGCCGCCGTCCACGACCACGAAATCCCTGATGGTTGGGCCGCCGGCATGGGCAAGCACGTCCCTGACCGGTGTTCCCACGGGCGCCTTGAGCACCATGGGATTGGCAATCTCGCCGGCCACCGTGAGGTAGCGGTGGGTGACGGGCCTGCCGTCCAGCGCGTGGGCGATGTTGAACATGGTCTCGGTGTTGGAGACCACGCAGCCCACGTTGAGGGGAAGGCCGCGCTCGGGAACGATGCGCCCCAGCACT
The DNA here is from genome assembly GCA_964635595.1 of uncultured Desulfovibrio sp. Classification (GTDB taxonomy): domain Bacteria; phylum Desulfobacterota; class Desulfovibrionia; order Desulfovibrionales; family Desulfovibrionaceae; genus Desulfovibrio. The sequence continues at coordinate 3,623 of CAZWOT010000046.1, forward strand.
TCCTGCACGAGCACCTGCTCGTCGCCCGCGGGGTAGTAGTCCCCGAGCTCGAAACAGTCGAGGTTCGGGCGGCGGGCCACCGCGTCGCGCACGGTCTGCATGGCCTTCTTGTGCTTGCCCTTGAGACAGACGATGCCCTTCCGGGCTCCGGTACACTCCACCAGCGCCTCGAGCCCGCGCAGCATGGTCTCGACCTCGTCCTCCATGAGGTAGGGGTCGCTCATGAGCAGGGGCTCGCAGGAGGCGCCGTTGACGAGAACGGTGTCCACCTGGGCGTCCGCCTTGACGTGCGTGGGAAGCCCGGCGCCGCCGGCACCGACGACTCCGGCCTCCCGAATTTTGTCCACGATTGGATGTGCCATGTCATCCCTCCGGAAGGGCCTTGACCTGAACGGGGGCCCTTCCTTCTCGATTTCCTACCAGGCCGTCTCGAAGAGCTCGCGCAGGTCCTGAAGCGAGGGCCTGCGGGGATTGCCCGCGGTGCACCGATCGTCCATGGCGTGCTGGGCCATGATCGGAATCGCGTGGTCGTAGGCGGCCTTGTCAATTTGCAGATCCCTGACCCGGGCCGGGATCTGCATGCTGTCGTTGAGGCCCTGGATGGCGCCTATCAGGGACGCCACGCCCTCCTCCACGCTTCCGTGCGGCAGGCCGAGCACGCGGGCAAGTTCGCGGTACCGGTAGCCGGCGTCAAACACGTTGAAGCGGATGACGTAGGGAAGCAGCACGGCGTTGGCAAGGCCGTGGGGCGTGTGGAACTGCCCGCCCAGGGCGTGCGCCATGCTGTGGGTGAGGCCGAGGCCGGAATTGTTGAAGGCCATGCCGGCCATGCAGGAACCCAGAAGCATCATCTCGCGCGCTTCCATGTCCTCCATGTGCTGGTAGGTCTTGTAGAGATAGTTGAAGACGTAGTGGATGGCCTGGACCGCCAGGATGTCCGTGAAGGCGTTGTTGTTGCGGCAGACATACGCCTCGAGAGCATGGGTGAGCACGTCCATGCCGGTGGCGGCCGTGACCGACGGCGGCACCGTGCGCGTGAAGCGCGCGTCCAGGATGGCCAGGTCGGGCAGGATGCTGTCGTCGATGAGCGGAATCTTGACGCCCTGCTCCTTGTCCGTGACCACCGAGTAGGCCGTCACCTCCGAGCCCGTGCCGCTGGTGGTCGGGATGGCCACAAGATAGGGCTTGGGCAGGTTCGGGGCCGCCTTGTGGGCGAAGAAGGCGATGGCCTTGCCGGTGTCGATGGCCGAGCCGCCGCCCAGGGTGACAAGCAGCTCGCCACCGAAGGCCAGAAATTCCTTCGTGCCCTTCTTGACGGTCTCGAGCGAGGGGTCGGGCTCCACGTCGGAAAAGACCTTGTAGGTCATGCCGATGCGCTCGAGGTGGCTTGTCACCTGATCCGCGAGACCGCTTTTCACCATGAAGGGGTCGGTCACGAGGAAGGCGGTGGACAGATGCTGCTCCTCGAGGGTTTCCAGCGCGTACTGGCCGTAGCAGATGCGCGTCTTGCCGTAAAACTGGGTCACGTTCTCACCACTTGACTGTCAGCCGGGTACAAAAGGGCGTCGGGGCCGGGAATCGGCCTCGCGTCATGAAGGTTGCGCGGGGCATGGGCCTTGGGGCTCCCTTGAGGAGCCGTTTCCAGGTGCCGCTTTTGCCTCCGGGAATCGACGGGCCCCGCAGGCCCGCATCCCGGGAGAAAGAAGGGCTAGGCCTCGCCGCGCTTGGGGAGGATGAGCTCCACCTCGGCGTGGGGACGGGGAATGACGTGCACGCTGCGCAGCTCGCCCACACGCTGGGCGGCAGCGGCGCCGGCGTCGGTGGCGGCCTTCACCGCGGCCACGTCGCCGCGAACCAGCACGGTCACGAGACCGCCGCCCACCTGCACGCGGCCGATGAGGGTCACGTTGGCGGCCTTGACCATGGCATCGGCGGCCTCGACGGCGCCGACCAGGCCACGGGTTTCAATCATGCCAAGGGCATCCATTTCCATGTTGAGACTCCTTCAAGTCCTTTGAGTTCAAGGGCCGGCTGCCTGTCCCGGCAGCTTTTGCCCCTGCCTGATGGCGGGCGAGGCCGGCATCCGCCCGCGGGATGCGCCCGGATCTCCGGGCTCACGGCAAATCTCCCTTGCCGGGCGCTCTAGGAAAGCTTCGCCACGCGGCGCAGGGCCTCGATGGTGAGCGCGCGCAGCTGGCCCGGGTCGGTGATGCCGCATTCCTTCTTCAGAAGGGCCGCGATGGCAACGGCCAGCTCGTCGGGGTCGCAGATGCCGCCCTTGCGGCAGGAGGAGCCGGACGTCAAGCAGGCAGACGCCTTTGTCGAGCAGCTGGAGCCGGGCTTGTCGCCATAGACCAGCGGCACCCTGCGGCGGGCAAGCTCGTCCTTGGCACCGGGAGACAGAATCTGGTCCTTGCCGATGTAGCACCTGCCGTCCGTGCTGATGCAGCCATCCAGATTTTCTATGGTTATGAGCTGTTTCATTTCCTTGTACCCCGAGGGCATGGACCATGCCCTTTCGCTTCGTCACATGGGGAGCCGTGGTCCGGACCTGCCAGGCATACCCGCATCGGAGGGCTTGCGAAAGGCCTTTGGCCCGGCCCCTGCAAAAAGTCGTTTTCCTGCTACCCGGAGATTTCCACCTGGTCGAGGATGCCCACTATGGCCGCGTCCACCGGCATATCGGGCTTCGAGAGGGCCATGCGGGCGGAGCTTCCGGTCACCACGAGCACCTGCTCGCCGATGCCGGCGCCCACGCAGTCCACGGCCACGAAGCTCTCCCTGGCCTCGTTGGTGGCCGCGTCCTGACGGCGCACGACCATGAGCTTGAGGCCGTTCAGCACGTCTTCCTTCTTGGTGGCCCAAACATTGCCTATGACAACGCCAATTATCATGAGATGTCCCCGTCCTTGACGAGAGTGACGCCGAGCTCCTCGGCCATGTCGCGCGCAAGAGGCGTCACGAGGGCGTCCGCCCCGTGCCAAAGCCTGACGATGCCCTCTCGCGCGGCCTCCTCGACCTCCCTGGCCGTGACCAGGCTCGCCTGGACGCGCGTCGTGCCGCCGACCCTTGCTCTGTAGGAGGTGACGCCATAGCCCTCGAGGGTCTTGCGGTATCCCTCGTAGAGGGCAAAAAGTTTGTGCGGCAGGGTTTTCTCGAGCTCGAGATGCTCGAAGGAAACCACTTCCAGGGCGTGTCCCCGAAAGAGTTCGGCAAGCACGCGGCCGGCCTCGTCGGTGCGGGCCGTCCCCAGGGCGAGGTCGGTCAGGTCCGTGCAGGAAAGCCAGGGAACGATGCGGCAGGCAAAGCCGCTCTCGCCGTTGTGCTCGTTGTTGAAGACCAGGCGCACGTCCGCGCCGAAGCGCTCCTTGAGCAGGGGTTCGAGGCGTGCCGTGGTCTCGAGGCTGCGAAAGGCCAGCACGCGCACGACCTGCCCGCAGGCAGGTGCGCCCGGTCCTTTGGCCATGCCGTCGGCCTCGAGCCTTTTCAGGACCTCGGCCGCGATGAGTCGAACGAGCCTTGCTTCGTCCATGATGCCTTGCGTCCTGTCTAGTCCGTGCCGCAGCTGAGCGCGATGCCCAGCGGGGTCACCAGAAACGGGTTGGAGGGCTTGAGGACCGTGTGGCCGGTCTCCTTCGCGATGATGGTTTCCATGTCCTTGAGGCAGCAGGTGCCGCCCACAAGGTAGATGGCCTCGACGTCGCGATCCCCCACGTGCCTGCGGATGATGGTGCCCATCTTCTCCAGCACCGGGGTCACCACCGGGAAGACTTCCTTGTGGCGCTTCTCGTCCATCTTCATGGCCTCGGCCTCCTCGAAGCTCACGTTGTAGTTGCCCGCGAGCACGAGGGAGAGATGGGTGCCGCCGGTGGGCTCGTCGGCCACGTAGACGACCTTGCCGTCCTCGAAGATGGACAGGCCCGTCGTCCCGCCGCCGATGTCGACCACGACGCCGTTTTTCACGCCGAGCACGGCGTTGGCCGCCGTGGGCTCGTCGAGAATGGAGGTGACCTCGAGGCCCGCGCCCTCCACCACATGGCGGTGGGTCGCGCACTCGCGCACGCCCGTTCCCGGGGGAACGGCTATGGCCGCGACCTCGAGGTCACGGCCAAGCTTCTTCGCAAGTCCCTCGACAAGCCGCGCCACGATTTCCCTCGCGCCGATGTAGTCGACCACGAGACCGTCGCGCACGACCTGGGCGAACTCCAGGGCGCAGGCCACGGGCTCGCGCTTCTCGTTGACCACGACCACCACGATGTAGGCGGTGCCGAGGTCCACGCCGACGTAGAGGGGCTCGGACTTCGAGACCTTGCGAGGCTTCCTTGTGCGGGCCTCGAGCTCGTCGATGCGGGCGTTAACGGCTGCAAAGTCCATTCGGTTCCCCGGACTTGCCCAGGATGATGCCGGTGACGCCGTTGCGCCAGCCGGCTCCGTTGCCCTCGTCCGCGTCGATGTGCATGGCGAGGCGGAAGTCCTTGTTCACGCGCACGAGCACGTCCTCCATGATGAGGGGACGGTCCGTGTTGAGGCGCACGCAGACCCTGTCCTTGTCCTTGATGCCGTAGTGGGCGGCGTCGTCCGGGGACATGTGGATGTGGCGCGCGGCCACGATGCAGCCGGAGGGCAGGCCCACCACGCCGTGCTCGGTGGCAAGGATGATGCCGGGAGAGCCCTCGGTGTCGCCGGACTGGCGCACGGGCGCGTTGACGCCGAGCGAGCGGGCGTCGGTCTTGGAGAGCTCGACCTGGGTGCTCTTGCGGGCGGGGCCCAGGATGGCCACGTTGTCCATGACGCCCTTGGGGCCGATGAGGCGCACGCGCTCCTTGCACAGGAACTGGCCGGGCTGGGAGAGCTCGCGCATGGGCGTGAGCGGCTTGCCGAACAGGGTCATGACGTCGGCTTCGGACAGGTGGCAGTGGCGAGCCGAGAGCTCCACGGGAATGGGGTCCGTGACCCATTTGCGCGGCTCGCCGCGCTGTTCGGCCTTGACCTCCCGAATCAGGTTGCCGAGGACCTGGACAAGCACGTCCTTTACTGCCTGTTCATTCATGAGTTGCGCTCCTCGAGAAAGAATTCATTTCCTAGAGGCCTGATCCGCCAGGGGCCCGAAGCGGGCCCCCGACGGCGAATGAACAGTGAACTAGGCTTCCTTCTGGGGAAGGATGAGCTCGACCTCGGCGTGCGGACGGGGAATCACGTGCACGCTGATGAGCTCGCCGACCTTCTGGGCAGCGGCGGAGCCGGCGTCGGTGGCGGCCTTCACGGCGCCCACGTCGCCGCGGACCATGACGGTCACAAGACCGCCGCCCACCTGCACGCGGCCGATGAGGGTCACGTTGGCGGCCTTGACCATGGCATCGGCGGCCTCGACGGCGCCGACCAGGCCTTTCGTTTCGATCATGCCCAGAGCGTTGCTGGAAGCAGACATGGCTATCTCCTTGAGATGGTTTTATGTGGTGCCAGAATGAAGTTGTTTGAGAACACTGTGCCGAACCGGCCGAAATTTCCGGCCGCGGCTACATGACTTTCTTGAGTTCGGCCACGATCATGGCGGCAATGGCGTCGATGTCGACCCCTGAGCTCTGGGTCGCGGACGCGGGAGCGCCGATTGGGCTGGACTGCGGGGCGGCCTGGACGGTCTGCGGCTTGATGTCGCTGCCAAGGTCCCAGGCCACGCGGCGCACGTTGAACAGGTGCATCGGGCTCACGTTGTCGGAGGTGGCGGAGCCGCCCACCGAGCCGCAGCCGAGCGTGAAGGAGGGAGCAAGGCCCGTGGAGAGGCCCACGCCGCCGTGCGTGGAGGGCGTGTTCACGAGGATGCGGGAGACGGGCTTCTTGAGGCCGAACTCGCGGATCACGTCCTCGTTGTTGGAGTGGATCGAGAGCGAGTGGCCGATGCCGCAGTTCTCGAGCAGGGCGATGCACAGCTCGCAGGCCTCGTGCCAGTCGTTGACCACGTAGAAGCCCAGAAGCGCGGTGAGCTTTTCCTTGGAGAAGGGGAACTTGGGGCCGACGCCGGGCTCGTCCGAGAGCATGACGCGGGTGCCGGGCGGGATGGTGATGCCGGCGATCTTCGCCACGGTCTGGGCGTCGCGGCCGACGATGGCCGGGTTCATGGAGCCGTTGCCGCGCTCCATGATGGCCTTCACCTTGGCGAGGTTCTCGCCCTCGAGGAAGAAGCCGCCCTGGTCGATGACCGCCTGGCGGACCTGGGGAGCGATGACGGCATCGGTGATGATGGACTGTTCGGAGCTGCAGATGGTGCCGTTGTCGAAGGTCTTGGAGGCGAAGATCTTGGCCACCGCGTCCTGGATGTTGGCGCTGCGCTCGATGTAGGCGGGCACGTTGCCGGCGCCGACGCCGAGGGCGGGCGTGCCGGAGCTGTAGGCCGCCTTCACCATGCCGGGGCCGCCGGTGGCGAGAATCAGGTCGCTGATCTTCATGAGCTCGGTGGTGCCTTCGAGCGTGGGCACGCTGATGTAGCTCACGAGATCCTCGCTCACGCCGCACTTTGCCAGTGCGCCCTTGATGAGCTCCACGGTGCGGCCGATGCACTTCTTGGCCGCGGGATGGGGCGTGAAGACGATGGCGTTGCCGGCCTTCAGGGCGATCATCGACTTGTAGATGACCGTCGAGGTCGGGTTGGTGGAGGGGATCACGCCGGCGATGACGCCCACGGGCACGGCAATCTCGATGACCTTGTTGACCTTGTCCTCGCGGAGGATCCCGATGGTCTTCATGTCCTTGATGTATTCGTACACCTTCTGGCTGGCAAGAATGTTCTTGATCTTCTTGTCAGCGGGCTTGCCGAAACCGGTTTCCTCGTTGGCCAGCCTGCCGAGCTCCTCGGCGTAGGGAAGCGTGGCCTCCGAGATGGCCTTGACGACGGTGTCGATGCTGGCCTGCCCAAGCAGCGCGAACTGGGCCTGGGCCTTGCGGGCCGCACGCACCAGGGAGCGCGCCTCCTGGATGGAGAGTAAGTCTTTGTCAACCATAGAACAGTCCTCGTCGTGGGAATGTATGCGAAGGCCTTGGCTTCAGGCCTTTTTCCAGCGTTGTCCTGTGTGTCGAATCCTGCGAAGGAACCCTATTGGTCCTGCCTGCCTTCCCCGGCCTTCAGGATGGCCTGGATGAGCGCCTTCTTGCTCGCCTGGGCAAGGCCCTTTGCAAGGCCCTTGCCGTTCATGTCGATGTTTTCCCTGCGGGCAAGGGCGCGCAGACTGCCAAGGCTCATGGCCTTGAGCTCCTCTTCCGTGTGGGCGTTGGCTCCGGCCGAAGTCGGCGGGGCAGCCTTTTCGGAAGCCGCAACAGGCTTTTCGGGAGCCGCGGCGGCCCTGGCCCTGCCCCCTGCAGCCGCCTTCACGGGCGCGGGTTTTGCTGGTTCGGGCCTGGCTTTGGGCTTTTCGCCGACGGCGTCATCCCTGGCCGCCCGGGCAGTACCTGCCCCGGGCGCGTCCTGCGCCTCGGGTTCTGCCGCGGCATTGGCGGGAGCCGCCTTAGGAGCTTCTTTCGGAGCTTCTTTCGGAGCTTCTTTCGGAGCTTCTTTCGGAGCGCCTTTCGATGCTTCCCTGGGAGCCTCCTGCGGCGCGTCCTTCGGAGCTTCCCAGGGCGCGTCCTTGGGTGCCTCTTTCGGGGCCTCCTCGGGAGCGTCCTTGGGCACGTCCTTGTTCAGCCCGCCAGGAACAGGCTCGGGATCGGGGTCCAGCTTCAGGATGTTGTGGAGCTGATCGTCCGGGCGCGGGATGACGTGGGCGGAAACAAGGGACGTTCCGGGAATGCGCTCGATGGCCGCGCACGCGGCATCCACCGAGGCCTGCACGGCAGAGACGACGCCTGCCACCGTGATGGTGACCAGGCCGCCTCCGGCAAGGCTCTTGTCAAGCAGCCTCACGTCTGCCGCCTTGAGCATGGCGTCGGCGCCCTCGACGGCGCCCACCAGCCCTCTGGTTTCCACAAGTCCCAGTGCCTGCATTCTCCCGCGTCCTCCCTCATGCCGGGAACGGGGACGAAGGTTCCTGCCCCTCATCCCTCAAGACTCGACAAAGGCCTGCAAGCCGCCCGGAAGGGCAGGGCCTTCCGGGAGACAGGCATTCGTCCTTTAGATGCCGACCTTCTGCAGGACCTCGGAGGAAACGCCCTGCAGTATCTTGCGCAGGCTCTCCTTCTCGGCCTCGGTCAGATTCTTCGTCACCTCGGCGAGCTTGCTGGTGATGTCGGCCTGGATGGCGCCCTGGCCGTCTCCCGCGTCGATGTTCAGGATGCGGCAGGCGTTCTTGTACATGACCTTCTCCAGGATGGCCCTGTCGATGTTCATGTTCATGTACGTGTTGATGGCGTCGGCCTGCTCCACGAACGGATGCGCGCTCGCGAAAATGATCTTGTCCTGCAGGATGCCCGTGGTGAGGGCCTCCACGTAGTGGGTGGCAAGCGGAGCCAGCTCGTACTCGGAGAGGTCCATGTACACGTTGGGATTGCGCTGGCACACGAAGATGGCTTCCTGCACGAAGGGATAGCCGCCATGGCTCATGATTATCGTGAGCTCGGGGAAGTCGCGGGCCACCTTGTCCACGTCGCGCGGATCCGTGTACTCGATGAGGGCGCCCTGCACCACCGGCGGCGGGGCCGTGGTGATGAAGACGGGCACGTTGAGCTCGCAGCACTTGGCGTAGATGGGATAGTAGCGGGCCTCGCTCGGCGGAATGTGGGCGAGATAGGGGTCGGTGGCGATGCCGCGCATGCCGTATTCCTTGACCACCTTCTCCACGTCGCGCACGGCGGCCATGCCGCGATGGGGATCGATGCCCCAGAAGCCGTAGAAGAAGTCCGGATACGCCTGGCAGAACTCGAGCACGCTGCCGTTGTTGTCCGGGAACCCGTAGGTGGTGCGGCAGTCGCGGCCGGTGATGACGCAGCCGAAGACGCCGCGCTTTTTCAGATCCACCATGATCTCGGGCAGGGTCTGGGCGACGCGCTTGTCGAACCCGCTGGCCTCGCAGGAGGCCTTGAACATGGAGCTGTTCGCGATGCCGTCGAGGATCGCCTTGGTGTTGGGCCGGAAGCGAAAATCAAAAATTTTCATTTTCTACATCTTCGGCGCGAATGACTCCCTCGATGCCGGGGGACGGGCGCCGCCTCCTTATGCGTTGGGGTTGGGTTTCGGACTGTATGTCTTTTGAGGAGTTGGACAGGCGGCCCCTTGTCTGGAGGTCCTGATGGAAGACCCAAAAAAAGGGGCTGTCCCTCGTGATAAACGGCTTTGTCGCGCAATGCCTCGCCACAGGTGTCGAGAGAGGGGGACCGGGAGGACCGGGACGAAAAAGGTCCTGGGATTCGGCTCTTTCCCCCGTGCGAGGCAGGCTTCTTGAAAATTTGGAAAGGGAGGATTCGGGGGCGGGAACGTTCCTGCGGCTCGACGGAAATCGGCCCTCCCGAGGGCCTTCGGGAGGCATGCCATGGGGGCTGGCCGCCTGGAACGTGCACGACTGGTTATTAGTGGAAAAGCGGGGTTTAAGCAACGCCCGGAACGGAAGCTCCTTGCAGACAAAAAAACCGGATCGGGGCATTTGGGGCCGACATTGCGAAGAAAATCCCGAATTTCACCTGGTCTTGACCGAGAAGTCGGGCATGCGTCGGCGAGATTTCGCAATTTTGTCACAAGGCCTGTGCGAAATGGACTTGCCGACCTGCCTCCCTCTCAAAGGCCATCGAAGGTGGATTTGACGTGTCCGCAAGGGACGGGGCGCAAGCCGGAGAACCCTCTATGCAGGAATCTTTCCAAAAACCCGCAAAATGCAAAATTGTACCCACATTTTTACAAGTTGCGTACTCGTATCGAGCTGTCGGGAACGATGCGAATGATGCATAGCTGCACTATTTGCAAAATTTGGCGTTGCATAATCGCCACTCTGCAACGTCTCGGAACACACAGACGACAAAATGCCCTTTCGATGACCTGATTGCGCCAAAAATATAATGATCTCAAGGAACCATTGATCACCTAAATTTTCGTGAAATGGGTGCACTGCAATCCTGAATACACCAATTCTACCTCCAAGTCATTAGTTGGGAACTTGTTTAAATCTTTGACAAAATGTGCAACTCTTGTTCTGTTCTTTTTATGTAAAAATACTAGAACTGGTTGCACTTTTGTGTTCGCTTCAGGAGGAGGAAATTATGGGGCATATCTACACCGAGCTGGCCTCTTACCCCAAATTGCGCTTGATTTTGGAACTGTCGCACAAAAGGGGAAAAGCGAAAATTTCGATCCCCCAAAAAATACCCCCTCGGGCGACGCTTTTGAGTGACCTGTGTCCCCGTTTGGCGAAAATTTAGGGATCAGGTGAGCAATACAGATTCGACTTGCCAAAAAACCGTCTTGTTTCAGGCCC
>CAZWOT010000047.1:0-13878 GCA_964635595.1 uncultured Desulfovibrio sp.
CTAGTCCCCGTCGTCCTCGTCTTCCTCGACGAACTCGGCGGGCTCTTCTTCCTCGTCCACCGGTGCATCGCGCACGACCTCGCCCGGTCCGGGCCGCGGGTAGCCGTTTTGCAGATCGAGAATGGACAGAAGCTCCCGCTGCTCCACGTTGGTGGTGCTCGTGATTTCCCAGCGGCCGTCCGTTTCGGTGAGATGGATGGCGTCCAGGAGCCTGTGGCAGCGCGCAAGGGTCATGAACGACATGGCCTCGAGCTTGTGGATGAGGGCCATGCGCAGGATGAGGGCAAGGAAGAGCACGAAGATCTTGCCATGCAGCTCGCTGCCCATGTGCAGGTGAATCTTCTTGGCCGTGCTGTCGCGGTTGACGCCCACGAAGGCGGGCAGGAGGAGCTTGCCCTGGAAATAGGCCGCAAGAGGCTGCTCGGCGGGCGCGGCGTCCGTGGTGAAGGCCGCGAGCGCGGCCGCCACGCGGGCGAAATCGCGCACTCGTTCCTCGTTGGGCACGTACACGCTCTTTCCGAGGGAGGTCGTCTTGAGATCGCACAGATCGAGGACGGCCTTCGGCAGCTCGTGGCTCGCGGACAGGTCGATGCGCATCCGCAGGTAGTCCATGAACTCCGAGACCTTGCGCTCCAGGTCCTCCCGTTCGCTGCGCTTGACAAAAAGAAGCAGCCGACCCTTGAGGGGGCCGCACTGGAAGGGGATCTCGCCCATCTCGTGAACGGCGCCGGTCTCGTCCCGGACGAGCCTGTGCTCTCCGGCATCCCACCAGGCGAGGATGGCCTCGCGCACCTTCGGGAAGTTGGAGGGCGTGGCCGTGAAGATGAAGGGAGGCATGTCGAGCCCGGAAAGGGTGCGCATGTCCTCCTCGTTGAGGTCGAGCGGGATCACCAGCGGGCAGCGCTCGCCAAGCTCCATGTCCTTGAGGAGCTTGAGGGCATGGGGAATGTTGGTCCCGTTCAGGAGCGGCCCCTCGAGAGGGAAATAGTTGACGGGCAGGCGCGCCTCGCGGGAGAGAACCACGGCCACGCGGGTGGTGAAGTCGTCGACCGTGTCGAGGTCCAGGAAGGCGTCGAAGCACTTGTCGCCGCGATGGGGGAGCGTCGGCGCGAAATGGACGACCGGGCGCCTCGTGCCGATCCGTTTTCTCCAGGCTGCCAGAAAGGCGTCGCGCTCGGCCGGCCTGATGGAGGCGAAGACCCGGTACACCTCCTTTATCCGAAGGGTGTGCCCGGCCCCGCGCACGGCGAACTGCGTGTACATGTCGAGCATGTCGCAGGAGGAGTTGTTCTCGAGCGCGAAGTAGGGCACGAGCGAAAGGATTTCCTTCCCCCGCTCCTCGCCGAAGGCCTCGAAGAGGCAGTCGGTCATGCCCAGATCGTCCGCAAGGGCGCGCAGGGCCATGAAGGAGCCCTGGCACTTGCGGCGCCGGGCCCTTGCCTGGGTCTCGCCGGCCTTTGGCACGGCATCGGAGCGGGAGCGCCTGCCCACGCGGATGGGCGCGGCGTCGTCCGGCGGGGTGATGCCGTAGTGGGCGTAGTAGTTCTCGTTGGGGTGAAAGTGTTTGGCGTCGTCCTTTGCCACCTTGCCGATGGATATCTGCTTGCAGATGGTCTTGCGTTTGCCCGGGCCCTGCGCCTTCACAAGACGCAGGTAGACATAGAGCTTCTTCGGACCGGCGAGAACCGCCTCCTCGGGGATGGGCAGCAGGACGTCGGGATAGAGCATGAGGCGGCTTTTCCTCCTTGGTGGATGAACGGGGGAATGTAGGAAATCCTAAGGAACCACTAGGAATTAACATAATGCCTTTTCTTGCTTAAACTGGCCTCAATAGCCAATTTTGCCCTGGCAAAGCATTATGTTGTTTCATAGCAAGTCCTAACAAATTGACGCATTTGGCGCAAACGCGAAGCCGGGCTCTCATGTATGTTCCGTGATTTTGGCAGGATGCGTGATGCCCCGAAAGCGACATTTTGGGGGAGCCTTGAGGGCAGGGCCTCCTGTCCGGCCCCGGCGGGGCCGGACAGGGAAAAACATTCCAAAAACAGGAACGCCGCCGTGCGTCTGGTCACGGCGGCGGCACTGCATGGGCTTTATCTGGTTTTTGGTGTTTTTCGGGAATTCTTGGAAGGAGGTCATTCACCAGCTTGTCATGCATGTATGAATTGGGAGCAAAGACTGCAACAACTGAGCACAAGCTCCTGAAATTGCTCGGGTCCTGCACCCAGCCAAATGTTCTTGGACGATAATGAGGCATGCTGAGGCTTTCAACTTTATTCATAGTTCAAAATCAGCACTTCCTTGCTGCCTCCACGGTTCGTGTTGTAGCTTGAGTTCGAGTAGGAAGACAGGATGGGAACGACCCTGTATTTGTTGCACCAATTGTTCAGGATGGTGTTCTTTCTGCCCTTGTGTTCCAGCACATTTGAGAGGGCAAATCGAATGCCCCTGGCGTTGGCCCTGTCAAGAAAAGCTAGAAGATGCTCTTCTTCTGCCGTGCCCCAGTCCTTGAATCCCCGTTTTCCGTCGTTGTATGAACCAGTAGTAATCAGGTATGGCGGATCGCAGTAGATAAAGTCTCCTTCTCCAAATCCTGTTATGTCAAAATCTCTGAAATCATTTGAAACGAAGTGTATATTCTTTCTTTTCAACTCTTCTATGAATGATACAAGATTTGATTCCATTTGAACAGAAAATTGACTTCTGTTTCTCCCAAAAGGATTATTGTATTCATGTTTTGAGTTGAATCTAAATTGATAGTTGAATGAAAAGCATGTAAGTGTATAAAGATCTAACGGGTCTCTTGTTTTGTTGTATTCATCTCTGAACTGCAAAAAACCCTTTTTGTTTTCCTTTGAAAGGCTATATTTTTGAATTCGTTTTTTGATATGATTAAGTATTATATTAGTGTCCTTGTCATGAAATGTTTTAAACATTTCAATTATTATTGAATTTAAATCATTGCAAATTGTATTTTTTGACTGGACATTGATCGCAACATTTGCTCCGCCAGAAAATAGATCTATGAATGTATTTATATTTTTTGGAAATAATGGTATAATTTGAGAAAGGAGATTATATTTTCCGCCAATATAATTCAATGGACTTTTAAGATATTTTTTCCTGTCTCGCTTCGGCGCCACAGGTTGGCTTTTCAGCATCATTTCTGCCGAGGGCCAACTCTTGCAAGCAATGCCTGGCAAAGGAAAACCTTCAGATGGCATGTTCATTTCCTGAACAGGGCGGGTATTCCCTTTGGGGTCTTTTCGTACATAAAACAGATACTCAAATACACTGCTTTCTTGAGGCGCAATTTTGCTCATATACTTTCTGTATGGGATGTCATACCGCTTGAAAGTCGAGGAGATTCCATAATTGGACATGATATCACCTATTTCTTTTGCTGACATTATACCGTTGCTGTTGTAACTGACTATAATATGTTTAAAAGAAGCAAATTTGATAATTTCCTCGAATGCTTTTAGAACATGTTTCTTTTCACAAAAACGTGATTTTTCACGATTGTATGGACGCATTCCTGTCACACCTTTCAAAACAGGACGGTCATTTCGTGAAATTGTTTCAAGCAGATGATAATTTGGCAGATATTGCCTTGAGTTGTATGGAGGATCAATATAGAGAATGTCGCCTTCTATCTCTTTGATCAAGTCTGCTGCATCCATATTGTAACATTGGTTGTCCTTGCCATTATCAAAAACATTCAGGCGAACCAGTTCGTATGGTTTAAATGCGCGATTGTCCCAATGCTTAAGATAGGCACCGTATGTGCCTGTTATATTAGAAACAAAAGGAACGCCCTCTATAATGCATGCCAGCAGATAGCAAAATTCGGACTCATCAATGAGCCCAAGACTCTTCCATTCGTCGATGGTATTTCTGGCAAAATCGATTCTCTGCGCATTTTCATCGGTCAGATACATTCTGCCCTTGCCGTCATGCGGGGCGTAATTCTCGGAGATGAAGTATCCCGTGCGTTTCTCCACTGGTGGCAGAGGGCACTCCTCCAGATATTTGAGCGGGGCAGCTATTCCTGCCTCGGCCAGTTTGCCAAATGCGGGAACAGCGTTGTTTTCTATGACCGCTTTTTGAAGAACGTAGGAAAAGTGGAGCAGATCATTGGATACCATTTTGAAAAATGGCTTGAAATGGCGTCCGACTGCGCCAGTACCGGCAAAAAGGTCGCAGAAAACCTCGGGGGATCCGCCGACATTGTCCTTGACTGTCTTTTCTATGTCCGCAAGCAACGCGGCCTTGCTGCCGATGTAGCGCATGGTAAAGCTCCTTTTGCATCCGTGAACATCCTTGTCGATGTGTAAGCTTTCCCTGCGGTCTTGTAAACCCCTTTGCGCATTTTCTTGTCAGCAGGAAATAAAGGAAGCAGAGCCTGGAGGATTCTTCACTTTGGTCCTGAACACGTTCGTCAGGCAATGCGATGCTCTCTCCTGGTCGTTGAGTGGGCTATTGCCCAGATCGAAGACCGAGCTTGAAAGAGGCATTCCGCAATTGGCTTGTCGGCCAGGCGCCTGAATGAACCTCTGGTTGTCCGTGGGTTGTCTTTCTGTGCGTGATTGCCAATGGCCGCAAAACAAGACATGCGCCTTTGGATAGGAAAGGCGCATGTCCATCGAGTGGCCATGCTTCTTCCAGAAAAAAAAGGGAAGCAGCCGTTGATGTGGCGGAACTTTACGCCCCGGCCGGGCCGTACATGGGGCGTAACACCTTCTCGAAGGTCTCGAGGGCGTTGGCGATTGCCTTGTCCATGTCCCAGTAGCGGTAGGAGCCAAGACGCCCGCCCAGCACCAGCCGCCCGTTCTGGGCCGCCTCGTCCACATAGCGCTGGTAGAGGGCGTTGTTTCGCTCGTCGTTGACCGGGTAGTAGGCCGTGTCACCGCTTTTCCAGGTCTTCGAGTACTCGCGGCAGACGACGGTCCTGCCGCTCTCGAAGGGGACCCTGCGCTCGGGGTGGTAGTGCTTGAACTCGTGCACGCGGGTATAGGGCACGTCCTCGTCGGCGTAATTCATGACGCTCGTGCCCTGCCAGTCCCGGACGTCCTTGATTTCCCACTCGAAGTCGAGGGAGCGCCACTCGAGCTCGCCGTACTTGCAATCGAAGAGCCTGTCCGGAAGTCCCGTGTAGACGACGAGCGCGTCCTTCGGAAGCTCGGCCTTCACGCTCTCGAAGGAGGTGGAGAGCCTGAGGGTGATGAGGGGATTGGCAAGGAGCTTCTTGAAGAGCGTGAAGTAGCCCTCCGTGGGGATGCCCTGCCAGGTGTCCTGGAAGTAGTTGGCGTTGTAGGAGGTGCGGAAGGGCAGGCGCGTGATGATGTGGGCGGGCAGGCTTTTCGGGTCGTGCTCCCACTGCTTCAGGGTGTAGCCGCGGATGAAGGCCTCGTAGAGGGGGCGGCCGATGAGGGAGATGGCCTTCTCCTCGAGGTTTTGCGGGTTCTCCACATGATCGCGGGCGATTTCCGCGGCGAGGAAGGCCTCGGCCTCGGAGGGAGAGAGGCTCTTTCCGTAGAAGGCGTTGATGGTGGAGAGGTTGATGGGCATGGTGTAGGCCTGGCCGCGGCACATGGTGAACACCTTGTGCTGGTAGCCGTTGAAGCCCACGAAACGGTTCACGTACTCCCAGACCTCGGGGATGGAGGTGTGGAAGATGTGGCTTCCGTACCGGTGGCACTCGATGCCCGTCTCCTCGTCGATTGATGAGTGGCAGTTGCCGCCCGCGTGCTCGCGCTCCTCGAGAACGAGCACGGGCTCCTTCAGCTCGGAAGCGAGCCTTTCCGCAATCACCGAGCCCCAGAGGCCCGCGCCCACAACCACAGTCTGCATGTTCTTGTCTCTCCCTTGCAGATTCTTGTCACGGGATGCCGCATCCCGGTCCTTTTTTCGGTCTGCCCCCTGTCCTGCGCGGCAGGGGAAAAATTCCGGGCCGCTGGCCCCGTCCCTAGAGCGGTTTTACCTTGAAATCCAATATGCCAGACGGACATGCCCGGACTCACAGAACCACCACCCGAGATAGCATTAAGCTTCAAGATGAAACCGCTCTAGTCCTTCCAGTAGGGCGCTGCCCTGTCCTTGTCCGAGAGCATGGGCGCGTCCACGGGCCAGGCCACGTTGAAGAAGGGGTCGTCGAAGCGGAAGTTGGCCTCGTCCCACGGGCAGTAGTAGTCCGTGCACTTGTAGTGGAAGTGGGCCACCTCGCTTGTCACCACGAAGCCGTGGGCGAGTCCCGGCGGCACCCAGAGCTGCCACTGGTTGTCCTGGGTGAGCTCCACGCCGAACCAGGAGCCGTAGGTCGGGCTGTCGCGGCGGATGTCGCAGGCCACGTCGTAGACGCTGCCAAGCGACACGCTCACGAGCTTTCCTTGGGGGCGCGTCTTCTGGTAGTGCATGCCGCGCAGGACCCCGCGGGTCGAGCGGGAGTGGTTGTCCTGCACGAAGGGCAGGTTGATGCCCGCTTCCTCGTAGCGTTCCTTCTGCCAGGTTTCGAGAAAGTAGCCCCTCGAGTCGCCGAAAACCTTGGGCTTGACGAGAAAGACGCCCGAGACGCGGGTGGGTTCTATTTCCATTGTCCAATCCCCGTGTCCACGATTTCGTAGAGATATTGGCCGTATTCGGTCTTGGCGAGGGGCTTCGCGAGCTCGCGCACCTCTTCGGCGGATATCCAGCCGTTGCGCCAGGCGATTTCCTCCACGCAGGCGACCTTGAGGCCCTGGCGCTTTTCCACGGCCTGGACGAAGGCGCCGGCGTCCATGAGACTGTCGTGGGTGCCCGTGTCGAGCCAGGCGATGCCGCGGCCCATGAGCTCCACGTGCAGATCGCCGGACGCGAGATAGGCGTTGTTCACGTCGGTTATCTCGAGCTCTCCCCTGGCCGAGGGCCTGATGGTGCGGGCTATGGAGAGCACCTTCTCGTCGTAGAAATAGAGGCCGGTGACGGCAAAGTTGGATTTCGGGTGCGCGGGCTTTTCCTCGATGCTCACCACCCGGTGATCCTCGTCGAATTCCACCACGCCGTAGCGCTGCGGATCCGCCACGTGGTAGCCGAAGATGGTGGCGCCCGTCTCGCGCTCCATGGCCTCGTGGGTAAGGTCGATGAGGTTGTGGCCGAAAAAGACGTTGTCGCCAAGGACAAGGCACACGTGGTGCCCCTCGATTTCCCTTTCCGCGAGCAGGAAGGCCTGGGCAAGCCCCTCGGGTTTTGGCTGCACGACGTGGGTCAGCCTGCAGCCCCACTGGCTCCCGTCCCCGAGCAGGGCGGAATAGAGCGGCAGATGCTCGGGGGTGGAGATGAGAACGATGTCCCGGATTCCTGCCAGCATGAGGGTGGAAAGCGGGTAGTAGATCATGGGCTTGTCGTAGATGGGCATGAGCTGCTTGCTCACGCTCAGCGTCAACGGGTAGAGCCTCGTGCCGGAGCCGCCGGCGAGCAGTATTCCTTTCCAGTTGGCCATGGCTGTCCTGCGTGTTGCGCCCCTGTTCTCATGGAGAGGGACAGGTGCGGTGAAAGAAGGTGGGAAATGCCTTGTGTGGCTGAAAAAGTCGGGAACAGGGCTTTCGTGCCTGCCCCATGTGACCTAAAAAACTCTCCTGAATCCGGGGACTTGTCTTTGGCAGATCGAAAGCGGAGCTTTCAGTTTGTCCCTGCCTGCATGCCAGGTGCCGCCCGAAGATCTGCCGACATCCTTTCCGCCGGCATTGTCCGGGTGCTCCAAACGAAGCCGGGCCCCGGTCGGGAAGGTTCAGCGCCCCTCGTAGTTCTGGGCAATCCAGGCGCGGTAGGCGCCGCTCTGCACGTTTTCCACCCAGGCCTCGTTGTCGAGGTACCAGCGTATGGTCTCGCGCAGGCCATCCTCGAACGTGTGCTTCGGCCGAAAGCCGAGCTCTGCCTCGATCTTCGAGCAGTCGATGGCGTAGCGGAAGTCGTGGCCAGGGCGATCCTTCACGAAGGTGACGAGGGAGGAGGCCGGCTGTTCCGGCTTCAGAAGCTCGTCGACCAGGGCGCACAGGGCCCGCACCACCTCGAGGTTGCTCTTTTCCGAGCGGCCGCCGATGTTGTAGCTCTCGCCGACCCTGCCCCTGTCGAGCACGAGCTGGATGGCCTCGCAGTGGTCCTCCACGTGCAGCCAGTCGCGGATGTTGGCGCCGTCGCCGTAGACGGGCAGGGGCCTGTTCGCCCTGGCGTTCAGAAGCATGAGCGGGATGAGCTTTTCCGGGAACTGGCGCGGGCCGTAGTTGTTGGAGCAGTTGGTGAGCAGGACGGGCAGGCCGTAGGTCTCGTGGAAGGCGCGCACCATGTGGTCGCTGGCCGCCTTGGAGGCCGAGTAGGGGGAGTTCGGGTGATAGGGGGTCGTTTCCGTGAAGGCGGGATCACCCGGCTTCAGGCTTCCGAACACCTCGTCGGTGGACACGTGCAGAAAGCGGAAGCCGTCTGCCCCGTCCTTCTTTCCCGTCCGTTCCCACCAGCTCGTGGTCGCCCGCAGCAACGCGGAGGTGCCGAGGACGTTGGTGCGCACGAAGGCCTCTGGATCGGCTATGGAGCGATCCACGTGGCTCTCGGCCGCAAAGTTGACCACGGCCCTCGGGCGATGGGTCTCGAGAAGATGGGCGACAAGCTCGGCGTTGCCGATGTCCCCGCGCACGAAGATGTGCTTCGGGTCGCCCTTCAGCGACGCCAGGTTGTCCGGGTTGCCGGCGTAGGTCAGCTTGTCGAGGTTGACGACCGTGTAGCCCAGGGCGCGTGCCTGGAGAACAAAGCAGGAGCCGATGAAGCCGGCCCCGCCGGTCACGAGAAGACAGTCGTTCATGCGCTTGATTCCGTCCGTGTCGATGGTGATCAGTGTTGTGTCCGCTTGGTCCGTTTTTCCCGGGTGCTATGACTTTTCCTGGCTGCCCGCGCCGGAAACGGCGTCACGTCCTGCGTTCCTGTATCTGCCAAGGTACTTGCGCCAGAGAAGGGGCAGGGCCTTGAAGGGCAGAAACTCGCGGCGCATGGACACATGCGGGCGTTCCTCGAAGGAAAGCCTGTTGGTCTCGACGAAGCCGTCCATGAGGCGCTCGGCAAGATCCCGGCAGAGGCCGGGCCTGGGGCTTTCGCCGCGTTTTTCCAAAATATCGGCGCAGGCGCCGAGCACCTTGAAAAGAAAGGCGCAGTACCTGTCGAAGACCGCCCTTTTCATGAGGAACATGTTGAACATGTGCCCGGAGGAGCGCTTCATGCTGGCCTCGAAGGCGGGCAGATGGTCCGGGGCGCACTGCCCCAGCGCCTCGCGCAAAAGCTGCATGTCGCCTGCCCCGTGGGCGTGGGCATGATGGCTTTCCATGGTCTCCACCACGTAGCGGCGTCTTTTCGGCAGGACCACGTCTGTATTGGCCATGAGAACCTGGGCCTCGCCGTTGGTGAGCAGGCAGTTCATCCAGGCGCCCCTGCCGAGGATGCCGAGGGTAAAGGCCCCGCGGGTGAGCGCGTCCGCGGAAAGGCCGAGAAAATGCCTGTCCTGGGGCACGTGGCCCACGGCGTCGGCCTCGAGGTTCTCCAGGCCCAGCAGATGGCCGTGAGCTCCCCGAAGGTCCCGTGCCGGGCCGAGATGTTCGCTCCCTCGTCGTCCTTCTGGGCGTTGAGCTCGAAATCGGCGTTGGCGTGTCCCGTCTGCACGGGGAAGGAGGGGGGCATTCTCGGCATTTCGTCCGAATGGGAGGCAGAGACGAGAATTTTCAGGTCCTGTGCCGTCTGCGGCGCCTTTTGCTTTCGCTTGGCCAAGTGGTGTCCCCTCTCCATCGGGTGTCGTTCATGGGTTTTTCATCGGCGCGAGGGGCGCCGTTTGCGCGGGGCTGTGCGTCAAGCCGCCTGTGTCCCAGGGAACTCCTGCAAGGACAATCGCCTTCTTCAAGGGCGCGGCGTCGCTCGGAAGAAGTCCAAAGGCCGCCTGCAACCGCGAGGATCAGCATCTTCGCAAATACCGGGCCAAGAGGCAACAGGAAAAATTGACGACCAAGCCACCGAAATTGCGATCTTTTCCCGCCTGGCAAACGTTGGCCGGCATTTGGAGTCCACTCGGGAGACAGGACACGGCATCGGGGCCCTGCGGTCTGTTTTTGGCCTTTGTTGACAGGGCATGAGCCATTTCATAAAGAAGGCCACGCGGCACGGGACGTAAAGCCTGACCGGATATCCGCCCCATTGGCCGATATCTGGGCATGTTTCGCGCAACTGTCATCCCCTTTTCGAAAACCTCAAAAAAGCAATGACCGAAGATCTTTCCAGCATGGCCTTTTCCGGTTCCCTCACCGACCCGGAGGAAATAGACTGGCAGTTCTCGTTGGGACGCACGAGCCACGATCCCGTGGTGGGCGGCAAGTACAACGGCATGAGCGCCGTGGAGGCGTGCCTTGCGCTTTTGTGCGAGCTGCACGCAGCCGAGTCCGACGCGCCCACGCCCACCGAGGAGCGGAGCCTGCGCATGCTGGTGGAGGACGCCCTCGGCAGCACCGACTTCCAGACCAGGCTTCTGCCCTCTCTCGTGGCCCGGGCCATCGACGCCGACAACTCGGCCCTTGTGGAGATTCTTCTCCCCTATGCCGAGGACGAGCACAAGGTGCTCGCGCTGGCCAACAGGAAGGACGATGCCGTAAAGCACGCTGACGAAAAGGACACTGACGAAAAGGCCGGTGCCGGGACGGACGCGGGCGGCTCCCCGGCTGCCTAGGTTTCGCAGGCAAGGGGCGAGGTTCGGGCCGGCGCGAAGAGCCGGGGAAGGGCCGGGCCTTCGCGCAGGGGGCACGCCGCAGATCTTTCCGCGTTTCAAGGATTTTGCAGCGCACTGCCGGGCATGGAACAGGGCGGCCAGTCGGGTGTCCAGCCGGCCGCCGATCCAGGTGCTGCACTCTCGAGCACGATGCTGGATCTTTTCAAGTTCGCCTACGCATGGCTCCTGCCTCCGGGGCTCTTCATTGTCCTGCTCGCGGTCCTGGGGCTGATGGGTCTTTGGCGCGGCTGGAGGGGCGTGAAGCACGTCTTTCTCCTGGCACTCCTCATCTGGGTCCTTTCCCTGCGCTCGGTCGCGGGCCTTTTGTGTTCGCCCCTCCAGGAGAGCATCCCCATGCCGGACCAGGATGCCATCGCGTCCTGCGACGTGCTTGTCATGACGGGTGCCGGCCTTGTGACGGGCGTTCCGGACGTGGACGGCACAGGCCAGCCGGGCCCGATCATGGCCAAGAGCATGCTCGCCGCCTTTCGCCTGCAGAAAGCGACCGGCAAGACGCTCGTTGTCAGCGGCGGCCCGGTCGGCGACGACACGACCACCGAGGCCGATGTCGCCCTGCGCATCTTCGAGCAGATGGGCATTCCCGAGGACCTGCTTGTTGCCGAGAACGAAAGCCTCAACACGGCCCAGAACGCCAGGTTCACGAAAAGGGTCCTGGAGCGGCTCGGCTGCCGCAGGCCCCTGGTGATCTCGCCGGCCCTGCACGCGCCCAGGGTGCAAAAGCTCTTCGAGCGCGAGGGGATGGACGTGGTCATGTTCCCAAGCCACCATGCGGTCTCGCGCGACCGCACCTTTTCCCTCCTGCGGGACCTGTCCCCGCAGATGGAAAACCTTGCCTGCTCGGCTTCGGCCCTGCGCGAGCACCTGGCGCATCTGGCCATCTTTCTCGGGCTCTATTGAGAACGGGGCCGAACAAAAAGCGAAAAAATGCCTGGGCAGCGGCGGCAATGCCGGGCCCCGTCCGGCACGTCAGTCGTCCTTCTTCGCGAGCATGGCCTCGAGGGAGCCCTGGACCATGCCTGCGCCGGCGGATCTTTTGCGCGTCGTTCCCCTGGCCTTTGGCTCTTGCTCCGGGCTCTTTTCCGGACTGCGCCGGGGGCTCTCCGCGTCCTTTGCCCTGCCTGCAGACGAGCGGACGAGTACAGGAGAGCTCGAGGAGTCCTTTGCGGACGTCTCCGTGGACGTCTCCGAGAACGACTTCGGGGACGTCTCCGAGGGCGCCTTCCCCGCCGTCTTCGCGGGCGTTCTTGATGGCGTCCTGGCAGACGGTTCCCAGTGCATCCAGGAGAACCTGGAGCCCGCGGCCGATCCGGCGCGGGATGCGCTTGCTGCCTCCCTTTCCTGGGCGAGCATGTCGGCATAGCCCTCGTCCACGGGCAGATTGGGGCCTTCGGCCGCCTTTCTGGCCAGCTTGTCGCAGATCTCGTTTTCCCTGTGGCCCGCGTGTCCGCGGATCCAGTGCATGGTGACGCGGTGGCGCTGAAGCTGCTCGAGCAGGAGCTTCCAGAGGTCGGCGTTGAGCCGCGTCTTGCCTTCCTTGTCCTTCCAGCCCTTTTTCGCCCAGCCGGCAAGCCATCCCTTGGAGATGCTGTTCGAGACGTACTGGCTGTCGGTGACGACCGTGACCACGCAGGCCTCGTCCAGCGAGCGCAGGGCCTCGAGCAGGGCCGTTATCTCCATGCGGTTGTTGGTCGTGCGGGCAAGGCCGCCGCAAAGCCGCGTCTCCTCGCCGTCGCGCTTGATGACCGCGGCCCAGCCGCCGTTGCCGCCGGGGTTTTTCAGACAGGAGCCGTCGGTGTAGATGGTTACGTTGGGCATGATGGTTTTTTGGGAGTCCTTGAAAATCCTCAGGAGTTCTTGGGAGTTCTCGGGAGTTCTCGGGAGTTCTCGGGAGTCCTCGGGAGTCCTCGGGAGTCCTTGAGAGTCCTTGGGAAAACGGGCCTTGGCGCGGTTGGGGTCTCTTCTTTGTCGAAGCGTTTTCGGGCGATGGGCCGGGCGGGCCCGGTGCGTGCCCTATGTCCTGGGCGCATCCGGGCGGCCTGCCTGTTGCGAGGCCCACCAGTGCAGGCCAAGGCAGAGGGTCGCCGCGGTCTCGCAGCGCAGGATGCGCTGCCCGAAGCTCACGGGCTCGTAGGAGGCCGCCCGCAGAAGCTCCAGCTCATGGGCCGAAAAGCCGCCCTCTGGGCCGATGACGTAGATGGTGCGGCCGGGCTGGCCAATCTGCCCCTCGGTGAGAATGGGAACGCCCGTCTGCATCTCCCAGGGGAGCACGTGGTGCTCGAAGCCGCCCGCCGCCTTGATGACGTCGGCAAGGCCCTTCGGGAAGGCCCGCACCGCGGGAAGCCAGGGGTTGCCGCACTGCTTGCAGCCCGCGATCATCTTGGCCTGCCAGGCGTCGCGGGTGTCCGCGGGAAGCTTTCCCTGACTGTGCTCGCCCTGCCACAGCCACACCTCGTGGGCGCCCAGCTCCACGGCCTTCTCGAGAAAGAAGCCGCGGCGCACGGCCTTGCTGAAGGCAAGGGCGATGACGGCAAGGGAGGCCGGCCGCTCCGCGAACTCCACCTCGACAAGCTTCAGATGCGCCTCGCGCTTGCCGGCCTGCACGATCTCGGCCCTTGCCGCGTGTCCACGGCCGTCCAGAAGACGCACCGTCTCGCCCTCGCGAAGGCGCAGGACCGAGACAAGATGCCTGCATTCCTGTCCCTGGAGGACAACGGACGGATTTTCCCCGACCGTGTCGGGAAGGCTCTCGGCAAAGAAGGTGTGGAGTTCGCTCATGGGTGCCTGTCCTCCCGCCCCGGGGGCAAGATGCGTGTGTCCTTTGAAGAAAGAATCCTTTCCGCAAGCCCGGTTGCCGGCGAAAAGGCGAACAAAGGGCGAATAAAAGGCGAATAAACGGCGAATGACGGGCGATGGGCAGATGCCGGGCAAATGACGGGCAAGGGACGGGCAAGGGACGACAGGGGGAGATGGCAGCCGGGAGGCGGCCTTCTTCCTCATCGTCGGGACTTGCAGCGCACCTTGATTTGCAGTGCACCTTGATTGGCAGCGCCCCTTCGCACCGGGCGCGCCAGTTTCCACGAACTTCCCCC
>CAZWOT010000048.1:0-13803 GCA_964635595.1 uncultured Desulfovibrio sp.
GCAGGTTTTGGATATCGCCTTTGAGTTCTTCCCGCAGGTTTTGGATATCGCCTTTGAGTTCTTCCCGCAGGTTTTGGATATCGCCTTTGACTTTTTCCTGCAGGTTTTGGATATCCCCTTTGAGTTCTCCCCGCAGGTTTTGGATATCGCCTTTGAGTTCAAGCTTTACATCTTGGAGCTCATTGCGGAGACACTGGATGTCACCCTTAAGTTCGTCCCGGGCGGCATGAAGTTCCGTTTTGGCAACAAGAGCCGTATGCGCGGCTTCACCCTGTCTGCCCAGTTCGACCAGCAGTGCGGCCTCGCGTTCCCTTGTCAGCCTGGCAAAACCTTCCGCCTGCTCGCGCGTCAAGCCAAGCTCCTGTATCCGCTTGCTGTAGTCCAATGTATCCAGTGCTGTATCGTTCATGAGAGACCTCGTTTTTCATGTCTGTGCGATGACTTGAGACCTGATTATTCCCTATGTACCATGCCTGCCGGACCTGTGCAACGCCCAGTATTTTTGTCATCTTTTTGACGTCAGGACAGTCTGCTTGCCCTTGCGTCACGAAAGCTGGCGCACCAGGAGCCGCCTATGGTCATTTGTCCTGCTCTTCGGACAGTTCCAATGTGGGCCAACTGTGCACAGTCGGCGCTGTCCGTTCGCTCTCGAGCTCCTTCACAAACGCCGTGACGGCTTCAAGAAGCGCGTCGAGCATGAACTCGAGAAATACCGTGGCCTCGCCGTCCACGCCGGCCTGACCGAGGCAGTCGTAGTACTCCTGCCGTCTTGACAGGACTGTTGCCTCCACGGGCAGCCAGGCAAGCACAGGCTTCCAGCTGGCAAGAATGACCGCCTGCCACAGGTGTCCCATGCGTCCGTTGCCGTCCAGAAAGGGATGGATGAACTCGAACTCGAAGTGGAAGACGCAGGCCGCCGCCAGGGGATGCTCGTCGGTGTCCCGCAGCCAGCGAAGGAGGGTTTCCATGTGTCCGGGCACAAGGTGCGCCGGCGGCGCCATGTGGACCACCTTGCCGCCCTGAAGACGCCCACGCCGGCGTTGCGAAACGTGCCGGGGTTCTCCACGAGCCCTTTCATGAGCCTGCCGTGGGCGGCCAGAAGGTCCTTCAGGCTGCCAGGACGGAATTTTCCGAACTCCCGGCAGACGGCAATGGCGTTTTGGGCCTCCAGGATGTCGCGGGCCGGAGCAGCTATCTCTTTGCCCTCCATGAGGGCCGCCACCTCATCAAGCGTGAGGCAATTGTTCTCGATGGCAAGCGACGCCTGGATGCTTCGCGCGCGATTTGCCCTTGCCATGTGCTGCGGCAGCATTTCCGCCGTTTTGTCCGCCCGCGCGCCGGGCATCAAGCTGGCCTTCAAGCCGGCCGTTGACGAACATCTCGCGAGCATGTCCCCGATGCGCGCCATGCATTCTTCGGCACGGCTCGTGACGGTATAGGGAGGGTACGACATGACTTCCTTGTCCTCTGCTTCTTTTGTTCAGACCACGTTGGCTGCTTGCGGCAGCCGCACTTTTTGCCGATGTCCTCGAGGCACCTTCCACATGAAGGAGCCCAGGGACGAGGTGATTATGCCAGGTATGTGGTTCGAGGAGAAGGGGGACGATCCGCCCATGAGCGCTCCGGCCCTGGCCCTGGAGGCGTTTTCGGCCGGGGCAGGGAGGCTTTCCCTGCGTCGTGCCCACGGCACACGTTCACGCAAAAGAGAAGGCCGTCTTCCCCGAAGTTGGGGAGGACGGCCTTGTCCATGTTCATTGGGGGCGCAATGCGCCCCTTGAATGCTACTGTTCCTTGGCCTCGGTGAGGATGCGGGTCAGGGCCTCGCTGTCCTTGGGCGTCAGATTGAAGCGCATGCCGGCCTCGTCGATGAGCATGTGCATGTCAGCGCCTGGCTTTTCCTTCTTTTTCTCGAGGATGTATTTGGCGGCCTCGCGGACCTTGTTGGACGCGTTTGTGGGCATGGTTTCGCTCCGTTGGGCTTCTTTCCGCCCCCTGGTTTCCCGGGGAGAAGGGCGGGTATTCGTTTTTTGTTTTCAGGCGCGCCTGTCCGATTGGCAGTCTCGAAGCATGCGCGCAACCTTTTGACCCTGCGCCCATTTCTAGCAGAGGGAGTGGCCTTGGGCAAGAGAAAACGCTTGACTTTTGACTTTGCCGTGGCCGATCTTGCCCGGGCACACGCCGCAAAAAGCCGCGTTCTCCCCTCGTTCCGACAAGGGGCGCGTCCTGCAGCGCCCTTGCCCTTGGCCCGACCAGGGAAGAAGGGCGCTTCCGCCCATCAAGAAAATACCCCGAAAAAGGAATCCCATACCGCATGGACAGCTTCTGGTCTGCCGTCATCCTGAGCATCGTGGAGGGACTCACCGAGTTTCTGCCCGTCTCCTCCACGGGGCATCTCATCATCGTGAGCGACCTGCTCGACTTCACGGGCGAGAAGGCCTCGGTCTTCAACGTCTTCATCCAGCTGGGCGCCATCCTGGCCGTGGTCGTGCTCTACTGGGAGCGTTTCATCGGCCTTTTGCGCCCGCGCCCCGACCGGGCCTTTTCCGGCCTTCGCGGCATCTGGCTGCTCATCCTGACCTGCATCCCCGCCTGTGTCGTCGGCCTTCTTGCCCACGACTTCATCAAGGCCCATCTCTTCACCCCGGCGACCGTCGTGGTGGCCCTGATCGCGGGCGCGCTCCTCATGATTTTCGTGGAGAAAAGGCATTTCGAGGCCAAGAGCTCGTCCCTGGACGAAATAACGCCCAGGCTTGCCTTCGGCATAGGGTGCTTCCAGTGCCTGGCCCTGTGGCCCGGCTTCTCCCGCTCCGCCTCCACCATCATGGGCGGCATGATCCTGGGCGCCAGCCGCACGCTCGCGGCCGAGTACAGCTTTGTGGCCGCCGTGCCCATCATGGTGGCCGCTGTGGGCTACGACATGCTCAAAAGCCTGCATCTGTTCACTGCAGCCGACATTCCCTTCATGGCCGTGGGCTTCGTGGGGGCCTTCATATCGGCGCTTTTGGCCATCAAGGGCTTCATAAGCCTCGTGGGACACGTCTCGCTCGTGCCCTTCGCGGTGTACAGGCTCGTGATTGCGCCGCTCGTCTTCTACTTCATGGTCTTCTGATTGCCCGTCTGGCCCCTTGGTGCCGGCATGCCGCAAGACCCTTCGCAAACACTGGCAAGGAGAGAACCAATGGCCGAATTTCGCATCGAAAAGGACAGCATGGGCGAAATCGAGGTGCCTGCCGACAGGTACTGGGGTGCCCAGACCGAACGAAGCCGCGTGCACTTTCCCATTGGCGAGCCGGCCTCCATGCCGAAGCCCGTCATCAGGGCCTTTGCCTTCCTGAAAAAGGCCTGCGCCCTGGCGAACGTGGACACCGGCGTTCTTGCAAAGGAAAAGGCCGACATCATCGCGGCCGTGTGCGAGGAAATCCTTGCCGGCAAGCTCGACGAACACTTTCCCCTTGTGGTCTGGCAGACCGGCAGCGGCACCCAGACCAACATGAACGTCAACGAGGTGGTCGCCAACCGCGGCAACGAGATGGCCGCACAAAAGCTTCTGCACCCCAACGACGACGTGAACCGCTCCCAGAGCAGCAACGACACCTACCCGTCGGCCCTGCATGTGGCGGCCGTGCTGGAAATCGAGGAGCGGCTTGTGCCATCCCTTGAGGCGCTCGTTGCGTCCTTCAAGGCTCTCGAGGACAAAAACTCCGGCATCGTCAAGTGCGGCCGCACCCATCTGCAGGACGCAACGCCCATCGCCTTCTCGCAGGAAATCAGCGGCTGGCGGGTCATGCTCGAGAAAACCCTTGCCTACATCCGCAAGGCCGTGCCGGAGCTTTGCGAGCTGGCCCTCGGCGGAACGGCCGTGGGCACGGGCCTCAACGCTCCGAAGGGCTTTGCCGAGGCAGCAGCTGCACACATGGCCAGTCTCACGGGCCAGCCCTTCGTGACCGCCGAGAACAAGTTCCACTCCCTGACCTCCAGGGACGGCCTTGTCTTTGCCCATGGCGCCCTGAAGGCCCTGGCTGCCGATCTGATGAAGATTGCCAACGACATACGCTGGCTTTCCAGCGGGCCGAGGCTGGGCCTTGGCGAGATTCGCATCCCTGAAAACGAGCCCGGCTCCTCCATCATGCCCGGCAAGGTAAACCCCACCCAGTGCGAGGCCATCACCATGATCGCGGTCCAGGTCATGGCCAACGACGTGGCCGTGGGGCTTGCCGCCTCCCAGGGCAATTTCGAGCTCAACGTCTTCCTGCCCGTGACGGCCAAGAACTTCCTCGAGTCCGTGCGGCTTCTGGCCGACGGCATGCACGCTTTTCGGACCTATTGCGTGGACGGCATCGAGCCCGTCACAGAGAAGATGGAGGAAAACCTCCACAGATCGCTCATGACCGTGACCGCGCTCACCCCCGTCATCGGCTACGACAACGCGGCAAAAGTCGCCAAGAAGGCCCACAAGGAGAATCTCACCCTGAAGGAGGCCTGCGTGGCCCTGGGCGTGCTCGACGCGGACAGGTTCGACGAGCTCTACCACCCCGAGCGCATGATATAGGCCGCTCCCGCATCCGCGGTTTTGATGCCCCGTCAATCCTGCCCCTGTCCTTTTGACGGGTCCGGTGGTAGGGTGAGGACCGTGCCCGGGGATGCCTCGAAGGCCCCGCATGGCCGCGCGGCCCGTGGGCACGGACGTTTCCCGTCGGCACCCCAATGCAGGGGTGCCCGTTTCGGAGAGCTCATGGACCGCGACCCGTCGCTTGACCTGCACGAACGCCTCAAGGGGAAGATCGAGACCAGACCCCGCGTGAAGGCCGACACGGCCGAGGCGCTCTCGCTTGTCTACACCCCGGGTGTCGCCTCGGCGAGCCTCGCCATCCACGAGAACGTCAACAAGAGCTTCGAGCTCACCCGCCGCTGGAACGTGGTGGCCGTGGTGACGGACGGCACGGCCGTGCTCGGCCTTGGAAACGTGGGCCCGGGCGCCGCCCTGCCGGTCATGGAGAGCAAGTGCCTGCTCTTCAAGAGCTTCGGCAGCGTGGATGCCGTGCCCCTGTGCCTGAGAACGCGCGACGTGGACGAAATCGTGCGCGTGCTGGAGGTGCTCGCCTCCAACTACGGCGGCATCAATCTCGAGGACATCTCGGCTCCCCGATGCTTCGAGATAGAGCGGCACCTGAAGGCCCGCCTCAACATTCCCGTCTTCCACGACGACCAGCACGGAACGGCCGTGGTCGCCCTGGCGGCGCTCGCCAACGCGGCCAGGATCGAGGAGAAGAAGCTCTCCACCCTGAAAATCGTCGTTGCCGGGGCCGGCGCCGCGGGCATCGCCATCACGCGGCTTCTCCTGGACGAGGGGATTTCCGATCTGACGTTCGTGGACACCAGGGGGCCATCCATCCCGGCCGCACCGATCTCAACCCCATCAAGAAGGAGCTTTGCGCCCTGACAAACCCGCGCAGGCTCCAAGGCTCCCTTGCCGACGTTTTGCCCGCCGCGGACGTCTTCATCGGCGTCTCGGCCCCCAACATCGTGAGCCGGGCCATGGTGGCCTCCATGGCACGCGATGCAATCGTCTTTGCCTGCGCCAATCCCATACCGGAGATTTCCTACGAGGAGGCCCGCGCTGCCTGAGCCCGCGTGGTCGCCAACGGCCGCAGCGACTGCCCGAACCAGCTCAACAACGCTCTCGCTTTCCCCTGCATCTTCCCCGGCATCTTCCGCGGCACCCTCGACGCGCGCGCCCGCGACATCGACGAAGGCATGAAAAGGGCTGCCGCAAGGGCGCTTGCCTCCTTCGTGAAGCCCCACGAGCTCACCTTCGAACACATTCTCCCGAGGCCCTTCGAGGCCGGGGCCAGGGCCGTCCTCGAAAGCGCCCGCGAGTGGGGGCTTGCCCGCGTCTGAGCGGCCCGAACGTGCAGCTGTCGGAAAGAGTCCGCTGGAGAGGCAAGCTGCGCATCCGGCAAGGCATGAAAACATGGCTCAACAACAGGGCCGCACCTTGGCCGAGCCCGGAGGACAAAAGGGGGAAGTGCATGAAGGCGTGCCGTTGCCCGGCTTCAACGCCCTGGAACAAGGGTCTTTGAGAGGAGTCCCGAGAAGCACGTGCCCAATTGGGGCTGGCTCCAGCTATCCCCTGAAGGAATACAATTTTTTAAATTCTTAATTGTTAATTGCCAATAATAAATCTATTTTCCTCAGTAAGTTTGGGCTCAAGAATACGTATTATTTTATCAAGTTCAATATTGTTCTCTGCATTTAGCCCTAAACACTTGGCAACACCGATAGAATCTGTGCTCACCCTTGTATTTAATGATAAGCATAAATTATTATTTCTTTCAGTAAAGCTATAAGAATGAATATGAACGCTGTCACCAAGTCTGGCATTTGAAATTCCATCAAAACAAAATGTCTTAGTCATATAATTATATAAAGGATCTTGTATTATTAAAACTAAATGCTTATTGATATTTTCAATTATACCGCTTTTGTGTAGAAGTTGAATAAGAATTGTTTTTGACGTCATTTTCCAGTTTATACCAAACTGAATTTTTGAATTTGATTCTACATGTTTTATATTGATATGCTTATCTCTCAAAAATTCCTGCCGTTTTGGCCAAATCGATCCAGTAGTATCTAATGTTTGTATCTCAATTGCGACAAAATCATTTACTTTTTGATCTCTTGATGAAACTAAAAAATAGTCAATTATTCCTACAGGTATTTTTACTTCAGGAACTAGATACAGTGAATTTCCTGGTTCATGCTTAGTCAATAAATGCATGCAGTCGATAAAAATTTGATTGTGCTCAATCATCCTATAAGGGCAAATTATCATATATTGTCCTTGATAGTTCACTGAGCATGTTCCTATCTTCACACTTGGATCAGATTTTCGAATTTTTATGCAATCGCGGTGTGTAAATGGACATGTCTTTGCCTTCATTGCAGATTTAAAATCTAATGAATCATTATTACAATTTAAACCAAAAAATTCACTAATTTTACTCATTCTATATTACTCCAAGCCGTTATGTGTAAGGCTTCCAAGTTTCAAACATCTTTTTTGGGCAACTTCAAGATATTCTCTCGACATGTCTATTCCGATAGATTTTCTATCTAATTGAGTGGCGACGTAGTTGGTTGTGCCAGTACCAGTAAATGGGTCCAATACAATGCCATCAGGTGGGCATGTCAAAACAATGGGTATTTTAACCAAGTCTTCTGGAAACTGAGCAAAATGTACTCTTCTTCCCTGGGTATCTTCTGGAATAATTTGCCATACATCTGAAATCATGCTGCCATTAGGGTTATAAAAAAGAAAATAAAAACCTTTTTCTTGAAGCTCCTTGGCGCGTCCGCTCAAATTTATTGTATCACCATTAGTTACACGTTGATTTGCTCCTTTAATTACCATTCTAAAATCTGAAAGCTCTCCTCTTTTAATTCGTTCAAGAACGTCATCCAATGATTTATATGCATTTTTTCGTTGTTCTTCTGTAAGCTCAGTGCTTAATTCAATTTTACGTCTGTATCGTACTCCACTGACACCTGTTGCGCTAACTACAGCGCCGTTTTCAATACGAGCACTTCGAGGTTTTTTTCTCACAGAATTTGAATCATAATAATAGCCAGATTTCTTTTTTACAAAATGAAATATTGGTTCATATTCACATGGCAAGCTATCTTTTGATTGTGACATAGCACCTTTGACTTTATCCCATATAACAGTATTTCTAAGTATCCATTTTTGTTCATCTTGCATTTTAATTGCTATACGATAAGGAATATTCAACAGTTGTTTATTGTGATAAGAATCACCAATATTCAGCCAAAATGATCCAGTATCCTTGAGTGTACGATAAATTTCTTTTATTATTGCAAGCAAATTATCAATATATTCATTGTATGTAGATTCAAGACCAATACCACCTTCCAGGTATTGTCGTTTCATATAATAAGGTGGGCTTGTTACAACACAATCAATGCAAGAGTCAGGCAGTTTTGATAATACATTTAAGGAATTGCCCTTGACAAAAAAAGGTTTTCTCTGGCTTGGTTGATTTATATAGTCAATAACGAATTGCATTTTTTTCATCCAAGTATGCAGTAATAATACATATCTTACTATGCTGTATGTTCTCAAATCAAATGCAACTTTTTCACAGGAAGGGTAGCCGTAGCGCTCCCTTCTTGGACAAGTTTGCACTTGAAATTAGAACTTACGCTGGAATTATGTCATCAGAGGGTTTCACAGCTCTCATACTGTTTCTTATCGGCTCCTTGATCACGGAATTGAACAAGTCGTCCCCCCTCAGGGCCCTGCGGTCTCTTCAAGAGCTACCCTGAAAAGCACAATTTTGTCAAAAAGTTGAAGATGGTTTCTGAATCGACTTCACCCCAAGGCTCCCCAATCGTGCATGCTCCCGGGATATGGCATCAATTTGGGCATGCAGCCCATTGAAATCACGTAACGTACCAACCTCGAAGCCAATTCTTGATTTTTCACAATAATTCCATTGTCTTACAGAGAACGGTTCTCGGGCGTTCAAGTCCGTTCGGAAGGAACCATGGATTTTGCAATTGTCACCCGAGACTGCACGTGAAATCGCTCCCACGATCTGAAGTCTGCCGGCATGTTGTGGATCGCGTGGCCACGTTCGCGATCATTGCCCAAATACGGGCTGTTTGCCACAAAGAACGCTGACGCCCGACGTCAAATGTCGACGCAAGGGCAAGATCCACGCCAAAACACGAACGGCTGCCGGGCAAGGCATTCCCGACAGCCGTCCTGATCCGTGCACCGGGGGACATCCCGCGTTGTATATATTTCAGTCCCCCGATGCGTTGGATCGGTCCACCAAGGCATCCATCGAGTCGTGCCACAAAATGACTCACCAGGACCCTTTTGAGTCCACTATAGCACTGCACCGATCCCGGTAAACATGAATTTCAGGGCCAATCCATACCTGTATGGACGCGATTTTGAAAAAAGTTTTCCAATCGGCCTGTACGGCCTGTTGGAGGGTCGTATGCTCCCCAGCATCTGCCCTTGACCCGCAACGGTGTCGGGGGGGCGCTGTCTGGCCCCAATCCCGGTTCGGACAGTTTCAGTCCACACAGTTGTGGAATGGTGCAGGGTTTGCACTTTACACGCTGCAAGCCCTGGATATGATTTGACGTGCGCCGGAAGCACCAGCCCCCGACGCATGTTTTCCATTCCCCCGATCAGGGCGCCGCACGGGCGCTTCCGTGCCCCAAAGGAGCCTCGAACCATGGCCCCCGGGGCAGGGACTTGTGCAAGGACATGTGCCATGAAGAGCATCTTTCGTCTCCTGTCCATGATTTTCGGTCTCGTGTTCGCCATCCTGGGCTTTCTTCTCTCCTCGAAGGGCCACGCAGCGAAGGACCATTCCGCGAAGCACACGCAGAGCGGGTACACGTCCTCAAGCCCCAGCGTCACGTCCCTCGATGCGAAGGGCATGTTTGTGGCGGATACCACGCGCTACTACGACGCAAAGGGCAAAAGCGCCGGCCGCGCCAGGGCAAACAGCCAGGGCTGCGCCGAATACTATGACGGGAAGGGCAGAAGGGCCGGGCACTCCACGGCCAACACCCAGGGCGGAAAGAACTACTACGACGCCAAGGGCAAGAAGGCCGGACGCTCCTCGGCCAACTCCCAGGGCGGCCAGAACTTCTACGACGCCAAGGGCAGAAGTGCCGGGCGCTCGAAGGCCAATTCCCGGGGCGGCTTCGACTACTACGACGAGAAGGGCAACCTGACCGGCTATTCGAAGAAAAACTCGCGCGGCGGCCTCGACTTCTACGACGCCAAGGGACGCAAGACCGGCTCCTCGCGCTAGCGGCGACCTGCCCTGCTCACGTTTCCGTTTTCGGGCTTCCCCCTTTCGGGCCCGCCCTTTCCCTGATCCCGCAGGATGGACGTGTTCCCCGAAAGGACGGGGCAGACATCTCATGGACAAAAAATCATCCTGCACGATCCTCAAGCTCGCAAAACCGAGAGAGGCAAGGCTTGTGGAGGCCCTGGCCAAAGTCTGGGAGTCCTCGGTCAAGGCCACCCACCATTTCCTGAAACAAGCCGACTTCTTCGAGATACGCGGGCAAATCCCCACGCTTTTGCGCGAGGTGGACATCCTCCATGCGGCCTTTGTGGACGGGGAGCCGAGAGGCTTTCTCGGCGCCTGCGAAAATTCGCTGGAGATGCTTTTCGTGGACGCCGGGCATCTGGGCAAGGGCATCGGCAAAGCCCTTGTGCAGCGCGCCCTCGACGACCTCCATGCCGTACATGCAAAAGTCCTTGTCTCGGTGAACGAGCAAAACGAAGGAGCCCATGCCTTCTACCTGCACATGGGCTTTCGCGATGTCGCAAGAAGCGACACGGACGGGGAGGGCCGCGCCTATCCGCTCGTCTTCATGGAGCACACCTGTCCCTGAAGTCGGGACGCCGCATCCTCCTGCAAAAAGGCCCCTTTGGGCCCCTGAGCGCACGTTGCGCACGCCCTTGCTTTTGCCGTATTGTGCGGCCCGCGTCGGGATTTGACGCGGCACGATCCAGGGTCGGCACGGGCAGCAATCTCTCGGGGGACACATGGCGTCACAGAGCATCTTTCAGGACGGAGCCCTTCTGCGGCTTTTGGGAAAGCCGCAAAGGAAATGGACCGGTGAGAGAAAGCTCGTGAAAGGCCCCTTGAGCCTCGAGGGCAGCCAGTTTTCGCTTCTTTCCGAAATTTTGCCGCACTTTCCGGACAGGATCGCGACCTTCTACGACCTTTTTGCCGGCACGGCCTCGGTCGCCATCAACTGCACGGCCGAGCGGGTCTTTGCCAACGACGTGGACAACCACCTTGTCGGGCTCTATGAGAGCCTGCAAAAGCGGCCCTTTGCGAAGGTATTGAAGCAGATCCGCGACCGCGTGCGCGAATGCGGGCTCGACGGCGACAACGAGAAGGGCTGGAAAAAGCTTGTTGCCCGCTACGAGAAGTCCAGGGACCCCATCGACCTCTACGTGCTGGCCTGCCATGCTGCCAGGCCCGTCCTGCGCTTCGACTTCGACCACAGGTACACGTCGCGCTACGCCCACGGCAAGAACCGCTTCTCCCGCCAGATGGAAAACCGCCTCGCCTACTTTGCCCGCGAGGTGCGGGAGCGGGATATCCACTTTTCCTGCGGGGACTTCACGGACATCGACCTCGAGGCCCTGGACAGGAAGGACCTTGTCTACTGCGATCCGCCCAACCTGCTGGCCATCGACGAGAAGAAGGAGACCGCGCTCTGGGACGAGGTGGAGGAGACCGCCCTGTACGCGTTCCTTGACGTTCTCCACAAGCGCAAGCTCCGTTTTGCGCTCTCTGGCTTTCTCTCCTTCAAGGGCCGCAAAAACCTTCTTCTCGAGGCCTGGCTTGCCAGGCGAAAGTACCGGGTCATTCCCCTTGGCGTCGCGGACGAGACGGCGATGATGGAATCATCCGGGGAATCATCCGGGGAATCATCCGGGGAAGGCGCCGGGGAAGGCTGCGAAATCGCCGAGGACAGGCAGACACGACGCGTGCTTGTCACCAACGTGCGGGCACGCAGGCCGAAATAGCAGGACCAGGTGCCGGCTCAGGTGCGGTTGACGTTTTCGAGAACCGCCTCGACCTCTGGCATGAGGTTGGCAAGAAGGCCCGGAAAGGGGACGATTTCCCCGGGCTCGCCCTCCCAGTCGTCCGCGAGCTCCACGCTCAGCCACACGACGTCGTGCCAGGCGCCGTTCTTGAAGCCGGATTTGGCAAAACGCGCGGCTTCCCTGAAGCCGAACTTCGCGTGCAGGGCAAGGCTTGCCTCGTTGGGCACGGTGATGCAGCCAAGGGCCACGCGCACGTGCATGAGGCGCAAAAGGTCCAGCATGGCCCGGTAGAGCCGGGTGCCGATGCCTTTTCCGCAGGCAGTGTGCGAGAGATAGACCGAGAGCTCGGCGTTCCAGCGGTAGGCCGCCCGCTCCCAGGGGCGATGGGCGTAGGCGTAGCCGTTGACAGGGCCCTCTTCGTCCGTGGAGACAAGCAGGGGATAGTCCTTCGCGATGGCGTCCATGCGCCCGGCAAAGGCCCTGGCATCCGGAAGCAGGTACTCGAAGGTGGCGGGGGTCTCCATGTACTCGCCGTAGATGGCGCGAATGGCCTCGTAGTCCTCCCTGCACGCGAGCCTGATCATTGTGCTGCCTCCGGGAAGGCGAGGGGCAGGGCGCCGTATTGGCCCTGGTAGTAGCGCCGCTCCACGGCCTCGCTTTTTCTGGGACTGAAGGACGAGAGGGAGAAGAGCTCGGCCGTTCCCTCCTCGGTGCGCTCCACGAACCAGATCTGGTCGCGCCGAAGCTCCCTGCCCACGTGCTGCATGAGGCTCGTGTCGTGGGTGGCCAGAAGCAGCTGGCCGCAGGCAGGTTCGCTGCTCGCGCCGCCCTTTCGCAGTGCCCCGGAATTCCTTTTTGCGGCATCCTTTTTCGCATCATCCTCGGCATCCGCCGCGTGGAAGAGGGAGACAATCTTTCTCAAGACCAGGGGATGCAGGGCGGCCGCCCCGTCGAGCACCAGAACACCCCCTTTGGCGAGGGTCGCAAAGAGCGTTGCCGCGAGCGGCACGATTTTCTTTATGCCATAGGACTCGCCGGCAAAGGGGATGAGCGCCCTCTCGCCCGCCCCGTCGCGCGTACCCGCGTGCCTGAAACTTGGAGCCACGCTTTCGAAATCCTTCATGTTGTCCATGAAGATCATGTCCTCGATGCCGGTGCCGATCGAGCCCAGGAAGGCCGAAATCTCGGCCTGGAGTGTCCTGTCCTTCGAGAGTTCCTCCCAGAAGCCGTGCGGAATGTGGGCAAGGTCCATGTCGCTTTTGAGGACGAGGTTCTCGAAAAAGGCGCGCACCTCCTGCAGATGCTTGCCCCGCTCGAGATAGCGGGCCAGAAAGAGCGTCCTTTCGTCCACCCGGCGAAGGGCCGCGGCCTTGGCGCCCTTGAGCCTGGCGCCAAACTCCCAGGTCTCCTCGCCGTTTGAAACCATGCGGCTATAGAGCAGGGTGGGCCTGCGGGTTGTGTAGAGGGAAAACTCCTCGTGGATGATGGCGCCGTGAAGCGTCGCGACCTTCAGGATGCAGCGCGTGGCCCCCGTGAAAAAGACGAGCTCCATCTCGGTTGGCTCGTCGTGGAAGCGTCTGTCGAGCAAAAAGGGCTCGATGGCGCACGGCTCGCCAAGAACGAGCCGTTTCAGAACGCGCAGGCTGTCCAGGACGGCGCTCTTGCCCCAGCCGTTGCCTCCGAACAGGACGGCGGAGCGCAAAAGCCTCGGCACCGCGTGGTTGCCGGTCTCGTGCGTGTTTTCCTGCAAGAGCACCCTGTCCGTGGTGGCGGTCAGGTCGAGAGTCTGCTCGTCTCTCAGAGCGCGGAAATTGCGGACGCGGAGTCTCTCTATCATGGACTCTCCTCCCACAAGGCATTGGATTTTGATGATAAAATTTGCACCTTTTGTCCGGACAGGCAAGATCAAAATGCGAATTTTTGTATATCTCGTTTTTCAGCCGCGTGCCGCAGTCCTCACGGGCCCGTCCAAAGCACATTTCTGCCGTCCATCCCGAGCCTGGCGTACACTCTGGGTTTTTTCTGTCAACCAAAAGTTCATGCACCCTGAAGAAATTTGAAATTTCCGTTCGCCCAGGACTCTGGTAGGGACGAAAACATCAAGCGACTCTTTCATCGACTCTTTCATCCACCTGTTTCCAACTTTTTGATAGGTACAAAATTTTGAACCAACAAAAAACCGC
>CAZWOT010000049.1:0-13723 GCA_964635595.1 uncultured Desulfovibrio sp.
GAATGGCATTGTATCTGGAATAGTTGACAAGGCAAAAGTGTTCCAGAAGTCTGATATCGAGTCGTATATCGCTCTCTATTACTCGGCAGAATCCCACAACAAGCGCACGGCTGATCTTTTTGCAAAAGCCATGGATGCCATAGAGGCGGCAGAACAGAATATTGCCCAAGGGCAAGAAGTGTCATTCCCCGAGGAGGTACGTGAGTTTCTTTCTCTGGAGTTCGACGAGTCAGGCAATGTCATGGGCGTGCTTCGCGACCAGGGCAAGTTTGACGCGACGCTTCATGACTCCGGTTATTTTGACATTGCCTCGTCGGCCGCCAAAACGGCTCGCGAAATCCTCGACATCTACGGCATGAGAGCCACTTCGGAGTGCCAGTTCAGCTGCTTGAAAAGCCAGCTTGGCCTCGACACGGCACGAGTTCACAGCGACGAGAGCGTGAAGATCTGCCTGGCGTTGGGATTTGTGTCGGTTGCCTTGAGGAACGAGTTCAAAAAGGCTTGCAAGGAGCTCAAGCTGGATACCAACACGATGCTCGATGCCCTGGACAGAGTGGAGCTGCTACGCAAGCCCAATGGCGACTACGAGGCGACGGCCGGCTATTCGCAAAAGGTCGGCGTGCTGTTGAGTCATCTTGGGGTTGGATTTGACCACTTGAAGCAGGCTGCTGTGGATCTGAGCGTTGAAGAGAAGGAGCGTATCGTCGATCAGTTGCGCAAGCTCCCGGTAATAGAGGAAAGCCGCAGGCGGGGGGGGCCGAAAAAAGGGAAGCAGGAACAGGAAGACGCTCGAGAGGGAAGCCAGAGAAGCCGAGTTGCGCGAGAAAGGACTGCTGCCGCCGAAGCGTCCTCGCGGGCGGCCCAAAAGTCAGAAAACCCTGGAGAGAGAAGCGCGGGAGGCCGAATTGGAGGCAAAGGGCGAACTGCCCGAAAAGCACGGCCCGGGGCGTCCGAAAGGCAGCAAGAACAAGAAAACTTTGGAGCGGGAGGCGCTGGAGGCCGAATTGCGGGCAAAGGGCGAGCTGCCCGAAAGGCGTGGCCCGGGGCGTCAGAAAGGCCGCAAGAACAGGAAAACTTTGGAGCGGGAGGCCCGCATGGCCAGAGCCGCCAGAAGAAAGGCTAAAAAAACTGCAGGAAGATGTGAAAAACAAAAATGATTACAAAGTCTTAAACGAGGGCTCACGAGACAAGCACTTGCCGGAACACCAGAACCAGATGTCCACTTCAGGTGACGCTCCGAAGACTACAAGAGGAGAAGGGAGCGTGTCGTCACAAAAGGGGAAAAGCGAAAATTTCGAACCCCCAAAAAATACCCCCTTGGACGACGCTATTGAGTGACCGCTGCACCCGTTTGGCGAAAATTTAGGATACCCGAAAGAGGCCGAAAACCGCAACTTTATCGTTCCCGAGGCTGAAAATGCCCCGTGGCGCAAATTTCCATGAGCCTGATAACTCCTGAAGCTTCAAGGATTTGCGTCACTGCTTCGGACATTTTAGCTTGCAAACAGTTACGATTCTCGATACTAAAAAAAAACTTGTGCAGGCTCGCCTTCATTTCGCCATGCCCCTTTCTTCCGTTGCTTGAAGAGCAGGCGAAGGAGTCTTCACGGACAGGTCTTTTGAATATCCTTTGTTTCCACCGGACCTCGCCGCACGGGCGGGCCTGTTTCGGGAGACGTCACCCCGGAACTCGTCCTCGCGCATGGTCCGGAACCTGGAGGATGCATGGATCCAGTAATGCTGTCCAGGCTGCAGTTTGCTGTAGCTGTTTTTTTCCACTTCATCTTCGTGCCGCTCACACTCGGTCTCTCCCTGCTCATCGCCTGGATGGAGAGCAAGTTTGTCAGGACTGGCGACGAGGTCTGGCGCAAGCACGCAAAGTTCTGGGGAAAACTCTTTCTGATCAACTTCACTCTTGGCGTGGTGACCGGCATCACCCTCGAGTTCCAGTTCGGCACCAACTGGTCCCGCTACTCGGAATTCGTGGGCGACATCTTCGGCGCGCTTCTGGCCATCGAGGCGACTCTCGCCTTCTTTCTCGAATCCACTTTTCTGGCCGTCTGGCACTTCGGCTGGAAGAAACTGAGCGCCAGGGCGCACTGCGTCTGTGGCTGGCTCGTCTTCATCGCCAGCAACATCTCGGCCCTGTGGATCATCCTGGCCAACGGCTTCATGCAGAATCCCACGGGATACGTGCTGCGCAACGGCCGCGCCGAACTCGCCGACTTCTTCGCGGTGCTCGCCAACCCCTACGCCTGGGGCATGTACTTCCACACCATCTTTGCCTCGTGGTTGCTCGCCGGCTTCTTCGTGATCGGCGTCTCCGCGTGGCATCTGAAGAAGCAGGGCGAACACCACTCCTTCTTCCGCAAGAGCTTCCAGCTGGGCGCCGTCTTCACCCTGGTCATGGCCCTTCTCGTGGCCGTCACCGGCGACCAGCAGGGCCGCTCCGTGGCCAAGTTCCAGCCCTCGAAGCTGGCCGCCATGGAAGCCCACTGGGAAACCGGCAAGAACGTACCCTTCTATCTCTGGGCCGTGCCGGATGCCGAAAACGAGCGCAACTCCATGGAGATCATCCCCCTGCCGGGCATGGTCAGCTTCCTGAGCTACGGCTCGTTCGACGCCGAGGTGAAGGGCCTCAAGGATTTCCCCGAGGAAGACCGTCCGCCGGTCGCCCCCGTGTTCTGGTCCTTCCGCATCATGGTGGGCCTTGGCGGTCTCTTCGTGCTCCTGGCGATCTGGGCCTTCCTGCAGCGCAAGAAGGAAAACATCGATCCAAGACTGCTCAGCGTGCTTCCATGGGCCATACCCGTGCCCTACGTGGTCATAGCCCTTGGCTGGACCGTGGCCGAAATCGGCCGCCAGCCCTGGATCGTGTTCAACCTCATGCGCACCAAGGACGCGGTGTCCCCGGTGGATCCCACCAACATACTGATCTCGCTTGTGGCGTTCTGCGTCGTGTACACGCTCCTGGGAATTCTCGACATCTACCTGCTTGCCAAATATTCCCGCAAGGGGCCTGAGGAGGTATAACCATGCTGGAAACTATATGGTTCATTCTCTGGGCTCTTCTCTGGGCTGTGTATTTCGTCCTTGACGGCTTCGATCTCGGCGTGGGCGCCCTGCTTCCCTTCGGGGCCCGCAACGAGGCCGAGCGCCGCATCATGTACAACGCCACCGGTCCCTTCTGGGACGGCAACGAGGTGTGGCTCATCTCGGCCGGCGGCGTGACCTTCGCGGCCTTCCCCAAGGTCTACGCGGTCATGTTCTCGGCCCTGTATGTCCCGCTGCTTCTCCTGCTCTTCATGCTGATCATGCGCGCGGTCTCCTTCGAGTTCCGCAACAAGATCGACCATTCCGCCTGGCGCTCCCTCTGGGACTGGGTGCACTTCCTCGCCAACCTGGTGGCGGCCGTGCTCCTCGGCGTTGCCTTCGGCAACCTCTTCATGGGCATCCCGATCGACATCAACGGCGTGCTGCAGGGGAACCTCCTAAGCTTCCTCAACCTCTACGGCCTTGCCGGCGGCGTCTTCTTCCTGGCGGTCTTCTGCCTGCACGGCGCCCTGTGGCTCTGTTTCAAGACCAACGGCGAGCTCCAGGAACGCTTCCTGGCCTTCGTGTACATCCTGTGGCCGGTGGTGCTGCTTCTCACCCTCGCCTTCCTCGGCCTCACGGCGTTCTACACGGACCTTTACAAGAACTACATCGCCATGCCCGCGCTGATTATCATCCCGCTCGTGGCGGTGGTGGGCCTGCTCGGCATTCTCTTCATGCTCAAGCGCAAGAAGATCCTTCTTGCCTGGGCTTCCAGCGCCCTCTACATCGTGGCCGTGACCTTCTTCGGCGTCATGGGCATGTACCCGAGGATGCTCATTTCCTCCATCGACCCCAACGCGACGCTGACGGCCCTCGAGCACAGCTCGAGCACGCTCACGCTCTCCATCATGCTGGGCGTGGCCCTCGTCATGGTGCCGATCGTCCTGATCTACCAGTTCTGGGCCTACCGTCTGTTCTCGCACAAGCTGGACGCCCAGCAGGTGATGTTGGACAGCCATTCCTACTAGAATCCAGCCTTTCGACCCTGACGGCATGAGCCGACAGGGCCGCAAGTGACCTCAAGGGGCCGCATTCCCGCAACGGGAGCGCGGCCCCCCCTTCTTTTGGGCTTCTTCCGAGCTCTGCCCTGAATTTCCAGGAATCTGTTCCGGACGATGTTCCGAGGTGACACCCCAACGGGGACAGGCTAAGCTGTCGAGCAAGAACACTGCAAATGAGCAGCGCATCCCCCGTGAGCCAGGTGCGAATTGCACGGGAGCAGACGCGACAACATGTTTCGCAAGCTGTTCCAGAACTGTCGTGGTTCCCCCGCAACGACCAGAAACCGGCATGCCAGCCAGAGTTCCCGATGCACGACTTCAGGGAGACGCAAATGAGCCATATGAAAAATCAGGTTCAGAACCATGCGACCAGAGATGCGAAAAAAGAATTGAAGATCGTGCCCGGCGACAACTTTCAAGAGTTGCGCATCAGCCATGGCTATTATGTCGACAAGACCGCCCAGCTTGAGAAATTTCTCGACACGCCCAGCGGCTCCTTTCTTTTCACCCGGCCGCGGCGGTTCGGGAAGACCCTGTTTCTGAGCATGGTTGCCAATTTCCTGGACGTTTCAAAGAAGAGCAGGGAACTCTTCAAGGGTTTGGCGATTGGCCGCAACAAGGAACTCTGCGACAAGTGGATGAACAAATGCCCGGTTATCGAGCTCACACTTGGTTCTGCCGACAGCCCAAAGGCACCCAGAGCTATCTCTCAGATAAGGAAGGCAATTCGACA
This sequence comes from uncultured Desulfovibrio sp., assembly GCA_964635595.1. GTDB lineage: Bacteria > Desulfobacterota > Desulfovibrionia > Desulfovibrionales > Desulfovibrionaceae > Desulfovibrio. The sequence goes on from CAZWOT010000049.1 coordinate 4,831, forward strand.
CTGCTACAGGGAGCATTCATACCTGTTGCGAAGCGAAAAACTGGAAAAAACCGATAAAATTTATTACAATTCCATATTCAACTCACAAGACCCATATGTATTTGACGATTCTCTGTTGATGTTGAGCATGATGCTGGAAGTACATCATGGAAGAAAACCGGTTATTTTATTGGATGAATATGATATTCCGCTTCGAAATGCATATGACTCAAATGATATAAGCAATTTTATAGATGTTAGAGACTTTATTTCTCCTATCTATCGATCAGGACTTAAAGATAACAAATACATGCAGTTCGCAATAATTGCGGGCTGTACCCATATGTCAAAAGAAGATCATCTCAGCGGATTGAACAATCTGAAATGTTATGGCATTGATTCATTCGCCTATTCAGACATGTTCGGATTGACCGACAGTGAGGTAGATGATCTTTTGCGCATGGCAAACTTGTCCAAACATAAGAAAGAAATTCAGGAGTGGTATGACGGTTACAGAATTGGAAATGATACGCATATATACTGTCCATGGGATGTTTTAAGCCGTGTAGATGATCTTTTGAAAAATCCAGACGCAAAGCCACAATCATATTGGGTCAACACAAGCAACAGCCAAACAGAAAGAGATTTTCTCGCAGAAGTGCAAGGACCTGAAGTTGATAACGGAATTGCTGCACTTGTAAGTGGCCATCATATAGTCACGCCAATCGAGTACAATCTAAGCCATTACAATCTCTACGAAAATTCAAACAATATCTGGTCTTTGCTCTATTTTCTTGGTTACTTGACCAAAGCATCAAAAGAATATATAAAAAACCACGGAATTTATATCTGTAATGACAAATTTGCACTTGTCATTCCAAATAAAAGCATACATACAGCATTCATGAAAAGACTATATGGCTGGATGGAATCTTCTGCCAAGAAATGCGATACAAATGGTCTTGTAAACGCTATCAAAAATTTTAACGTTGATGAAGTAGAAAAGAGGCTGAACAATATTCTGCTCGAAACTGTCAGTGCATTTGACTATAATGAATTCGTCTACCATGGCCTTCTCTGTGGTCTGTTGAAAGGCTCATTTGGCGACAATATCTTTTCCAACAGAGAAACAGGACATGGACGTGCAGACATTGTCGCAATCGATGGGGATGTGGCGCATATAATCGAAGTAAAGCGTGGAGCATCGAGCACAGGCGATGCCCTGCCCGCTTTGGCGCAGAAGGCCCTTGATCAAATTGATGACCGCAACTATGCGCTTTCCTTTAAAAAGTTCTCCCATGTCGCATGTTGGGGCATGGCTTTTGCCAGCCGCAGCTGCAAGGTGGTCTTGAAGCAGCTTCGCTGAAACAACGTGTCCCCAAAATGACGCGAGGGGCGCGACACGAAGGCCATTGCCTCATGTCGCGCCCCTCGAAGCTGTTTGCCCCCGAAGAGAGGGCAGGTACGTCGTTCAAGTTCCCGGCAAATGCCGGAGAGTCGGAAAACTATTGCTTGCCGCCCTCCGCGGCTGCCTCGGCATCGGCGGCACCTGCATGGGTCGCACCGGCCTCGGGCTGCGCCTCCCCGGAGCCTGCCTCGGACTTGAACTCCTCGGCCGCGGGTTGCGCGCTCTCCCCGGCGGACTCGGAGGCCGTCTGCGGAGCGGCAGCGTCGCTGGCCTGGGCGTCTGCACCTTCGGCCGCGGCGCCATCGGCAGCACCTTCCTCCTCGGCCGCGGGGATGTCCACGCCGGGCTGATCGGCGGTCACGGGCTTGTACTCGATGACGATCTTGTTCACCTCGGCGAGCACCTGGTCCGTCACGTCCACCGTCTTGTCGTGGCTCAGGACCACGTCGTTTCTCAGAATGACGCTGTAGCCCCTGCTCTCGCGGAAGGTGTTGATGGTCTGCAGGATGCGCTCGAGCAGGATGCTGGTCGCGTTCTCCTCCTCGGTCTGCAGGCGCTGCTGCATGCTCATGAACATGGTCTCGAGGGTCTGCCTCGCGGCGGCATCCTCGGTGTTCTGCTGATAGACTTCCTGCTGGGCCATGAGGCGCTGGTTGAAGTCCTGCTGTATGCTCTCGAGGAAGGCGTTCAGGGCCTTGCCGGGTTCGCTTTCGCGAGCGATGCGGGCCACGTCCACCACCGCCACGTCCTTTTTGCCTTCGTCGCCGCACGCGCCGAGCACGAGGCAGAACGCGAGAAGGGGAAGCACAAGAAGCCGCCTGATCATGAAAATACCTCTTTGGGGCCCGCCGGATGCCGCAAGCTTTGGAGCGGTCGAAAAGCGCTTCCCGAGCGGACGCCCTGGGGCCTTGACTGAATTTGCGATTGGGGTTGTGCCGCCCATCCACCTGCGCGCGGATCGCGAATGGACCACGCTAGGGGAGAGGACGGCGGCAAAGGACGGGAGCATTCCTCTTTGGGCAGAAGACGGCAAAGGGGACGGCGCCCGTCAGGTGCCGATCCTTACCGCCAAAGGGAATGGCCTTCAAGCCCTTTTTGGGCCCCTGCGGCCCCGAAGCACCGCTCATGGCACCAGGGCCGCGCCTTCCCTGCCCGTCAGTAGCCCATCTTGCGGTACTGGAGCATGAGGGTGATCACCTTGTCCATGTAGTCGTAGTCGGACACGTCCTCGAAGCGGGCCTTGATTTCCTCGTAGAGCCCCATGGGCGTGTAGGAATTGATCTGGGCAACGCTCTCCTCGGGCGTGTCGCCGAAAAGGCGCAAAAGGCGCCCCGGCCCCATGTTGTAGGCCGCGAGCACGCACAAGAGGCGCGACTCCCTGTCCGTCACCTTCTTGAAGTAGACCTTGTCGAGAATGTGCAGGTAGCTTGCACCATAGAGGATGTTCTGGTCCGTGTCGGCAAGGGCCGCGTGCACGTCGTGGATGGTCGGCTCCCCGTTCCCCGATCGCCTGGCAAGGTAGCTTGCCACCTCGCTTCCGGCCGTGGCGGGCTGCACCTGCATGAGGCCGCGGGCATCCTTGTGGCTCACGAGCTCCTGTCGTCCCCCGCTCTCCACCTGCATGACCGCGAAGATGAGGTGCTGGGGCAGCCTGTACATCCTGGCGAACTTCCTGACCGCGGACTCGTGGCGCAGGATGGGGCCCTTGTAGCCGAGCCCCCTGGCCCGCGGGACATAGTAGTAGGACAGGGCGGTCCCCTTCAGGTCCCGTCTCTCGATGCCCACGTGCGCGTCCTGGGCACCACTGTCCGCACCAAAGCGCAGGGGCCATCCCCTGGCGTCCAGGGGTTCGGCAGCGCTCTCGGGCACCCAGGCGACGATCTCCCACTTTTCCCCGGTGGCTATCAGGGGAGCCGGCACCCTTTTGGCGCTCATGATCGTTCCCACGGGCTCGCGCACGCACGAATAGCCATACCGGGAGCCCCTGCGCTCGAAAGACCCAAGGTCCGGTTCCACGCAGGCCAGATGCCAGGACTCGACCGGGAAACGATACCACCCGTCGAAATTCCCGTTTTTCCCGCCGGCGCCGGCACTTTCTGCCTGCACCCGCTTCGGATTCTTCACGAGGACGACCGGTCCCGGATGACTCAGGTCCGACGCTCGCGTGGACATGACAAGAACAAGACAAAGCCCGACCGCGCCAAGTCCCAGGCCGCGCAGGACCACGGGCCGAAGAACCAGGGGGCAGCAATTTTCCACCCTCGCCTTCAGGCGCGAGGAGCGCCATTGTTCACGAAGCGCCGTACGGACTGCCTTCAGCCGGACGCGCAAGTCTTCCCGGCGGCGCATGATGCGCCGCCCGGCCCGGGTTCTTTCGAGGAAGGCATTTGCCCGGCCCTTCAGACGGGCCTTCAGATACTCCTCGAAGCCGAGCCAAAGACGGCGGGGAAGACGGCCCTGAGGGAGCCTGTCGGCACAAAAAAGCGCGCAAGACTTGAGACGCTCCCTGATGCGGGCAGCCGGCCGGCCATCGCAAAGGAACCGCAGCTGGGCTTCCAGGCGGCTCTTGATGGCCTTGACGCCCTTGCCCGATGTGTCCCGAGATCTCGTCATTCGCACGCCTCTCAACGCCTGACTCCAAAGCCCTCAAGGCCGTGCGGACGGCCAGCAATGGGGACTTGATTGGGGCATGGGCTTTTCCTTGCCCGGCGTTGGGTATAGACTTGGCCTCCCTTCGACAAGGAAGGGATCGTCACCCTTTTCGGCCATTTTGCAGGATTCTTTACCCCGCGTCAGCCTTCGCCCAGGCCCCCGACCCGGTTTTCCCGTACACCGGCCTTCGACAATTCCAGAAAAGATACGCAAGCACCGTCCATGACCCGTCTTCCCGACTTTCCCCTCGAGCCCGGCCCGCAGCCGGACAGGCTCCCCATAGGACCCGACAAGCCCTGGCTTGCCCCCCTGGCCGGCTACAGCGATCTCGCCTTTCGCGTGCTCTGCCGCGAACACGGGGCCGCCTGCTGCGTCACCGAGATGGTGAGCGCCAAGGGCCTTGCCTACGACGGCGTCAACACCTGGCGGGTGCTTGCCACGGTGCCCGAGGACGTGCCGCTCGTGGTTCAGCTCTTCGGGGCGGAAGCCTCCTTTCTGGGAGACGCCGTGCGCATCCTGCGCGACAGGGGCTATTCCTTCTTCGACCTCAACATGGGCTGCTCCGTTCCCAAGGTCGCACGCCAGGGAGCAGGATCGGCGCTCTTCCGCGACCAGGAAAACGCCCTGGCCTGCGCGAAGGCCATGATCGACGCGGCAGCTCCCGGCCACGTGAGCTTCAAGCTCCGTCTCGGCCTCACCGAGGACAGCCGACCCTGGCTCAACGTGGCAAGACGCCTCGAGGATCTGGGCGCGGGACTTGTCTGCCTGCATCCGCGAACGGCCAGGGAGGGCTACGGCGGCACGGCCCGCTGGGAGGAAATCGCAAGGGCAAAGGAAGCGCTCTCGATTCCCGTCCTCGCCTCGGGCGATCTGTTCACGGCCGAGGACGGCGTGCGCTGCCTCGAACAAACCGGAGCCGACGGCGTCATGTACGCCCGCGGAGCCCTCACCAATCCCGGCATCTTCTCCGAGCATGCCGCGCTTGCCCGCGGAGAGCTTCCGCAGGCGCGCTCAAGGGCCCAGCTGAAAGCCATGATCACGCGGCACATGGACCTCATCCGTCTCTACGGCAGCGAAGAAAACGCCCTTTTCCGCCTGCGCTCCATCGTGCCCCGCTACGTGCGCACCTTCGCGGGCATACGAAAGCTGCGCCAGGAGCTCTGCCATTGCCAAAGCTTTGCCGAGCTCGACGAACTTCTCGAGAGCTTCCTTGGCGAGAGCGCCGGGTCGGGCCATGCGGCACACGACGCCGCGGATGCAGTGAACGGTGCGCACGCCGTTGATGCCGTGGGCGAGGACGCTCTGGAATCAAGCCCTCAAATCGCCTGACCCCGAGCTTGCGCCCGGCCATCCTGACCGGCTGCCTCGCCGCCGGCGAAATCCGCAGGCACCACGCAGCAAACACCACACTGCAAGCACCGCACCGCCTGCACTCTCCCGACAACCCCCTTCAGGAAACATCCTTCAGGAAACACCATACATGAACGTGAAACGCGCCAGAACCGCGGGCTTCTGCATGGGCGTCGACCTCGCGCTGAGAACCCTCGACAAGGCCATACAACGGGCCGGGACAAGCAAGAATGCCGTGGGCCGCATCTGCACGCTCGGGCCCATCATCCACAACCCCCAGGTGCTCTCGGACTACGAGGCCCAGGGCGTCTCCTGCCTCAAGGACTTCTCCACGGTGAAGGAAAACGACGTGGTCGTCATCCGCGCCCACGGCATCCCCCGGCAGACCGAGGAAGCCCTGCGCAGGACCGGGGCCAGGATCGTGGACGCCACCTGTCCCAAGGTGAAGAAGGCCCAGCTCTCCATCGCGAGGGCCTCCGCCGACGGCTCCACCCTGCTCCTCTTCGGCGAGGCGGATCATCCCGAGGTGCGGGGACTCGTCTCCTACGCCGCCGGCGCGCACCACGTCTTCGGCGACTTCGAGTCCCTGAAGGAGCTGGAGCTCGATCCTGCGCAGTCCTACGTGCTTGCCTCGCAGACCACCCAGAACGCCGCGCTCTTCACGGAAATCCGCGCCTATCTCACGGATCGCCTGCCCAGGTTCAAGGTACTCTCCACCATCTGCGACGCCACCGACGAACGCCAGGACGAGGCTCTCGCCATCGCCGACACGGTGGAGGCCATGGTGGTCGTGGGCGGCAAGTCGAGCGGCAACACGCGCAGGCTTGCTTCCCTGGCCGCGGAACGCGGCATCGATGCCTGGCACGTGGAAGACGTGCGCGAACTCGACCCGAAGGACTTCGCGGGCAAGAAGGTCGTGGGCCTGACCGCCGGCGCCTCCACGCCCAAGCGCCTCATCGACGAGGCCGAGGCCTGGCTCGCCGGCCTGCCGGAAAGCGAACCGGAAAAGGAGTGCGTGGGCGCCCAGGCCCGCTGACCGGCAGGAAGCCTGCGCGTTTCCCTTTTGCAAAAGGCCTGACCCTCACCCCCATCGCCCGCCATTTCCAAGCGCATCAGTGCGGAATTTCGGGCAAAAAGTTGCCAAGGCCTCCTTTCGGGGCTACCCTCGTTCCGATCCCCCGTTTGGCCCGGAAGACGACATCCCGACGTCCCTTCCCGCGGCCAAACCCCATATCAAGACACGCTCGAAGCTGGAGTCCCCATGTCCTTCATCCTCGGAACAGCCGGCCACATCGACCACGGCAAGACGGCCCTCGTGAGGGCCCTTACCGGCATCGACTGCGACCGTCTCGAAGAGGAGAAAAAGCGGGGCATCACCATCGAGCTCGGCTTTGCCTGGCTCGATCTCCCGGACGGACAGCGCCTCGGCATCGTGGACGTGCCGGGCCACGAGCGCTTCGTGAAGAACATGGTGGCGGGCGCCGCGGGCATCGATCTTGTCCTGCTCGTCATCGCCGCGGACGAGGGCGTCATGCCCCAGACCCGCGAGCATCTCGACATCTGCACCCTGCTTGGCGTGAAGCAGGGCCTTGTGGCGCTCACAAAGCGCGATCTCGTGGACGACGAGTGGCTTGCCCTTGTGCAGGAGGACCTTTCGGGCTGGCTTGCCGGCACCTTCCTCGAGAATGCGCCCGTCATTCCCGTCTCCTCGACAACCGGCGAGGGCCTCGACGAGCTGAAAAAGGCCATCCAGAACGCCGTGAAAAGCCTCGAGGCACGGCCGCGCTCGGACATCTTCCGCCTGCCGGTGGATCGCGTCTTCTCCCTCAGGGGCTTCGGCACCATCGTGACCGGCACGGTCATCTCCGGAACCATAAGAAAGGATACGGACGTCGTGGTGATGCCACGGGGCGTCGAGGCCCACGTGCGCACCCTGCAGCGCCACGAGACGCCCACCGAGGAAGCCCATCCCGGCGAGCGCTGTGCGGCCAACCTGCAGGGCGTGGAGGTGGCCGACATCCACAGGGGCGATGTGGTGGCTAGGCCCGGCACCCTTCTTGCCTCGAAACGGTGGATGGTTGCCCTCGACTGTCTTGCCACGAGCCCCATGGTGCTGCGCAACCGGACCGAGCTGCACTTCCACCACGGCACCCAGGAAATCCAGGCGCGCGTGGTGTTCTTTGACAGGACCCAGCTCAAGCCCGGCGAGAGCACGCTTGCGGAGCTGCGCTTCGAGGAAGGTCAGGCCGGCGTTTTGGGCGACCACTGCGTCCTGCGCTCTTCCTCGCCCCTGCGGGCCGTTGCAGGCGGCATGCTGGTCTCGCCCCTGCCGCCCCTGATTCGCGCCAGGGACCCGGAGCGGGCAAAAAAGCTCGAAACGCTGGCAAGTCTGGCCCCGCTGCATGAGGACGGCAGGCCCGAGGCCTGCGCGGAACTTCTTGCCAAAGTCCTGTATCTGCGCGGCATTGAAGGTGCTCCGTATGCCGTTTTGCGGGTTTTGACCGGGCTTTCGCAAAAGCGCCTGGATGCGGCCATCCAGGCATTGAGCGGCAAGCACGGGGCCGTCTGCTTCGACCGCGAGGCAAAGGCCTGGATCGACGCCGGGGCTTTCGCGCGGCTTTGCGAGCAGGCCCTTGCCCGCGCAAAGGAGCTTCACGAAAAGGACCCGCTCTCGAACGGCTTTGCCAGAACGGCGCTTGTTGCCGGCTGGGCCAAAAACCTTTCCCCGAAGCTCGCGGCCAGGGTTCTCGAGGCCCTTGTGGCGGACGGACGTCTTGTGGCAGCCGGCGAGAGGCTCAAGCTCCCCGGGCACGAGGTCACGCTCGACAAGCGCCAGATCCAGCTCTCGAAGGCCATCCTCGCCATCTACGAAAAGGCCCGCCTCGAACCCCCGAACCTGAAGGACGTGTACGCCGAGGTTCGCACAAACGAAAAGGAGGCGGCACCCGTCTTCAAGGTACTGGTCGCGCGGGGGGATCTTGTGCGCATGCGCGACGGCATCCATTTTTGCGCCAGTGCCTTCGAGGTGGTGGTGGAAAAGGTGTCGAACTGGTTCAAGGACCACGACGATCTCACCATCAACGACCTGAAGTCCCTCCTTGGCCTTTCGCGCAAGTACCTGATTGCCCTGCTCGAATACCTCGACCAGGAGAAAATCACGGTGCGCATCGGCGACAAGCGCCAGTTCAGAAGCCGGTAGCCCATCCGCAAGGCGGGCTTGCTGCCTTTCGTGGCTGCCGGCCCCGCAGGGCCTCGCGGGCATTTTCAGGCCTTTTTCGCCCATCGGGCAGTCATGGGCTCGAATTTCCCTGTCCGCTGCCTCCCGTCAGCCTCTCGGCGCTGCCCGGGGCAGACGGACAGTTCCCCCAATCACCGGGTCTTCCCCCGAACCATTTCCGCTGCATAAAACGTAAGGACAAAAAACCATGGGACAGAAAATCATTGTCGTGGGCGGCGTCGCCCTCGGCCCCAAGGCCGCCTGCCGCTGCATGCGCCTTGCGCCGG
>CAZWOT010000050.1:0-13337 GCA_964635595.1 uncultured Desulfovibrio sp.
GTGTTGCCGGCCTGGACCGCGCCGGCCTTCATGCCGAGCTCGCGACAGGGCAGGAAGTGGCACCTGGAGGCCGTGGCCTCGACCTTTGCCCGGATGCTGGCGAGATCGGGATAGGTCTCGGCGCCCAGGGCCACGCTCACGGGAGGCATGGCGTCCGAGCTCGAGAAGACCACGCCGCCCTTGCGCAGGTAGGGAAGGCCCCGCAGGGTCTCCAGGGGCTCGAAGCCCAGCATGATGTCGGCCTCGCCGTGCTCGAGCTTGGGCGAGCGCCAGCCGCCCAGAAGCAGCACGGACTCCACCACGCCGCCGCGCTGGGCCATGCCGTGCACCTCGCCGGCCACCACGTCGACGCCCGCGTGCAGGGCCGTTCTGGCAAGCAGGGCCGTGGCCGTGAGCGAGCCCTGGCCGCCCACGCCGGTGAAATAGACGCGAAGTTTGCGATTGTCGGTCATGTCTTTCTCCTTAGGAACTGCCCGTAAATTACTGCTTCAAGCCGAAGTGGAATGACGCTCGACTCGAATAGGCTCTCAGCCCCTCCTTTCCCAATTAATTTACGGACAGTGCCTTAGGTTCATGAATCTCCAGTGCCCGCCCTTGTTGGGGTCGATGCGGAGGAGTGTCAACAATCGCACCGTTCAGGTCAGGCCCGCTCTTTTCCGGGGCTCGCGTCTCTGAAGAGAACCCTGGCCTTTATGCCGTGGAAGGCAATGCCCACGTGCAGTATCGTCTTGCAGCCTTCCGCCCGCACACGGGCGTCATAGGCGCGCTCCTCGATCTGTTTCACGGCTTTCTCGGCAAAACTTTCCATGGCATTCTCGGAGGTCGCGCGCTTGAACTCGATCACGGCAGCGCGCGAATGCGCCCTGTCCGGCACGAGAAGGTCGTAGAACCCCATGCCTCCCTGGCCGCTTGAGGTTGTCTCGGGATACCACATGTCGAAAGCGCCCTTGACCATGCCGTGGTAATAGCTCTCCCTCTGCTCATGCAGACCGTCATGGGCCAGCATGTCGTTCAGGACGTCCTCGCAGACCTGAGCGTCCTGTTCCCAAAGTGCGTCAAACAGCCTGACTCTTTTGTTGTCGGGGAGAATGCTCGTGATCCAGGTTTCCACTTCTTTTGCAAAAACTTCGTGAATTTCCTTGTTTGGAATGACAAGAACAGTATCTATCTTGCGTTTCATTTCTTGATAAATGGAAGGGTCCTCAGCCTTGGTAAGATAGCCGGTCAAGTAGAGAAGCGTCCAAAAATTATCCACATTTGTGTACAACACGTCATAATTCATTTCCGTGTTGAGTGCGACGGCAATTCCATGACCGGCATTGAGCGCTGCAACCTTGCCCTGTACATCAGCTTCTGGAGGCAGGCGCGAGACAAAATTCTTTGGAAGGGCATATTTGCCGGTGTCGACCCAGTATGCCCTGGGCATCTCCGAGGAATCCCTTTTCAACTCCCTCAGATACTTCATTATGCTCCAGGGATTGTAGATATCTTTTCCTTTCCCAAAGCGGTACCCGTCATACCACTCTCTGATGATTCCTTCTTTTTCCTCAGCACCCGCATGGACAAGAAGATCATCCACCTCTTTCTGCGTGAAGCCGAAAAGTTCACTGTATGCGCCCGTCCCAATATCGTAGCAATCCATATTGTTGAGATCGCTGAATAGGCTTTCCTTTGCTATTCGCAGGACACCTGTGAGTACAGCAAGCCTTATATTGTCCGCATTTGTCTTAAGCCCGGCAGAAAGAAATGAGTGCATAAAGGAAAGTGCCTGATCATAGTATGGCTGTCTTGATGTCGCAGCTTTTTCAAGCAGAACATCATATTCATCAATGAGCAGCACTGCCTTTCTTTCATGATGATCCTTCAATGCTCTTGTCATGATTCCAAGTGCACGCTTGATAGTGTTCTCGTTGGCGACTTCATCGAGGATCTTATTTATATCGTCTTTGTCTGCTTTCAAAACACGTTCACTGGTCAACAGATACATATGGTGTTGACAAAATTCACGAAGCAAATCGCCAACACCTCTGACCATCATGTCAAAATCTGAAAAATCAAGACCCTTGAACGTCAAGTACATGACAGGATGTTTATTCATCCACGCCTGGCATAGTCTTTCATTTGCTGCAACATCCAGACCTGCGAAGAGTTCATTGCTGCTCTTTGCAATATCGAAAAACTCTGCAAGCATGGACATGAACAGCGTCTTGCCAAACCGCCTCGGGCGAGTGAACAGGACAGCCTCGAGCTCGTCCTCGTACATTTGCTCCAGAAAGCCCGTCTTGTCGACGTAAAAGCCTCCTGCCTCGCGCAATTTGCGAAAGCTCTCGGTGTTCACAACCTTGAAATTCATGGCCACACTCCCGAGCCTGACTGCTGTCAGGCGCCAGACAACTGTCCCCCTTTGAACGCCAGATGACCGGCTCGTCCACTTCTCCCCGGGGCCCCCGGGGAGAAGTGGACGAGCGTCGTGAGGAGGCATCGACCGCGCGTTGCCTCAGGTTCGTATTCTTGCTTCCGTCCCCTGTCCCTTCCATGTGGCGGGCCCCCTTGAAAAAGCCCTCCGGAAAAGGTTGGGCAAGGGACCGGAGGTGTTGCCCGGAGAGTGCCACCGTTTAGGAGCGCCGGTTGCTCATTGCCATAGGACGAAGACACCCTCAGGCCCAAAACGCGACGTGATCTAGAACTCCCACGCAAGATTGAGCCCAACGTTCACGGCCGTGTAATCCTCGCGGAAGAGCTCGACCCCCGCCTCGAGATTGGCGGAAAGGCCCGTTGTCCCGGCAAGGCGGATGCCGCCCTGGACAAGCATGCTGTCGCGTGTGGTTCCTTATTAGATTTTGGCCGTTAATTAGGTTATTTTTTGAAGCCTCGAATGGAGTAGTTCCACCTTTCGAACTTGCCATTCGGTATCAGATCGATACTCGCCATTCGTTCGTCCGAAACCTTTATCCCCTTTTGATACTGGCGCTCATCAACTCGGCAATTGACCTTGAGCCCGGAACTTGTCGTCGTATTACTGATGAAATTCACCACAGCCTCGATGTCTATGAGCGGTTTTCCAGCCCAATTACGGCTGATATAGCAGAACAGGCGGTGCTCTACCTTGTTCCATTTTGATGTCCCAGGAGGGAAATGGCAGACGAAAATTTCCAGACCAGTTTCTTCAGCCAGCATAGCGAGCTGTTCCTTCCACAATCGTACTCGACAGCCATTACTTCCACCACCATCACAGTTGATCAAGATACGTTTTGCGTTTGGAAAGTTGATACTTCCATAATATTTCCACCATGCACGTATGCTCTCGACGGCAAATTCACTCGTGTCACTACACTTGGTCAAATTTACAAATCCTGTATTATCGTTAAGCACATAGATTCCGTATGGTGCAACTTTTCCTAATTCTTTAATCTCGAAATCATGATCCAGGGTAGCTCTAGCGTCACCCTTTAGACGATACTCACTTCCACTATTTTTGAAATTTACCAAAAGTTCTTTCTTCTTGCAATCTACTGAAATGACTGGGTCTCCAGTGGCTAGGAATTCATTTGCCATAGAGTTGATAAAGCAGAATTGCTCATTACGATCCGGGTGTGGATTACCTACCTGTAGCATTTTTTGGTTTTGTTGTTTACTGTAGCCAAGATTTTCAACGATCCGTGAAACCGTCATTCTGCTCACATTGAATCCCTGATCTGCCAGTATATTCTCAATATCACGAAGACTGAGAGTCGACCAATGCAGGACTTTATCAGAAGTGCCATATGAGTTGTTTTCCAATAAAGATTTTATCGCTTCTCTTATTCCTTGTTGCTTGTCTTCAACAGGTTTACGCCCGCCTCCTGGGCGACGAATACGATTGGCAGATGAACAGATCTCCTTGTCGCCAGTGAACTCGGCTTTTCCTTTGGTGACGGTACAGCGCCCCACTTCAAAAGCTTCGGATACAGCCTGTCCGCCACCCCAACCGTACTGGTCTGCCAACATTCCCATAAAAAGCCGTTTTTGCTTCTCATTGAGCTCTGCGGCTTCAAAATATCGATTTATGGCATCGGGGGAAATCTGTACGGCCAGTGTCTTTGCCATCATTGTCTCCTGGAGCATTTTTTTGAGCGTAGTACGTGAAGCCAGAAAATGCTACAGGAATTTAGGCTACTAGCTACTTTATTATTTTATGACAGTTCCTTATAGTTAAAAATTTGGGAAACCTCTACTGGAAATCAGACAGTTTTCTGATGAGTTGTTTCCTGATGGTTCCTAAGTTTCTGGGTATGGTTCCTCATTGTAAATTTACTCCAGAAAGCACATCTTGTCGATATAAAATCGCGGTATCGCCAAGCTCACACAGGGCCAACGCGGCAAATTTCTCCCGAGACTGGAGAAATTCACGGCCATTTCCCAAATGTGGCTCGCGTCATAGTCATTTGCGGGCCCTGTGCAAACCCTATGCGTTGGCGAAATGCTCCCTGCCGTACTCGAGGGCACGCAGGTTGGCCTCCTGAAGCCTGGCCGGCAAAAAGCACCGTATGGCCTCCTCGAAGGCATCGATGCCAAAGGGCAGAAGCCCGGACGCGCACACAGCCGCAAGCAGCACGGTGTTGCCGGCCTGGACCGCGCCGGCCTTCATGCCGAGCTCGCGACAGGGCAGGAAGTGGCACCTGGAGGCCGTGGCCTCGACCTTTGCCCGGATGCTGGCGAGATCGGGATAGGTCTCGGCGCCCAGGGCCACGCTCACGGGAGGCATGGCGTCCGAGCTCGAGAAGACCACGCCGCCCTTGCGCAGGTAGGGAAGGCCCCGCAGGGTCTCCAGGGGCTCGAAGCCCAGCATGATGTCGGCCTCGCCGTGCTCGAGCTTGGGCGAGCGCCAGCCGCCCAGAAGCAGCACGGACTCCACCACGCCGCCGCGCTGGGCCATGCCGTGCACCTCGCCGGCCACCACGTCGACGCCCGCGTGCAGGGCCGTTCTGGCAAGCAGGGCCGTGGCCGTGAGCGAGCCCTGGCCGCCCACGCCGGTGAAATAGACGCGAAGTTTGCGATTGTCGGTCATGTCTTTCTCCTTACGCGTCGCGCTTCACGAGCTTGAAGGCCCCGGGCGCCACCTGCAGGCAGACGCCACAGCCGGTGCACAGGGTCGCGTCCACGCTGTAGACGCCGTCCACGCAGCAAAACGCCGGGCAGGCATAGGCGTCCACGCACCTGCGCACGTCCTCGCCCTGGGAAATGACTTCGGCCACGCGGGCTACGCCCTTGCCGAAGGCGCGCCGCGCGTAGAGCGCGCAGGGCTCCTCGGCGATGAGCACGCGCACGCCGGATAGCTCCTTGAACTCCTTCAGGGCGCGTTCCACGGCCTTCAGGTTGAAGCTGCTCACCTTCCTGACCTGGGTGATGCCGATGCCGCGCACGATGGCCTCGATGTCGAGGTGGAGCATCTCGCCGAGCATTTCCTGCACCATGCCGGGGTTCGGCTGGTGGCCGGTCATGGCCGTGGTGCCGTTGTCGAGGATCACCACTATCACGTCCATGCGGTTGAAGAGCGCGTTGGCAAGTCCGGTCATGCCGGAGTGGAAGAAGGTGGAATCGCCGATGAAGCCGATGACGGTCCTGCCGCTGGCCATGGCAAAGCCCGAGCCCGCCGACACGGACGAGCCCATGCAGAAGAGGAAGTCCGCACACTTCAGGGGCGGCAGCATGCCCAGGGTGTAGCAGCCGATGTCGCTCGAATAGACGGCATCGTCTCCGAAAATCTGCCTCACGGCATAGAAGACCGAGCGGTGCGAACAGCCGGCGCAGAGATTGGGCGGGCGCTTCGGAAGCGAGGGCTCGACGGGCAGAAGTTCCTGCTCCTCGAGCCCGATGCCCAGCAAATCGGCCAGGACGCGCTTGACAAGCGGCGTCGAGTACTCGCCCTGGATGGTGAGAAGGCCGCCCTTGCCAATGATCTTCGTGCTGATGCCGGCCTTCTGGACAAGAGCCCGAACGCCGTTCTCGAGGAGGGGATCGTTTTCCTCGACCACAAGCACGCTCTCGCAGGAGGAGAGGAAGTCCCCGATGAGCCGCTCGGGCAAGGGCCAGCTGAACCCGAGCTCGAGAACGTTCACCCGGTCGGCCAGGGAGAGCTCTTCGACCGCGTCCCACACGTAGCTTCTGGACACGCCCGAAACCACGATGCCGACCTTCGCGCAGCCCCCCTTGTGAACCTTGTTGAAGACGGAAACCTCGGCCATCTCGCGGGCCTTCTCCATGTTCTCCTCGAGAACCTTGTGGCGGATCCTGGCCACGGCCGGCACGGGAACAAAGCGCATGGGATTGCGCCCGAACTCCTTCATGGGCTCCTTCGGCTCCGGGAGCTCGTCGAAGACCACGCCGCCGCGCATGTGGTTCACGCGCGTGGTCGTGCGCAGAAGAACCGGCTGCTCGAGCTCGCGGGCCACGCGGAAGGCCTCCCTGGTCATGTCCTTGGCCTCCTGGGCCGAGGCCGGCTCGAAACAGGGCATGGACGCCGCGCGGGCGTAGTTTCTGTTGTCCTGCTCGTTCTGGGAGGAATGGAAGCCCGGATCGTCGGCCGAAAGAACCACGAGCCCCCCGGGCACGCCCGTGTAGGTCGCCGTGAACAGCGGGTCGGCCGCCACGTTGAGCCCCACGTGCTTCATGGTGACAAGGGCCTTGGCACCGGCAAGGGACGCCCCTGAGGCCACTTCCATGGCGACCTTCTCGTTCACCGAGTACTGGAGCAGGTACTTTTTGCCGTGGCCGCCGATGCGGCGAAAGGTGTCGGGCACTTCCGAGGACGGAGTGCCCGGATAACAGGTAACCACGTCCACGCCGGCCTCGATCGCGCCCCGCACGATGGCCTCGTTGCCGAGCAGAAGGTGGCACTCGCCGCCCTTGCCCTCAAGCAGTGGGTTGCTCATCTCAATCCCTCCCTGTGTGAGAGGGGAGCCCAGTCCGTCGGCCCCCCCCGCAGAAAAAAACGAAAAACCCGGCCTTCGTGCCTTGCCGCGTCCATTGTACGCGAAAAGCGGCCGGGGACAAAAGGGACTGGCGTCAATTGGTCCCGGTCTCGGCCGAGGCCTGGGCCATGGCCCGCAAATCCCTGGCCCTCGTGGAGCAGTAGTCCTTCTCGATGGGCTGGAGCAGGGCCGTGGCGGCGAGGTCCTCGTAGGTCCTGGCCGCAAGCTCGTAGTCCTTTGCCCTGGCCGCACCCTCGGCAAGCATCATCTTCGCCTGCACGCCGGTCTGGGCGGTGAGTCTCGGCAGAAGCTGCTGCAGTATCTTCACGCCCTCGGCGTACTTGCCGGCGTTCATGAGCACGCCCGCCTGGTTGATGGCCGCGGCAAGTCCGGTAGGGGTGTCGTAGTCGGCCCTGGCCACCTGGGCGTAGCTTTCCTCCACCTTGTCGGAAAGCCCCTGGGCCAGCGCGCTCTGCACCGTGGCCACGGCCACGGCCACGCGCATGGAGTCGGGGCAGTTCTTCGAAAGCGCCTCGAGGTCCGTTATCTGCTGGGCGTTGGCGGGACGGGCCATGATGCGCGAGAGCGCATCCAGGGTGTCGTCGCGCTTGCCGTTCTGAATCCAGCCGTAGAGGCCCGTGCCCACGAGGGCGACTATCAAAAGGACGATGACGCCGACAAAATAGCGGGCGTTTTTCACGATGAACTCGAGAAGAGGCCTGCTTTCGGCGGAAACCTCGCTCTGGATGGTCTCCATGACGCCCGGCGCGGGCGAGGACAGGGGCCTGGTGTCGACAGGCGACTTTTTTGCGGGATAAGGGGGTGGTGGGCTCCACCCCGGCGCGGGCGAGGACAGGGGCCTGGTGTCGACAGAGGGCATATGCACTCCTTGAAAGATGGTCTTTTGCTTGTCCGGTGCGAATTGGGGAAGGCAGGCCTTGCGGCCGCATCAGAACATGGCGCGAAGACCCCTTGTCCGGAACCCTCGCACACGTCCCGGGCTACTTGTTGAAGAGCATTTCCTGGTAGGTGGGCAGGGACCACATGTCCTCGGGGATCTGGCACTCGAGGGCGTCCGCCACGGCGCGCACTGCGTCCATGGCCGGCAGGACCTTCTCGCAGTACTTCTTCGCCTTCGTCTCGAGCTCGGTCTCGGTCTCGGCCTCGGCCATCCTGGCCTCCAGGGCGTTGGCGACCTCCTGCAGGGCGCGGATACCCTCGGTCACGGCGTCGAAGGCGGTGGTCCTGAACTCGCGGCCCATGGCCTTGATAGCGACGCAGGTCTCGGCCAGCATCTTCTGGAAGGCAAGGGCCGCCGGGAAGATGCTCGTGCGGGCCATGCGCATGGTGAGGGTGGCCTCGGTGCGCAGGGTCTTGCAGTATTGGCCAAGGTAGATCTCGGCCCTGGCCTTCACTTCCTGCGGGGTCATGATGCCCATGCGCTCGTAGAGCTCCACCACCTCGGGGCTTTGCAGCACCGGCAGGGCCTCGGGCGCGTTGCGCAGGTTGGGAAGCCCCCTGCGCTCGGCCTCGCGGTGCCAGATTTCAGAGTAGCCGTCGCCGTTGAAGATGACCGCGCTGTGCTCTTCCATCACGTGGGTGATGAAGCTCTGCATGGCCTCGTTCAGGGGCACGCCCCTGGCGGTCTCGCCCTCGAGCCAGTCTGCGGCAAAGCCAAGGGAGTCAGCCATCATGGCGTTGAGGGCCGTGATGGAGTCCGCGGCGGACTGGCTCGAGCCCAGCGCACGGAACTCGAAGCGGTTGCCCACGAAGGCCACGGGGCTTGTGCGGTTGCGGTCGCCGGGGTCCCTTGGCAGGGGCGGCAGGGTGTCGACCCCGAGATCCATGCTCGTGCGCTTCTTGCCGGAGCTCGCCTGCTCGAGATGGCCGGAGCGGAAGGCCTCCAGCACCTGGGTGAGCTCGTCGCCCAGGAAGATGGACATGATGGCCGGCGGTGCCTCGTTGGCGCCCAGGCGATGATCGTTGCTGGCCGAGGCCACGGTGGCGCGCAGAAGGCCGCCGTACTTGTGCACGGCGCGGATGAGCGCGCAGCAGAAGATGAGGAACTTGGCGTTTTCGTGCGGCGTGTCGCCGGGATTGAAGAGGGAGCCGAGCTCGGCGCTGCCCACGCTGTAGTTCAGGTGCTTGCCCGATCCGTTGATGCCCGAGAAGGGCTTTTCATGGAGCAGGCACTTGAGGCCATGGTGCTTCGCCACATTTCGCAGGGCGGCCATGATCATGTGGTTGTGGTCCACGGCCACGTTGGACTGCTCGAAGATGGGGGCGATCTCGTACTGGGAAGGTGCCACCTCGTTGTGGCGCGTGCACACGGGCACGCCCAGCTTGTAGAGCTCGCGCTCCACTTCCATCATGAAGGAGAGAACGCGCTGGGGGATGACGCCGAAGTACTGGTCGCTGAACTCCTGGCCCTTGGCGGGTCGTGCGCCGAAGAGGGTGCGGCCGGCCACGAGGAGATCCTGGCGGGCGAAGTTGTAGTTGTTGTCGATGAGGAAGTATTCCTGCTCGAGGCCCGCGTAGGAGACCACCGGCAGATCGCACTTCACGTCGAAAATCTTGAGCACCCTGCGCGCCTCCCTGTTCAGGGCCTGGCCGGAACGCAGCATGGGCGTCTTCTTGTCGAGCACCACGCCCGTCCAGGAGAGGAACATGGTCGGGATGCACAAGACGATGCAGTTGGGGTTTTCCTGCAGGTAGGCCGGGGAGGTCACGTCCCAGGCCGTGTAGCCGCGCGCCTCGAAGGTGGAGCGCAGGCCGCCGGAGGGGAAGGACGAGCCGTCCGCCTCGCCGCGAATGAGCATGGAGCCCGAGAATTCGGCAATGACCCCGCCGTTGCCGTCGGGCATGAGGAAGCTGTCGTGCTTTTCCGCGGTCTGGCCGGTCAGGGGGTAGAAGATGTGCGTGTAGTGGGTCGCGCCGTGCTCGATGGCCCAGTCCTTCATGACCGCGGCCACGGTGTCCGCGATGGCCGGGTCCAGAGCCTCGCCGTAGCGGATGGTCTTGGTGAGCGAGCGATACACGGACTTGGGCAGCCGCTCGCGCATCACCTTGTCGTTGAAGACGTTGCAGGCAAAGATTTCCGTGGGCTTCACGTTGCGGAAATTGAAGCCGTCCTCCTCGGGATGGTAGGTCGTGATGGCCTGGATGGCGCTCTGTCTCGCGCTGGTCTTGCTCATGTCTGCTCCAAAGCTTGCCGGCCCGGGATTCGGCCCGGAGTTTCCTGCTGTTGAACGAGGGCTTTTGCCCTTTTCCGGGAAGAAAGGGCCGCCCCCCCCTAGCGGATGCCGACTATCTCGATGTCGAAGACGAGATCCTTGCCCGCCAGCTCGTGGTTGGCGTCGAGGGTGATTTCCTCGTCCGTCACCTCGGTGATGACCGCGTACATGCGGCCGCTCTCGCTGGAGAGCTCGACCTTCGTGCCGACGACCTGGGGAATGTGCTCGGGCACCTGGTCGCGGTCCACGGCGAAGATCCGGCGCGGGTCCGAGGGCCCGTAGGCCTTCTCGCTGGGGATGGTCACCGAAAACCTGTCGCCAGGCTCCCTGCCGAGCACGGCCTCGTCGAAGCCCTGGATCATCTCCCCGGCCCCCACGGTGAACTCGAGCGGCTCCCTGCCGGGAGTGCGCGAGGAGTCGAACTGGGTGCCGTCCTTGAGGGTGCCCACGTAATGGACGCGGACCGTGTCTCCTTTCTCTATGGCCATGATCTCTCCGTCCGGCGTCTTTCCCGTGACCGTCTGCGGGCCCGCAGGACCCCTTTTCGCCATGCCTTGTGCCCTGGCCCTGCGGCCCTGGGGTAGCCATGCGGCCAGACGGTCGAAACGGGGAAGGCGCCATATAAAAGTTGATCGGAGATTTATAGCCCAAAATCGGCCTCTCCACAAGAGCGCGCTCCTGCCTCGGCTACCGCCTTTGTCAAGGATTTCGCCTGGTTGGCACAAATCACGGATTTGAGGGCATGCACCGCTTTCCGCACGCCCTTGCCGGAACGCCCAAATCCGCCGCCAGGGCCGAAAACGGGCTTCTTGACAGGGATCATGGGCGGCCTTACTTTCCGTTTTCCTTCAAATTCCCCTTTGCAGCGTTCCATGCGATGTCCTTTGCGATGTCCCTTGCGACGTTGCTGTCGAAGTCCTTTCCCCCTTTTTGCAAAGGCTCTCCCGAAACTCCTTTTTCACGCCCGTTTCGTCCTTCTCCCCCAAAGGCGGCGCCTTGCACCCGGCCTGGCGGCCATCTCGGCCCCCCCCAAAAGCCGGCACATGACAGATCTTGCGAATGAGACCCGGAGGTTGCCACATGACCGACATTCGTTCCACCTATACGGACAGCATCGCCTTTTTCGGCAAGAACACGCCGGCAAGCCTTGCCGAGCGCTTCGGCACGCCGCTCTACGTCTACAGCGAGGCCGTGCTGCGCGCCCGCTGCAAGGAGCTCGTGTCCATGTGCAGCGACAGGGGCTTCACGGTCAACTACTCGGTCAAGGCCAACACCAACCCTGCCCTTCTCTCCATCATCCGCGAGGAAGGCCTCACCGTGGACGCCATGAGCGCGGGCGAGCTGCACATGAACCTGCTTGCGGGCTTCACGAAGGACAACATCTACTACATTTCCAACAACATCTCATCCGACGAGATGAAAAACGCCATTGCCCATGATCTGCTCGTGAGCGTCGACTCCCTTGCCCAGCTCGACCTCTACGGCTCCTTCAATCCCGGGGGCAGGGTCATGGTGCGCTTCAATCCCGGCATCGGCGCAGGACACCACCAGAAGGTCATCACCGCCGGCAAGGAAACCAAGTTCGGCGTGAACCCCGAGGACACGGGCAAGGTCGAGGAGCTTCTGAAAAAGCACGGTCTCACCCTTGCCGGCATCACCCAGCACATTGGCTCGCTCTTCATGCAGCCCGACGGCTACGTGCAGGCGGCCAGCTTCCTGCTCTCCTTTGCCGGCGAGCTTCCCGCAGCCATGCGCGAGCACCTCGAGGTCGTGGACTTCGGCGGCGGCTTCGGCATCCCCTACCACAAGTACGATAACGAGGCCCGTCTGGACCTGCAGGACCTGGGGCGTCGTCTGGACGAGCTTTTCGCGGACTTTCGGCACAAGCACGGCTACGAGGGCAAATTCCTCGTCGAGCCCGGCCGCTACGTGGCGGCCGAGTGCGGTCTTCTGCTCGGCACCGTGGAGGCCGTCAAAAACAACGGGCCCAGACGCTATGTGGGCACGGACCTCGGCTTCAACGTCCTTGTGCGCCCGGCCATGTACGGCTCCTTCCACGACGTGGAAATCTATGCCGGCGAAGGCAATCCGACAAACAGGCAGGAGATGGAGCAAACGCTCGTCGGCAACATCTGCGAGAGCGGCGACATCATGGCCAATGACCGCGTCTGGCCCGAAATCCTCGAAAAGGATCTGGTGGGCGTGCTTGACGCCGGCGCCTACGGCTTCTCCATGGCCTCCAACTACAACACCCGCCTTCTCCCGGCCGAGGTCCTTGTCGGGCAGAACGGCGAGGCTCGCCTCATCCGCCGCCGCCAGACCCTGAAGGATCTCGAGGCCACCCTGGTCTAGCCCCCGGGGCGCATCCCCAAAAAGCAAGCAAAAGGCCGCCCGCGACACTTGTTGTCGTCGATGGGCGGCCTTGCCCTTCCTGTGTGCCCGGCATGGCACACGTTCTGTATGGATGAAAGCCCCTGGTGCGTGGTGTGGGAGGACGGGGCGTGCAATCGCTCCTTCTGGCCGATGGGACACCAGGGGCAAAAAAGCTTGTTCTGCACCAAGTATCCGTTCAGGGGGCGGCCGGAGCCATCTCCAATTTTGGTTCTTTCAAGACTTTTACGGGATCCCTGATTTCGGGATTTGGGAGAGTGCACTCAGCGGGTGAAAAGACACGTTTTTCGTCAGTCCTGTCCTTATGCATCCGGCACTTGGT
Organism: uncultured Desulfovibrio sp.; assembly: GCA_964635595.1. Classification (GTDB taxonomy): domain Bacteria; phylum Desulfobacterota; class Desulfovibrionia; order Desulfovibrionales; family Desulfovibrionaceae; genus Desulfovibrio. The sequence goes on from CAZWOT010000050.1 coordinate 12,897, forward strand.
CATGCCGGCAAAACCTGCTATTCTTCTGACATTGAACGTATCACCTGCTTCAGGAAGAACGAGTGACAGTGTGAACCTCCCCGGGGAGAAACGTCTGTACGCTGTCCTGCACATGGTCGCATGTCCCCCACCAGAAATTCTCGGAGAGTGCACCCCCTGCCCGAAGCATGCAATCTGCATACGCACTATCTGGTTCTGAGGCTGCTCCCTGCACCAGAGGCGTACGTCGATTGGAGAAGAGTCTGCCACACCTGGGCTGTCACATATGGTCTATTCAGCAAGCTGTTCCGGACGTCAAGGTAATGGAGAAGTCATCATGTCATTCAATATTTTTCCTACAGACAACTTCGCCAGTCTGCGCCAGAATGGCGGCTATTATGTAGATAAAACAAGATTTCTGGAACTATTTCTCAAGGCATGGCCAGAAGCCACTCTGTTCAC
>CAZWOT010000051.1:0-13250 GCA_964635595.1 uncultured Desulfovibrio sp.
CCTGCCCGCGCTGCGTGGGCCTTGGCACCGTGGACTACTTCGAGCCCAGGCTCGTCGCCCCCAACAAGGGCCTGAGCCTGAAGGGCGGGGCGCTCATTCCCTGGAACGAGCGCGGGGTCATGAGCCGCTACGAGAGCGCCCTGAAGGCCCTTGGCAAGCGCCAGGGCTTCACCCTCGACACGCCCCTCGGCGAGTTCTCCAACGACGCCTGGGCGGCCCTTTTCTTCGGCGAGGACGAAAACGGAAAGCCGGCCCAGAGCTCCGCGGGCCTTCGCCGCAACTGGATGGGCGGCAGCGTTGCCCTCTTTGCCCGCGGCGACTACCAGTCCGAGCACTTCGATTTCGCGACCCAGGTCAACCTCAAGGTCTCCGACGCCCGCTGGCCCGGCGTCATCCCGCTGCTCGAGAAGGGCATGCAGTACGGCGAGGCATGGCGCGACGAGCTTTCCCGCTACCGCCAGACCACGGACTGCTTCGACTGCCACGGGGCCCGCCTCTCGCCCCAGGCGCTCTCCGTGCGCGTGAAGGGCATCAACATCGCCGAGTTCTGCGCCATGTCCGTCGAGCGCGAGCTCGAGTGGCTGGAGGGCCTTTCCTTCGAGGGGCGCTGGTCCATCATCGCCGACCCCCTCTTGAAGGAACTGCGCCACAGGCTCGGGTTCTTGCGCAACGTGGGCCTCGAGTACCTTTCGCTTGCCCGCTCCATGAACACCCTTTCCGGCGGCGAGGCCCAGCGCATCCGCCTGGCCTCCCAGCTCGGGGCAGGCCTTGTGGGCGTGACCTACGTGCTGGACGAGCCCTCCATTGGCCTGCACCCGCGCGACAACGAGCGCCTGCTTTCGACCCTGCGTTCCCTGCAGCGGCGCGGCAACACCGTGCTTGTGGTCGAGCACGACGAGGCCACCATCTGCGAGGCGGACACGGTCATCGAGCTTGGTCCCGGCTCGGGCGTGCAGGGCGGCAACGTGACCTTCCAGGGCCGCGTGGCCGAGCTTCTGCGGGGCGAAACCCTGACGGCCAGATACCTGCGCGGCGACATGTCCGTGCCCATGCCCGAGGAGCGGCGCACTCCCAAGGGCGAGCTTGTGCTGCAGAAGGTGACCACCAACAACCTGCGCGGCATGGACGTTTCCTTCCCCCTGGGGGTGCTCACCTGCGTCACCGGCGTCTCGGGCTCGGGCAAAAGCTCCCTTGTGGTCGACACGCTCTACAGGCATCTCTGCCTTGGACTCGGGCTTCGCGTGGACAATCCCGGCACCATCGACGGCATCGTGGGCGCGAAGGACATCGAGCGCGTGGTGGCCATCGACCAGACGCCCATCGGCCGCACGCCCAGATCCAATCCCGCCACCTACACCAAGGTCTTCGACGAGATCCGCAACATCTTCGCCATGTCCCCGGACGCACGCCGCAAGGGCTATACCCCCAGCCGCTTCAGCTTCAACGTGCACGGCGGGCGCTGCGAGACCTGCAGGGGCGACGGCCAGATCCAGGTGGAAATGCACTTTCTGCCGGACATCTACGTCACCTGCGACGTGTGCCACGGCCGCCGCTACAACCACGAGACTTTGCAGGTGCGCTACAAGGGCCTCAACATCTCCGAGGTCCTGGAGCTCACCGTGAGCCAGGCCCGCAACTTCTTTGCGAGCTACCCGAGCCTCGAGCGGCGCCTTGGCGTTCTCGAGGACGTGGGCCTTGGCTACATCCAGCTTGGCCAGGCGGCCACCACCCTTTCCGGCGGCGAGGCCCAGCGCATCAAGATAAGCCGCGAGCTCGGCAAGCGGAGCCTGCCAGGCACCCTCTACATCCTGGACGAGCCGACCACGGGCCTGCACATGCACGAGGTGGGCAAGCTCATCAGCGTCCTCCACGCCCTTGTGGACAAGGGCGCCACGGTGGTCGTCATCGAGCACAACACCGACTTCATCCTGGCCTCGGACTGGGTCATCGACATGGGTCCCGGCGGCGGCGAGCGCGGCGGCAGCATCGTCTCCTGCGGCACCCCCGAGGGCATCGTGGCCGACCCCAATTCCGTCACCGGGCGCTTCCTCATGGAGGAGCGCAAGGCCCGCCTCAGGCGCCGCGAACAGGCACAGGGCGCCTAGGGCGGCCGTCTGCACGCTGCGCGAGCCCAAAGCCTCAAGGCCCCTGGACGGCGCATCCGTCCTTTGGGTGACGTTTTGGCGGCACGCTGCCAACACGTGCGGCAAAATGCCGTGATTTCGACAGCTTGGCTTCTGGCCGGAATTTTGCTTCAGTTTGCAATATTCGGGCCCAGGGGCTAGATTTCCTCTTTCCCGTTTTTTTTCATGCCCCGTTCCCTTGTCCTCGAGGATCGGAATTTTGCCCATCTTGAGCGAAATCCATGCATCCGCAAGACAGGGGAATTTCCCTACGGGCCATCCCGGAGCAGAACACCATGAACAGGCTTTCAGGCAGGCATTTTCTCAAGGAAATCGATTTCGAGCCCGCGGAACTCGAGTACCTCATCGATCTTGCGGCGAGGCTCAAGAAGGCCAAGAAGGCGCGCCGCGAGCCCAAGCTCATGCAGGATCTGAACATCGCCCTCCTTTTCGAGAAGGACAGCACGCGGACGCGCTGCTCCTTCGAGGTGGCGGCCCACGACCAGGGCGCCCACGTGACCTATCTCGGCCCCACGGGCTCGCAGATGGGCAAGAAGGAGTCCCTGGCCGACACGGCGCGCGTTTTGAGCGGCTTTTTCGACGGCATCGAGTACCGCGGCTTCGAGCAGGAGCGCGTGGAGCGCCTTGCAAAATACGCTTCCGTGCCGGTCTTCAACGGCCTCACCAACGAGTGGCATCCGACCCAGCTGCTTGCCGACATGCTCACCATGAAGGAGTGCAGGAAGGCGCCCCTCAAGGGGCAGACCCTGGCCTATCTGGGCGACGCCCGCTACAACATGGGCAACTCGCTCATGGTGGTCTCGGCCATGCTGGGCGTGAACTTCCGCTCCGTGGCCCCGAAGAGCCTGTGGACCAGCGACGAGGTCTTCAACATCGCCCAGAAATACGCCGAGAAGTCCGGGGCGGCCATCGAGCGCACCGAGGACGTGGCCAGGGGCGTCGAGGGCTGCGACTTCCTCTACACCGACGTGTGGGTCTCCATGGGCGAGCCCGACGAGGTGTGGCAGGAGCGCATCAATCTGCTGTCTCCCTACCGCGTGACCGCGAAGGTCATGGACATGACGGGCAATCCGGAGTGCATGTTCCTGCACTGCCTGCCGGCCTTCCACAACCGCGAGACGACCATCGGCGAGGAAATCTTCCAGAAATACGGCGTCGAGTGCATGGAAGTGGACGACGAGGTCTTCGAGTCCGAACGCAACAAGGCCTTCATCGAGGCCGAAAACCGCATGCACACCATCAAGGCCGTCATGGTGGCGACGCTTGCCCGCGAGAACATCGACGTGGCCCTGCGCGCCAACGGATTTTAGGCAGCTGCAAAAGACCAGGGTCCGAAGGCCCCCCAAAAGGGGCCTTCGGGCAGCAATACCGCGCGCAAGGCGAGTCCGAAGGGGGAGCGATGGACCTTGAGAGAGCGGCTGGCGAGAGCGTGGAGCAATCCCCGCGCGAGTCGAACAGGCTGGAAGGCGATGCAGGGCGCGAGACAGGGCACGAAGCAGGAAGCCCTGACGCGTCCAGGACGCCGGAACACGCCCAAAGCGGCGTCTTGACCGACGCCCAAAAAGAGGGGCAAGCGGACGGGTCAGAAAGCGCAGCTGCCGCCGCAAATGCCCCTGTCGCGGCAGGCGGCAGGGCAGATGACAGGACAGACGACGGGACAGGCGGCGGGACAGGCGGCAGGACAGACGATGCGGCAGAAGACGCCGCAGGGCCCGACAACGTCGCGAACAACGCAAGCAACGCAGACGACGCAAACAACGCAGACGACGCGGACGAAGCGGACAGCCAAAGCTCCGGGGGCTTCGTGCCAGGGGCCTTCGGCAACATCTTCTCCCCCGACTACTGCCCGCTTCCGGAAAACGTCCGCACCATCAACTATCTCTCGCTCCTCTCCGACATCGCCCACTGCCTCTCGTCCATCCCGGACGTGAAGGAAAGCCTCGAGGCGGTCTTGAGCCTGCTTGCCCGGCGCATGCACATGATGCAGGGCACCATCACCCTCGTCTCCCCGGAAACCGGCGAGATCCGCATCGAGGCAAGCTACGGCCTGAAACCCGCCGAGCGCTCCCGCGGCCACTACATGCAGGGCGAGGGCATCATCGGCCACGTGGTCCAGTCCGGCCAGCCCATGTACATCTCGAGCGTTTCCAACGAGCCGAGATTCCTCAACCGCACCCGCTCGCGCGATCCCGGCCGCGGGGACATCTCCTACATCTGCGTGCCCATCCGCCTCAACCGCCAGGTCGTGGGCGCCCTCTCCGTGGACCGGCTCCTCACCGACGAGCAGCAGCTCGAGGAAGAGGAGCAGCTCCTCTTCATCATCGCCATGCTCCTCGGCTTCGCGGCCTGGGAGGCCCAGCGCAAGATGGACGAGGACAACGCCATGCCCGGGCGGCCGCGCGGCTTCATCGGCAACTCCGAGGTCATGCAGCGGGTCTATGCCCAGATCATGCAGGTGAGCCGATCGCCCGCCACGGTCTTTCTGCAGGGCGAATCCGGCACCGGCAAGGAGCTTGCGGCACGGGCCATCCACAACGCGTCCTCCAGGGCCGAGAACCGCTTCGAGGCCATCAACTGCGCGGCCCTGCCGGAAAACCTGGTGGAGTCCGAGCTCTTCGGCTACGAGAAGGGCGCCTTCACGGGCGCCGTGGCCACCCGCAAGGGACGCTTCGAGCTCGCCAACAACGGCACCCTCTTCCTGGACGAAGTGGGCGAGCTCTCCCTCATGGCCCAGGCAAAGCTCCTTCGCGTCCTGCAGGAGCGCACCATCGACCGCATCGGCGGCTCGGGCCCCATTCCCGTGGACGTGCGCCTCATTGCCGCGACCAACCGCGACCTGGAAAAGATGGTGGAGGAGGGGACCTTTCGCCGCGACCTCTACTACCGCCTCAACGTCTTCCCCATCGTGCTTCCCCCCCTGCGGGAGCGCCAGGACGACATCATGCCGCTCGCAAGCCACTTCGCCAAGCGCTTTGCCCGCGAGGCCGGCAAGGAGGACGTGCGCATGAGCCTCGCGGCCATGGACATGCTCCAGCGCTATTCCTGGCCCGGCAACATCCGCGAGCTGGAAAACTCCATGGAGCGCGCCGTGCTCCTTCTGGGCAGCCAGAGCCTCATCCTCCCCCAGCATCTGCCCACGGCCATGCACGTCTACGGGGGGACGGTGGCCGAGGGCGGCGAGACAAAACCGCGCCGCGCCCAGGCGACCCTGCAGGAGCACCTGGACGAGCTCGAGAAGGCCTGCATCGTGGACGCGCTCGAGGCCAGCGAGGGCCAGATGGCCAGGGCCGCAAAGGCCCTTGGCCTGACGCAGCGCATCCTGGGCCTGCGCATGCGCAAGTACAATCTCGACTACAAGGATTTCCGCCCCAACTACCGCGGCAAGTCGAGACAGCCGCGAGGGGCCGGACTGGTGTCCGGCCGGACACCCGGACGGGGACGGTCGGGGCGATAGACTGCGGACACCTTTGCCCGTTCGGGAGACTGCCCAAAGATGCGGAAGAGAAGATGCGGAAGAGACATTCGTTCCGCCGGCCGTGGGCAGGTCTTCGGCCGTGGCGAACAAAAACGACGCAAATGTAGAAACGTCGATTTGCGCCTGAATGGACAGAGTCTGCCAGGACGTGAATCTACCAATATGTAGAAAAACAGAAATCGGTTGATTGTCCGCCCAAATAGCGGTTTTTGGACAGTGCCCGTGCTCTCCCGGGCGGCAGTCGCGCATCCGGGAAGCAGAAAAAACACGTTTTTGTTGGAAAATTCGGCATGGCTTGCCGGCATGGAAAGCGGCCCGGTTTCCCGCTTTCCAGGCGTTGGAAAATAAAAAGTGGCGAAATTTTGGGTTGTTGTGACAATTGTCGCAAGAATCCGATCCGGTTTGGCACGCACCTTGCTTAACGGAAAATGCACGGTTGGGGCACAGTCCTGCCCCTGGGCAATACGCACCGTCAGTCAACACGTTTGTTGGGGGGTGCATTCCCCCCGACTGTTTTTTGCCGACCCATCAAGGCCGAACTGGAGAAAACATGTCCCTCCCACGAGCCAAGGCCATATTCGAGGCCATAGCCGAAGCGCCGCTCTCCGGCGCCATCGAAGACAACAAGTCCACGGACGAGATCTTCGGTGAATACGTCTTCACCCTGGACGAGATGCGCAAGCGTCTTCCCAAGGACGTCTACAAGAATCTCGAGCGCATCATCCACAGCGGCGGTCGCCTCGATCCCACCATGGCCGACAGCGTGGCCGCGGCCATGAAGGAGTGGGCGCTTTCCAAGGGCGCCACCCACTACACCCACTGGTTCCAGCCCATGACCGGAACCACGGCCGAAAAGCACGACGCCTTCCTCTCGCCCTCAGGCGACGGCAAGGCCATCTGCGACTTCTCCGGCAAGATGCTCATTTCCGGCGAGCCCGATGCCTCCTCCTTCCCGTCCGGCGGCATCCGCTCGACCTTCGAGGCCAGGGGCTACACGGCCTGGGATCCGTCCGTGCCGGTCTTCGTGATCCCCGGACCCTATTCCTCGACCCTGCACATCCCGACCTTCTTCTACTCCTATTCGGGCGAGGCGCTTGACCGCAAGATCCCGCTCATCCGCTCCACGGCCGCCCTCTCGAAGCAGGCTCTGCGCATCCTGCGCCTCTTCGGCAACACCACGGCCACGAGCGTCCGGGCCCAGGTGGGCCCCGAGCAGGAATACTTCCTCGTGGACAAGCATCTGGCCATCCTGCGCCCCGACCTCATGCTCTGCGGCAGGACCATTCTCGGCGCCCCGTCGCCCAAGGGCCAGGAGCTCGAGGACCACTATTTCGGCGCCATTCCCTCCCGCGTCCAGAGCTACATGGAGGACGTGGAGGACGAGCTCATCCGCCTCGGCATCCCCGCCAAGACCCGCCACAACGAGGTGGCGCCCGGGCAGTTCGAGATTGCCCCGGTCTACGAGGACGCCAACATGGCCTGCGACCACAACATGCTCACCATGAACATGATGCGTCACATGGCCGCCCGTCACGGCTTTGTCTGCCTCCTGCATGAAAAGCCCTTTGCGGGCGTCAACGGCTCGGGCAAGCACAACAACTGGTCCATGTCCGACAACGAGGGCCAGAACCTGCTCAACCCCGGCACGACGCCCCGCGACAACGCCCAGTTCCTGGTCTTCCTGGCCGCGGTTCTGCGCGCCGTGCACCTGCACGCCACGGCCCTGCGTCTCGGCACCATCGGCGCCGGCAACGACCATCGCCTGGGCGCCAACGAGGCCCCGCCGGCCATCATCTCGGTCTATCTCGGCGATCAGCTGAACGCCGTCATCGAGAGCATCATTTCCGGCGAGCCCATGGAAAAGAGCAAGAGCTCGGTCATGGAAATCGGCGTCTCCAGCCTGCCGCCGCTGCCCGTGGATCTCTCGGACAGAAACCGCACGAGCCCCTTCGCCTTCACGGGCAACAAGTTCGAGTTCCGCGCCGTGGGCTCCTCGCAGTCCATCGCTCCGGTGAACATCGCCCTGAACGCGGCCGTGGCCTGCGCCCTCGACGACATCGCCACCCAGCTCGAGGCCGCCGTCTCCGCCGGCGCCACCCTGAACCAGGCCCTGCAGGAGTTTTTGCCCCGCGAGTTCAAGGAGCACATGCCGGTCATTTTCAACGGTAACGGCTACTCCGCCTCCTGGCCGGAAGAGGCCAAGAAGCGCGGCCTGCCCAATCTCAACAACACCGTGGACGCGCTCGAGCGCTACTCCGACCCCGAGGTCATGAACGTGTTCCTGCGCCACGGAATCTTGAGCGAGCGCGAGATGCTCTCCCGTCAGGACATCCTGCTCGACACCTACGCGAAGGACATCGAGCTCGAGGGCAGGGTGATGAGCGAGCTCATCCTCTCCCGCGTGCTGCCTCCGAGCCGCAAGGCCCAGAAGGACGCGGCCGAGCTGGCCCTGAAGACCCGCGAGGCGGGCCTCGACGCGAAGGAAGAGCTGGCCGCCCTTGAAACCATCCGCGGCCATGTCTCCGCCATGCAGGCCAAGGTCGCCGAGCTCGACAAGGCCGTCGAGAGCGTGTCCGCCGTGGAGGACGTGCTCGCGCGTGCCAAGGCCGCGAGGGACAGGATCATCCCGCTCATGAACGAGCTTCGCGAGCATTCGGACGCCATGGAACGCATCGTCGACGATCGCGACTGGGTGCTTCCGAAGTACTCCGAGCTTCTCTGGATTCACTAGCAACCAAAGCAAATTTTGCTCCGATTTTCCCCGGGGTCGCGGAAACCGGGCGCGATTCGCCCTTTGGGGGAAGGACGGATTCGAGGTCTGGCCCGCGTCAAAAGGCTCCTCGTGAAAATCGGATGCAAAATGTGCCCTGACGCCCTTTCGGGGGTTCCCTCCTTGAGGGCGTCAGGCTCACCGGGCTCTTCGGGGGATTCCTTTCGGGGGAATAGGGGTCTCCCGAAGGGCCCACCTGCACAAAAAGGGCTTTTGACGCCCATTGCGTGCCTCCCCCCATGCGTACTCCCTTCATGTTCGGTGTTCCGGACTTTCTCGCCCGATTTTCGCCTGATCCAGGGCCTCCAGGCTTCTTGGCAGCCCGCCTTTCGGCATGCTAAAATCGTTGCCCCTTGAGACATTCGGGAACAAAAACCAACTGCATACGAACAAGCTGCGTCCCCTGGAACGGGCAAATGCCTTTGTCCATCCGGGAACGCGCGGGAGAACACATGTCACGCACTTTGAAATTTACCAAGATGCAGGGCTGCGGCAACGACTACGTGTACGTGAACGGCTATGCCGAGCACGTGGACGACCCCGCCCAGCTTGCCAGGTTCGTTTCCGACCGCCACTTCGGCATCGGCTCCGACGGCCTTGTCATCATAGATCCCTCTTCCGTGGCCGACCTGCGCATGCGCATGTTCAACCCGGACGGCACCGAGGCCCAGATGTGCGGCAACGCCATCCGCTGCGTGGCCCGCTACGCCTACGAGCACAAGCTCGTGAGCGAGCGCCTCATGAAGATCGAGACCGGGGCCGGCATCAAGACCGCCCGCCTGCACGGCGAGGCCGGCGTGGTCGGCACGGCCACCATCGACATGGGCGAGCCCATTCTGGCCCAGGCCAGCATTCCCCTGAAGGTCGCCGAGGGCGAGGATCCCGCCGCGCAGTACGTCAACCGCACCATCGAGGTGGCCGGGCGCACCTGGACCATCGCCTGCGTCTCCATGGGCAATCCCCACTGCGTGGTCTTCCTCGAGGAGGGCGACGACATCGAGACCCTGGAGCTCGAGAAAATCGGGCCGCTCTTCGAGCACCACGAGCTCTTCCCCGAGCGGGTGAACACCGAGTTCGTGCGCGTGGACAGCCCCGTGGCCGTCACCATGCGCGTGTGGGAGCGCGGCACGGGCGAGACCATGGCCTGCGGCACCGGCGCCTGCGCCACCGCGGTCGCCTGCAAGCTCATGGGCAAGACCGACCGCACCGTCAACGTCAAGCTGCGCGGCGGCACCCTGAAAATCAACTGGAACGAGCAGGACAGCCACGTCTACATGACCGGCCCCGCCACCCCCGTCTTCGAGGGCACGCTCTTCCTCGAGGGATAGAGACTCCCGGGATTTCCACATCCGCCGGGTGCACGGGCCGCAAGCAGCGGCTCCTCCCTCGGACAAAAACCAGAACGGCCGCCTTGATTCAGGGCGGCCTTGTAACAGGACCCATAGACCATCCGGTTTTGATGCCCGCCGCGAAGGCCGGGCGAACCAGGGCCGGATCCCCCAGGACTTCCCCCATGGCACAAGTCAACACCAATTACCTGACCCTGCAGAAAAGCTACCTCTTCTCGGACATTGCCCGCCGGGTCAACGAGTACAAGAAGGCCAATCCCGACAAGCGCGTCATCAGCCTCGGCATCGGCGACGTGACCAAGCCCCTTGTTCCCTCCGTCATCGGCGCCCTCCAGGACGCCGTGAAGGAAATGGGACAGGCGGACGGCTTCCACGGCTACGGCCCCGAGCAGGGCTATGCCTTCCTGCGCGAGACCGTCATGCGCGAGTACATGGGCCTGCACGTGAGCATAGGCCCGGACGAGATCTTCATCGGCGACGGCGCCAAGTCCGACATCGGCAACTTCCAGGAGCTCTTTGCTGCCGATTCCGTGGTCGCCATCACCGACCCCGTCTACCCCGTGTACGTGGACTCCAACGCCATGGCCGGCCGCGCGGGCGTGGCGACGGAAGGACGCTTCAACAAGCTCGTCTATCTTCCCTGCACAAGCGAGAACAATTTCGTTCCGGACTTCCCCGAGAAGGCCCCGGACATCGTCTACCTCTGCTCGCCCAACAACCCCACCGGCACGGCCCTCAACCGCGACGCGCTCGCCGCCTGGGTCAGGTACGCCATCAGGAACCACGTGGTCATCCTTTTCGACGCGGCCTACGAGGCCTTCATCACCGAAAAGGACGTGCCCCACTCCATCTACGAGATCGACGGCGCCCAGAACTGCGCGGTGGAGTTCCGCAGCTATTCCAAGCTGGCCGGCTTCACGGGCCTGCGCTGCTCGGCCACCATTGTGCCCCATGCCCTGAAGGTCGACGACGGCAGGGGCGGCGAGGTCGAGCTGAACGCCCTGTGGAACCGCAGGCAGTGCACCAAGTACAACGGCTGCCCCTACATCGTGCAGCGCGCGGCCCAGGCCGTGCACACCAAGACCGGCAAAAGCGAGGTCATGAAGCAGGTGCACGCCTACATGGAAAACGCGAAGGCCCTGCGCGAGGGCATGGCGGCCCTTGGCCTCGAGGTCCACGGCGGCGTCAACGCCCCCTACATCTGGGTGCGCACGCCCAATGGCACGAGTTCCTGGGACTTCTTCGAGACCCTCCTGAACAGGGCCCAGATCGTGTGCACGCCCGGCGCGGGCTTCGGCAAAAGCGGCGAGGGCTACGTGCGCCTCACCGCCTTCGGCACGCCCGAGGACACGGCCGAGGCCCTTGCCCGCCTGAAATCCCTGTCCCTCTAGGGAAGGTTGCCCCGAAAATCCGCCCGAAACGACGCTCCCTGGCCGGCCGGGAATGAACGAGTCCCGCAAGTGCCAGGAAATTCGGGCAGCACGGGCAGGCAAAGGCCGAGTGGCCGAATGCAGGCCGGCCGAATGCAGGTTGGCCGCGACCAAAACGCAATGACAGGGGAGGGGCCCGCATCCAGGGATATCGGCGGGCCCCGTCCCCAAAAAACTCCCAAAAAAGGCTTTCAGGCTCTTTTCACGCAAAAGCTGCGAGGCAGCTTTTTTTTTCCCCTGGAGAGCTTTCATATGTGCAGAATAGGTTCCATCAAAAGTCTCGATCCGGTGCCGCCGTCCATGGCGCTCAGATTGATGATTTCCCAGCAGGAAGGACACGACAACTCCGGCTTTGCCATGGTCATGAAGGACCTTGAGGGGGCGTTCCGCCACTACAAGCACATGCCCCTCCTTTCCATGGCGTGTACCGGGCGCGGCGTGCAGCTCGTCAACGAGTACATGGAGCAGCACGGCTTCGTGCAGGTGGCCCAGTGGGTTCCGGAAGTCGACCGCCGGCCCGGTCTCAAGATCGAGGCCATGCCGCGCTACGTCTTCCGCAACTACGACTACCCCGAGATCTACCGCTACAGAAGCCAGAGCGAGCGCGAGGACCTGCTCCTCGACACGCGTCTCGAGCTTCGCCGCCTGCTCGAGGCAACGAACGACGGCTATGTCTATTCCTTCTGGCCGGACGTGCTGACCCTGAAGGAAATCGGGGATCCGGCCGACATCGCGACCTATTTCCGCCTCTGGGACGACGAGAGCCGCCTGCTCTCGCGCAACATCGTCGTCCAGTGCCGCCAGAACACGAACTACGACATCGTGCGCTACGCGGCCCATCCCTTCTTCCTCCAGGGCTTCACCCTGTGCGCCAACGGCGAGAACACCTTCTTCACCAAGAACAAGGAGTTCCAGAAGTCGCTCTTCCGCGGCTACATCGGCTTCGAGTCGGACTCGCAGAACTTCCTCTATTCCCTGCACTACGTCCTGCACGAGCTGAAGTGGCCCATCCGCTACTTCAAGCACGTCATCACCCCGCTTCCCTTCGCGGAAATCGAGGAGCGCCCGGACAAGGAGGTTCTGAAGCTCATCCGCTCGACCCTCGCCCATCTGGAAATCAACGGACCCAACACCATCATCGGCATGCTCCCGGACTCGACCATGATCACCTGCTGCGACTCGAAGAAGCTGCGTCCGGTGGTGGTCGCCCGCGACCGGCACATGGTCGCCATCGCCTCGGAAGTGTGCGGCATCAACGAGATCATGCCCGATCGCGATCCCGGCACCGACATCTATCCCGGCGAGCGCGAGCTGCTGGAAATCCGCAACGACCTGGAGATCAAGAGATGGAAGCAGTAACGACCCAGGACGTCACCGTCAACGATCTCCAGTGGAAGATTGTCTACAAGCCCGAGCAGTGCACGCTCTGCGGCTCCTGTGTGGCCGCCTGCACCTTCGGGTCCATCTTTGTCGACGTGGAGCGGCGCGACATGCCGCTCTTCCACGGCTCCCAGCCCGAAGGCCACAAGGAGCACACGGCCCATCCCATCATCCGCCAGAATCCCGACATCGCCCACGCCTGTGTCGGCTGCGGCATGTGCGAGAAGATCTGTCCCAACCGCGCCATCTATCCCGTGCGCAACGTGGACGCGCGCAACCTGCTTCTCGCGCGCAAGGAGCATCCCATCAAGCGCGGCGGACGCACCAATCTCAACACCCAGCGCACCCTCGACAGCATCGTGGTGGGCCGCATCTCGCAGATGACCGACCCCGCCCTCGACTCAGAGCGCCACACCTTCGACATGCGCGCGCCCCTCGGCCGCGTGACCATGGCGAAGAACCTGCCGCTTTCCATCGACGGCGACAACCTGCTTTTGAAGGGACGCACGCCTCCGGTGCGCTGGATCTACCCGCTCCTCTTCTCGGACATGTCCATCGGCGCCCTCTCGCCCAGGGCCTGGGAGGCCCTGACGCTTGCCGTGGGCTACCTGAACGAGAAGTGCCACCTGCCCGTGCGCATGAGCACCGGCGAGGGCGGCGTGCCGCGCAAGCTCATGGAAAGCGACAAGTTCCAGTACATGA
>CAZWOT010000052.1:0-13109 GCA_964635595.1 uncultured Desulfovibrio sp.
AAACGGGACGTTCCCTGTCCTTCCCGGCCTGGTCCGCGTGCAGCAGGCTCGATGCCGCACTGCTTGCAAGGCCCCATGCAGGGCCGATTTGCCGGCAGGGGACGGAACTACCGCTCGCCCTGTGCCGCGGGATTGCCGCACGTCGTCCAGCGCAGGCCCGTGGCAATCATGCCGGCAAGCCCCATGAAGCCCGCGAGCAGGAACGGCAGATCGAGGTCGTCCGGCATCCAGAGGAAGCAGCCAGCCGTGACCATGGCGCCCAGGGTCTGGCCAAGGGTGCGGCAGAAGGCGAGTATGGCGCTTGTCTGCGAGCGCATGTCCAGGGGCACCCACATGAGCGAGATGGTGTCGTTGGGCGCCTGGAAGAGGCCGTAGCCAAGGCCGCAGACGGCGATGCACAAGGCCGTGGCGGCAAAGCCTGGCGAGGGGAAGAGAAAGAGGGAGAGAAGGCCTGCCGTGCAGAGCGTCATGCCCGCAAGGCAGAGCCTGCTCGGGGAGAGCCGTGCAAAGGCGTGCCCGCTCGACACCGAGGCAAGGCAGTGGAGCATGGGCCAGAAGATCAGCAGCACGCTTGTCTCGGCAACGGAAAAGCCCAGATCCTCCATGAAGTGGAAGGGCATGGCGAGCACGGCGCACGACTGGGCCGAAAAGCAGACCACGATGCAGACAAGGGAGAGAACAAAGCCCCGGTTGCGGGCAAGGCTCTGCGGAAAAAGCTGGAGGGGGCTTGTCCTTTGCTGGCGATGGAGGGCGCAGAGGCCGGCCGCGAAGACAATGGCGGAAAGGGGCAGGAACTTGAGCGGAATGCCCCAGGCAAGGGTGCCGGTGACGCCGAAAAGGCCCGCGAAAAGCATGAGGGAGAGGCCGAGGATGGCGACGGCCGGGCCCATGCGTCCTGCGTGGTCCTGCCTGCCGTGGTCCGGCAGAAGAAGGGCCGCGAAGACGAGGGTCAGGAGCCCGAAGGGAACGACAATGCCGAAAAGCCAGGGCCAGCTTGCGTGCAGGAGGATGAAGCCGGCTATTGCCGGTCCCAGGATGATGGAGATGGAGATGGTGGCCGTGTTGCAGCCGATGCCGAAGGCAAGACGCTCCTTCGGGAAGACGCTTTCCACGAGGGCTATGTTGATGCTCAGCATGGCGGCGCCGCCGACGGCCATCAGGACCCGAAAGACAAGCAGGGCCTCGAAGCTGTCGCAAAGCGCGCAGGCAAGCGAGGATGCGGTCAGGACAAGGATTCCGAACAGGAAGAGCCGTTTTGCCCCCGCGAAGGAGGCAAAGGCGATGGAGGGAAAGAGCAGCGCCAGGAGGATGGCCTGGTAGGAGAGCACAAGCCAGGTGGACTCGGCGTCGGTGACGCCGAGACTCACGGCCATGACCGGCAGGGCCACGCTGACGATGGTCGTCTCGATCATCACGAGGGCCACGCCGAGAAAGATCGCGGCTGCCTGCAGGACGATCCGCGCCTTCTGTCGGGAGCTCTCCATGGCGCCTTCCATGGCGTCCTTTTCCATGGCGTTCTTCAAGATGCACCTCCAATCTTTCGGCTTGTCCAAAAAACGCGCGCCTTCGCGCTCCGGTGCCTTTTGCCTGCGGCTTCCGAGCCGATGCCGGGGCATGGCCCGGGACCCTCGAAAACCGTTTCCTGTCCCTGCACCCCTGTCCATTCTTTCGGGCTTTTCTGCCCCGCGTCAAGCCTCGAAGGACTGGCCCAAAATGCCGTGCAGGCCAATCCTCGGCCCGGGCTTCAATCCCCGTTTGACAGCAGGGCATCATGCAAGTATGTTTGCGCAACTTCAAATCCCACACAACATTTTGTGATTTTTGACTTTTCGATCCCGGACGGCAGGATTTTTGACCGCGCGATCCGAAAGGCCTCACATACTGGCAGCACCCCTGCCCCGGAGTCTCTCACATGAAGGGAAAGCTTGTTTCTCTCTGTCTTGCGGCCGCGTGCCTTCTTTTTGTCCAGCCGGCCGCCTCAAGGGCCGAGGCCCTGAGCCCGGCCGAACTTCGTCCCGCCCTCGAGGAGCTTCTCGCCGAGCATCCCGAGGTCGTGCTCGACTTTCTGCGCACCCACAGCGAAACCCTGGTCGACGTCGTCCAGATGGGTTCGGACAGAAAGCGCCTCGCCGCTCTCGAGCAGCAGTGGGCCAGGGACGCCAAGGAAAAGAAGAACATCCGCCTCGACAACAGGCCCAGGGTCGGCGCGAAGAACGCCAAGGTGCAGATCGTCGCCTTCTCCGACTTCACCTGCGTCTACTGCCGCAGGGCCGAGAAGACCCTCGTGCGCCTCATGAAGGACTACGAGGGCAAGGTCTCCTTCGTGTTCAAGAACCTGCCGCTCGACCCCCAGGGCATCAGCGGCCTTGCCTCCCAGTATTTCGTGGCCCTCTCCCTGCAGGACGAGAGGGTTGCCTGGAAGTTCTACCGCCAGCTCTTCGAGAACGCGGACGTGCTCAACGCCGAAGGCGAGAAGTTCCTGCGCGAGACGGCCGAAGAATGCGGCGCCAACATGAAGAAGCTCGACAGCGACCGCAGGCAGAAGAGCGTGGACCGCATCCTGAAGGAAGACCTCGAGGACGCGGACAAGCTGAAGATCGAGGGCACCCCCACCTTTTTCGTGAACAACCTTGTCGTGCGCGGGGCCATGCCGGAAAACATGTTCCGCAGGGCCATCGAGATCGAGCTCGCCCGCTAGGCCCCGGTCTTTCAGGCTTCCATCCTTCCACGGGGCTTCCTTCGGGAGCCCTTGTCCCTTTCGGGGAACGCTTTTCGGACGCGACACCTTCACGGCTCGCGTCCTTCTCTTCTTTCCGCCAAAGCTTTCTGTCAAAGCTTTCCGCCAGGGATGCCCGCCAAGGATGTCCGGGGCGCCCCATGCCCCCGGCGGTCATGCAAGAGCCCTTCCCCGCACAACGATACATGGATCCCGGAGAGGCTCCATCATGCCCTCAAGGGATCAGGAGAATACACCTTGATTCGACCGCAACTGCCGACGCCTACGCCCGAAAAGCCCGAGATACTGGCTCCCGCGGGCGACACGGCCTGTTTTTTGAGCGCGCTCGCGGCTGGCGCAGACAACATCTATCTGGGGCTCAAGCAGTTTTCCGCCCGCATGCAGGCGGAGAACTTCGGCCTGATCGAACTTTCGAGACTCACGGATCTGGCGCACGAAAACGAGGTGCGCGTCACCGTGGCCATGAACAACCTCCTGAAGGAAAACGAGGTGGACGCCGCGGCACGGCTCCTTCGCCGCCTCGAGACGCAGGTCGGCTGCGACGGCGTCATCGTTCAGGATCTGGCCATGGTGGAGCTCGCGAGAGACGTGGGCTTCGAGGGGAGCATCACCCTCTCGACCCTTGCCAACGTGACCCATCCAGGCGCCCTTCGCACCGCGAAGGAGCTTGGCGTCTCGCGCGTGGTCCTGCCCCGCGAGCTCAACATCGACGAGATCCGCATGATGGGAGAGTCCTGTCCCGACGGCCTCGAGCTCGAATGCTTCGTGCACGGGGCCCTTTGCTACTGCGTGTCCGGCCGCTGCTACTGGTCGAGCTACATGGGCGGCAAGAGCGGCCTGCGCGGCCGCTGCGTGCAGCCCTGCCGCAGGGTGTACACCCAGGGGCCCGAGACCCTGCTCGCCCTGCAGAAGGGCAAGGGCGCTGCCGAAGCGAAGGACGGCCGCAGGCAGGAGGCAAGGGACGCCCGCAAGGGGCAGCGTCCCGACGCGAGAGGACAGGGCCGGGGCAGACGGCCCGAGGGCAAGGTCGGCAAGAACCAGTCCGGCCGCTACTTCTCCTGTCAGGATCTCTCCGTGGACGTGCTTGCGAAGACCCTGCTCGGCATCCCGCACCTGCTTTCCTGGAAGATCGAGGGCCGCAAGAAGGGCCCCCACTACGTCTACCACACGGTGACGGCCTACCGCATCCTTCGCGACAACCCCAACGACAACAAGGCCAAGAAGATGGCCGAAGAAATCCTCGAGATGGCCCTTGGCCGTCCCTCGACCCACGCGCATTTCCTGCCCCAGCGCGGCAATGTGCCCGTGGACCCCTCCGGCCAGACAAGCTCGGGCCTGCTCGTGGGCAAGGTCCAGATTGCCCCCAACGGCGCTCCCTGCATCAAGCCCTACCAGGCCCTGCAGGTGAAGGACTACCTGCGCATCGGCCTCGAGGACGACAAGTGGCACGCCACCCTGCCGGTGACAAGGCCCACGCCCAAGGCCGGCACCTTCTACCTTCGGGTGCCGCGCCACAAGACGCCGAAGGCGGGCGTGCCGGTCTACCTCATCGATCGCCGCGACGTGGAGCTCGAGAAGATACTGGCCCAGTGGACGGCAAGGCTCGAGTCCATGCCCGATCGGCGCACGACCTTCGTGGAGGCCGACCTGCCGAGGCTCGTGCCGGCAAGGCGCACGTATCTGCCTGCCATGACCGTGCACGCGAGCCTTCCCCAGGGCAAGGAGACGCGCGGGGCAAGAAATTTCCTCTCCTGCCTGTGGCTCACCCGCAAGTCCGCGGAGATTTCCCGGACCACGGTCAGGCGCTTCGGCTGGTGGCTTCCCCCGGTCATGTGGACCGAGGAGGAGAACGAGTACGCGCGCATGGTGAACCACCTCTGGCGCGAGGGGGCGCGCACCTTCGTGTGCAACGCGCCCTGGCAGGTGGCGCTCTTCGAGGAGCGCATGCTTGCCGACGAGACGTGCTTCCTCGTGGCGGGACCCTTCTGCAACATCGCCAATGCCCGCACCGCCAAGGGGCTCATGGACATGGGCTTCAAGGCCGGCATCGTCTCGCCCGAGCTCAACCGCGACACGCTCCTGGCCCTGCCCAAGGACAGCCCCCTGCCGCTCGGCTACGTGCAGAAGGGCGCCTGGCCCGTGGGCATCAGCCGCTTCGGGACCCTGGGCGTGCGCCTCAACGAGCCCTTTGCCTCGCCCAAGGGCGAGCTTTTCTGGGCCCGCCAGTACGGCCAGAACGTGTGGATCTATCCCGCCTGGCAGATGGACATCGGCGAAAAGCGCGACGAGATGGAAAAGGCGGGATACATGTTCTCCGTGACCCTGCAGGAGCGTCCCCCGGCGAGCCTGCCGGAGCAGTTCCGCCCGGGTCTCTTCAACTGGGAAAATCCCCTGCTCTAGGCCTTTGCCGCGAAAGGGCAGCACATGGACGGCGGCATGGACGATCGCATGATCGAACGGGAGCATCCCGGCAGACGTCCGGGACCGGATGCCGACGGCTTTCCCGCGGGCCTTGTCCAGCCCGAGGGCTCCATGCGCTTCGGCATGGACGCCCTGCTCCTGGCCTGCTTCGCGGCGTCGTCGCTTGCCGCCAGACCCTGCACGGCCAAGAACGCCAGGCGCGACGAGGCCGTTCTCTCCTCGAAGGGCCTGCTCGCGGTGGCGGACATGGGCTGCGGCTGCGGGGCCTCGTCCATTGCCCTCGCCAAGCTGGACGATGCGGTCAAGATCCTGGGCCTCGACGTCTCGGACGAGCTTGTGGAAAGCGCGCGGACAAACGCGCACAACTTTGCCCTCGAGGGGCGCGTTCGCGCCTGCACGCTCGATATTGCCGTTCGTCCGGATCTCGAGGCGCATGCGGGCGCCTTCGACGCCGCCATGGCCAATCCGCCCTACTGGGAGGAAGGCGAGGGCCTTGTCTCGCAAAGGAGCCTCAACGAGACCGCCCGCAGGGGACACGGGGCCCTTGGCGTCTTTCTCGCTGCGGCATCGACCCTTCTTGCCCGCAAGGGGAGGCTTTTCCTCGTCTATCCTGCCGCGCGTCTTGCCCGCCTTCTCTGCGAAGCCGAGCGGCACGGCCTTGGCGCACGGGCGCTCTGCTTCGTGCGCCCGCGAAGGGGCGCGGCCTCCTCTCGGGTCCTGCTGGACGCCCAGCTTGGCGTGCGTTCGGACATCCGGGTGCTGGACGACCTTGTGCTCCAGGACGGGGCGGGGCAGCCCATGACGGACGCGCTTGCCTTCTGTCCCTGGCTTGCCAAGGGAACGGGTGCCCGGTTCACAACCGATTGACCGCCGTCCGGCGACACAGGTCGGCCAATGTGGGGCCTGCGATCGCCGAACTTCTATGAGCGGCCGTCTAGCGGACGTTTCGCCCACCTGGGGGCGCTTTCGAAAAAATGTTCGCTTTTTTGGCGAAGTCCGAAAAAGAGCGCAAATCCTGATACAGAGCCATGATCGTGCAAGTCCGGTCATGGCTCTTCTGTTCATGCCCGAAAGGAAAGTCGGGAATGTCGCAAGGTTGTGCTGATCCAATCAGTAATGAGAATTGTTGACAATACTGTGGGAATTGTGAAATTTGTTTCATGTACGCTTTGCGTGCTTCTCGATCTCCCTCATTCCGGCGGCCGGAAGTCCAGTCCCGAAAGCCGCCTTCCCATTTCCCGTCTCCATACACCACGAAAATGCGCCCTCGTTTGGGGCGTTGTGCGCGATTTGAACAGTAATAAAAACTGTTAGCGATTAGAGTTCGGCGGACAATTTCCGCGTGCCCATCGGGGCAAATCCCCATGCAGGATTTTGGATCATCGATGCAGTCCAGGACATCGGTTGCCTGGGGACAAACCCAATCCATGGAGATCATTGGAGAGTTTCATGAGAGAGGACAACATGAGAGTGCGCGTCGGGCAAGGCAGCTTCCCGCGTCGCTTCATCCATGCCCTTTTCGGGTGTCTCGCGCTCCTTGTGCTCGCGGGTCCCCTGGCGGGGCGGGTGCAGGCACAGCCGCACGATTTCTCCGGCAAGTTCACCAACGTGGCTTCCATCGTCGAGGAAAAGTGCGTGGCCTGTCACACGAAAGGCTATGACCTGCCCTTCTACGCCAAGGTTCCGGGAATCCGCGCCATCATCGAGAAGGACTACCGGGACGGCCTGCGCGCCATGGACCTCAACGTCGAGCTTGTCGAGAACAAGGACAAGGTCATCGGCGAGGCCACGGTCGCCAAGATGGAGTACGTCATCCTCAACGACACCATGCCGCCGGCCAAGTTTGCCGTGGTGCACTGGGGCAGCCGCCTGTCCGACCGCGACAAGCAGCACATCCTCGACTGGGTGGCCGAGATGCGCAAGGCGCACTTCACCACCGATCCCGCTCCCGAATTTGCCAATGAACCCATTCAGCCCCTGCCGAGAAAGCTCGAGACCGATCCCGAGAAGGTCGCCCTCGGCAAGGAGCTCTTCAGCGACAAGCGCCTCTCCACGGACAGCACGCTTGCCTGCTCGGGCTGCCACTTCTACGACAAGGGCCTTACCGACAACGCCCGCTTCGCCACCGGCGTGCGCCAGCAGGTGGGCGACGTGAACACCCCCACGGCCTTCAACGCCGTCTTCAACCTGGCCCAGTTCTGGGACGGCCGCG
The DNA here is from genome assembly GCA_964635595.1 of uncultured Desulfovibrio sp. Classification (GTDB taxonomy): domain Bacteria; phylum Desulfobacterota; class Desulfovibrionia; order Desulfovibrionales; family Desulfovibrionaceae; genus Desulfovibrio. The sequence continues at coordinate 7,371 of CAZWOT010000052.1, forward strand.
CGGCCGATCTCGCCGAGCAGGCGGGCGGCCCGCCCCTGAACCCCATCGAGCAGGCCTGCGCCGACTGGAATGAAATCGTGGCCCGCCTCTCCGCGGATGCCGAGTTCACCGAGCGCTTCATCAAGGTCTATCCCGCCGGCTGGTCCGGGGAAACCATCACCAACGCCATCGCTGAGTACGAGAAGACCCTGCTCACGCCCGACTCCCGCTTCGACAACTACCTGCGGGGCGACAAGAACGCCATCACGAAGGACGAGCTTGCGGGCTACGAGCGCTTCAAGGCCTACCGCTGCGCCTCCTGCCACGTGGGCAAGAGCGTGGGCGGCCAGTCCTACGACTACCTGGATCTCAAGGCCGACTACTTCGCCGCCCGCGGCGTCGAGCCGCTTGGCTCCGACAAGGGCCGCTACAACCACACAAAGAACGAGGACGACCTGCACCGCTTCAAGGTCCCGAACCTGCGCAACATCGAGATGACGGCGCCCTACTTCCATGACGGCACCGTCGCCACCCTGGACGACGCGGTGCGTCTCATGGGCACCTACTGCTCCGGCCTCGACGTGCCCGAGGGCGACCGCCGCCTCATTGTCGCCTTCCTGCGCACCCTCACGGGCCAGTTCGAAGGCAAGCTCGTGGCCGGCACCCCGGTCGAGCGCTAGACCGGCAGGCGGGTCGATCCCCCCGCAAGGCCGGCAAAAGACATCCAGCATCCGGACCGCAGTCTCCAAACGGAAACGGGCGGGCTTTTTCGGGGCGCCTCCAGTGGGCGCTTTCCGAAAGGCCCGCCCTCTCTTTTGCACTGGCGCAGCCCGTGCCCAGCGCCGTCCCATCCCTCGTTTTCGGAACGGGCATCGCGTCTCTTTGCAAGGACCGGGGCCTTTGTGAAATACTCTGCCCCAGCGTCACGGGGTACCCGCATGTACATAGCCGATCTGCACATCCACTCGCGCTTTTCCATGGCCACCAGCAAGCAGCTGACCCTGCCGCATCTTGCCGGCTGGGCGAGATGCAAGGGCATCCATGTGCTCGGGACCGGCGATTTCACCCACCCCGTCTGGCAAAGGGAGCTGAAGGAGAATCTCGAGCTGGACGAGGACTCGGGCTTCTACAGGCTGAAGGGGACTCCGGAACGTCCCGTGACCGAAAGGGAGATTCCCGGGCAGCGCCCCACGCTCTTCTGCCTGCAGACCGAGATAAGCTCCATCTACAAGCGGGGCGGCAAGAGCCGGCGCATCCACAACTGCGTCTACCTCCCCACCCTGGAGGACGTGGAGCGCTTCTCGAAAAAGCTGGCCGCCATCGGCAACATCGAGTCCGACGGGCGTCCCATCCTGGGGCTCGACAGCCGCGATCTGCTCGAGATCGTGCTCGAGACCTCGGAGCGCGGCGTGCTCGTCCCGGCCCACATCTGGACGCCCTGGTACTCCCTTTTCGGCTCGAAGTCCGGCTTCGACGCCATCGAGGACTGCTTTGGCGATCTGACGGACCACATCTTCGCCCTCGAGACGGGGCTCTCCTCGGACCCGGCCATGAACCGGCTCGTCTCGGCCCTGGACCGCTTCTGCCTCATCTCCAATTCCGACGCCCACTCGGGCGCAAACCTCGGCCGCGAGGCCAATCTCTTCCACGGGAACCCCACCTACAACGGCATGTTCAATGCCCTTCGCGAGGCCGCCAGGCGTCCGGAGAAAAAGGCCCATGACGAGCATTTCATGGGCACCCTCGAGATCTACCCCGAGGAGGGCAAGTACCATCTCGACGGCCACAGGGCCTGCGGCGTGGTCATGACCCCGGAGGAGTCGGCAGCCGTCGGCAACATCTGCCCCGTGTGCAAAAAGCCGCTCACCATAGGCGTCCTGCACCGCGTCTGGGAGCTCGCGGACAGAAGGGAAGAGACGCACCTTGACAACGAGCCGGGGGTGTATCCTGTCATCCCCCTGCCGACGGTACTTGCGCAAATCCACGGGCTGCCCGCACAGAGCAGGAAGGTGGAGCCCCTTTTCCGGGCGGCCCTGGAGCGTCTGGGAAGCGAGTTCGACATCCTGGCAGGACTCGAGATCGACGAGATAGCGGACCACGACCCCGTGCTCGCCGAGGCCGTGCGCCGCATACGGGAGGGAGAAATCGGCCTTCGGGGCGGCTATGACGGCGAGTTCGGCACCATCTCCATCTTTTCGAAAGAGGAGCTTGCCGAGCTTCGGCCGGGACTTCTCCCGGGAGCCCGCAAGTCCCGGAAGTCCCCGGGAAAGAAAGACCTCTCCCTTGTCGAAGGCGTCGGGGGCGCTGTGCCCGAAGGGCGCCTTTCCCATCTGCCGGACCAGGATTTTCTGCGCCGCAGGGAAGAGGAGCGGAGTCGGGACGAAAGAAACGCCAAAGGTGCGTCGGCCGGGCATGCAGGCTCCTCTTCGGGCTGGAAGCCGGGCGACGGCAATATCGTGCTCGACGAGGCCCAGGAGCGGGCCTGCGGGCATCATGGCGCCCCCCTGCTCGTGCTGGCCGGCCCGGGATCGGGCAAGACGCGCCTTCTCACCGAGCGCATGGCGCGTCTTCTGGATGCGGGCGTGCCCGCCGGCGACATCGTGGCCCTCACCTTCAGCCGCAGGGCCGGGGATGAAATCGCCGAGCGCCTGTCCCTGCGGGCGGCCGGGAGAAATGCCGGCGCGCTCCCCTTTTGCGGAACCTTCCACTCCCTTGCCTGGCGCATCGTCAAGGAGCGAAACCCGCAGGCCCAGCTTCTCTCGGACGAGGAGGCAAACGCGCTTCTCCTTGCAGCCTTTCGCGAGCTGCATCCCGCTCTCGACGAAAAGGAGGCCCGCAGCCTTGTCCTTCGTCTCGCCCTTGCCCGCGAGCGCTGCGAGAGCCTGGACGAGCCCATGGCGGCCGTGTTCTCGGCCTTTCAGGCCAGGAAAAGAGAAGGAGCAAGGCTGCGCCTCGATTTTTGCGACCTGCTCGAGATGGCCGCGAAAGAGGGCCTCGGGATTGCCCCCAGGCACGTGCTGGTGGACGAGATCCAGGATCTCTCGCTCCTGCAGGTGCGCGTCCTGCAAAAGCTTCTCCCGCCTTCCGGCGAGGGGCTTTTCGGCATCGGCGATCCCGATCAGTCCATTTACGCCTTCAGGGGATCGTTGAGCGACATCGTGCCCACCCTGAAGGGCATCTGGCCGACGATGGAGGTGACGAGCCTTGCAACCAGCTTCCGATCGAGCCAGAAGATTCTCGATCTGGCCTCCCTTGCCATGCGCGAGCGTCCGGCCTCAGGGCACCTCAGGGCCGCCAGAAGCCTCGATGCCACCCTGCTCTTCTTCGAGGCCCCGAACCAGGGCATGGAGGAACAATGGGTGGCCGAACAGGTGGCAAGACTTCTGGGTCCCTCCTCGCACACCCTGCTGGACCTTGCCGAAAACGCCCAGGCCGAGCATCTCGCCCCCTCGGACATCGCCATTCTCGTGCGCGTGAAGGCCCAGATGCCTTCGCTCGCAAAAGCCCTCGCGCGCCGCGGCATCCCCGTGCAGGCCCCGGCGCTGGACCTTTTCTGGCAGGACGAGGCGGTCGCGAAAGTCCTCGACTTCATGCGCGAACGCCTGGCAGGCAGCGAGGGCTTCGGCCTTGCCGCCATGGCGGGTCTCGGGGAAAGCACGCTTGGCCCGAAGGAGCTCGAGGGCCTCTTTGTCGAGAAGGGGCTGGCGGAAAAGGAGGTCTTTGCCACCGCCGCCTGGCGGGCCCTCGTCAAGCGCTTTGCGGCTCTGGGCTCGTGGGAGAGGCTTTTCGATGACGTGTGCTGGCAAAAGGAAACGGACCTGCTCAGGCGCAGGGCCGAGAGCGTTCGTCTTCTCACCATGCACGCGGCCAAGGGTCTCGAGTTTCGGGCGGTCTTCATCCCCGGCTTCAACGACGGCCTTGTGCCGCACGACAGGGAGATCTTGCGGGGCAGGGCGGAGAGTCTTTCGCAGGCCGAGCTCGAGGAGGAGCGAAGGCTCCTCTACGTGGCCCTGACACGGGCCTCGGAAGCCGTCCATCTTTCCTGCTCGCTCGAGAGGAGCCTGCACGGGCGCGGTCTTGCGCTCGCACCCTCGCGCTTTTTCAGGGAAATCGAGGGGCTGTTCGCGAAAAGGCGGCGCGTCGCGAAGGAAGTTCGCAAGTACGTCGCGCAGAGTCTTCTGCCCTGCGGGGTCGTCAAAGACGACTGCGGCGCAAGAAACACGGCGCCCGTGCAAGTGCCCGAAATTTCGGCCTCGTGAGCCGATTGGGAAAGAAAAAGGCATATATGCGGTTCGCCTGTGTCCCCCAAATCCCTTAAAAAAGACATGGTGCGGGCAGGGAGGACGCCCGCAAACCATCGCAAGCCTCAGGGGGCCGTGGTCTTGGGTACGGCCCCGACTGCGCGCGTGCCCCTCGCCCGGGGGTCGGCGCAATGAGTTTTCCAACCAGAAACGCTGTCTTCTTCCGCTCACCATGGGACTGCTCTTCACCTTTGGCGGTGCTGCGCACGCGACCGACAAGGGCCCCGGTCCCGTGCCGAAGGGACTTGTCTACGAGGGGGCGATTGTCGAAAACGTCAGGGGCCGTGTGCAGGTCCATGCCGTGTCCTACACCCTCGGGGGCATCGACATCGCGGCCAATCTCTACACGCCCCCGAACTTCGACCCCAATGCCCGGTATGCCTCCATCGCCGTGGCCCACCCCAACGGGGGCACCAAGGAGCAGGTGGCCGGCCTCTACGCCCAGCTGCTTGCCGAGCAGGGCTTTGTGACCATCGCTGCCGACGCGGCCTTTCAGGGTGCGAGCGGCGGACTGCCCAGGCACAAGGATACGCCCGAAAGCCGCACCAACGACCTCCACGGCATGGTGGACCACCTCTCCACCCTGCCGTATGTGGACCCCGATCGCATCGGCCTTCTGGGCGTGTGCGGGGGCGGCTACGCCGTCAACGCCGCCAAGACCGACAAGCGCATAAAGGCGGTCGCGACTCTTTCCTTCTTCAATTCCGGCAGGGCCAGGCGCAACGGCTACATGGACAGCCAGATGGATTCCATTGCCGAGCGCCTCGAGGCTGCCTCGAAGGCGCGCCAGCGGGAGTTTGCCACCGGCAAGCCCGAGTACTCGGGCGAGGTGGACTTCGACAAGCTCACCGACGAGGACATTGCTGCCATCAAGGTGGACCTCTACCGCGAGGGCATGGAGTACTACGGGCGCACCCACCGCCACCCCAACTCGACCTTCGCCTACACGACCTCGAGTCTCCTCGACCTCATGCGCTGGGACGCCACGGACCAGATCGAGCTCATCGACGTGCCCATGCTGATCATCGCCGGCGAGAAGGCCGACTCCCTCTACATGTCCGAGGACGTTTTCGAGAAGGCGAAAAACGCTCCCGAGAAGGAGTTTCTGAAGATCCCCGGAGCGACCCACATCCAGATCTACCACGTGCGCGAGTACGTGGATGCGGCCATGACGGGCCTTTCCGCCTTCTTCGAGAAGCATCTGCAAAAGCGCCCGTAGCGCCTGCAGCACGATGCCGTTCGGGAGCGGAGCTGGCCCTTCGTTCCCGAGGAGGAAAGAAAAGATGAAAACCTGGCTCATTACCGGCTGCTCGTCCGGCTTCGGGCGCAGCATGGCCGAATGCGCGCTCGAGATGGGCGACAACGTGGTCGTCACGGCAAGAAATCCCGAAGCCATAGCCGACATCGCACGGAAGGACCCCGAGGGGGCTTTCCCGCTTCCCCTGGACGTGACCGACCA
>CAZWOT010000053.1:0-12648 GCA_964635595.1 uncultured Desulfovibrio sp.
TTGGCCGGGGACTCAACGATTATGAGACTTTTGGGCATCAAGCTCTCCTTATACATAAGGATCGGATGTATGAAGAAATGTCCGTGTACGTGTTTGGAAGGGTGTCTTGATGAAAGTCGGGCTGAAAGTCGGGTTGTCCGGTTGTCCGGTTGTCCGGTTGTCGGGCTGGATGTCCGGATGGTTTTTGCAGGACGGTACGTTGGCCGGAGGGGCCATCCGCCTTGGGGGTGACAAAATACGTTTGCCGCCTTTTTTGTCAACTGGACAGATTTCCGCCCATTTGCTAGGCAAAACAGTGGCCATCGAACAAGAATCCCGCGATCTTTTGGCCCCCCAAGGTGACGCTCATGAATTTCCCCAACGCATACACAGGTGCATGCGCAGGACTTGAACGAGACTCCATGCGCTCCACTCTTCTCTCCTGTCTTCTCGTGGTCCTTCTGGCCTTCGCCCTTTCGGCCTGCGCAAGGCAGCCGGGCCCGGGAAATCCCGATGCGCCCGCGGACAGCGAAGCACAGGATGGCGGCTCCCGGCCCGAAATGACACCACAGTCGCTGCCCCATGTTCCTACGCATCCCGACGACACGGTGCACGTGCGCGTGCGCGGCGGCACGGACGACTTCAACAAGGACACAGCCTCCCTCATCATGGCGACCCTGCAGAGCGAAATCGGCCTCTACGAGGCCGACGGCCCCAGGGACGCGGACATCATTGTCGACGTGGACGTGAAGGACATCTACGTGGCAGCCGTGGGCGGCACGAAGATCAACGCCGGCCGTGCCCTCACGAACACGGCGCTCGCAACCTCTCTCGGCCTTGCCATGGGCAGCATCGCCGGCCATCGCGAGGGAGCTCTCGTCGGCGCCGGTATCGGAGCCGCCATAGGCCTTGGCGTGACGGTCATCGACAGCGACAAGGACTACACCTGGGCCATGAGGTCCAACGTGCTTGTGCGCCGCAAGGGCGAGACCGTGGAGCCCGTGCCCTACGAGGCCACCGCGGACGGCACCGGCATGGACAGGTCCGACGCCGAATTTGCCCTGAAAAACCGCCTGAGCGAGGACATCGCCAAAAGTCTCAGGCGCTGAACATGAACACTCGGCAAGGGGGCAAAGGCCCGCATGCCGCACCTTCCCTCGCTATTTCCGCTGCCGGGAGCCCGGCCGCCCTTCTCTTCAGGACCGCCATGCGCCATATCCACATCAGCCGCACCATGAGCCGACTCCTGCTCGTCTCCTGCTGCCTCTTTCTCGCCGCCTGCGCCGGCGGCATGAAGCAGGAGCCCCTGCACCCGCCGATTCCTTCGGACCTCACGGTCATCCGCTCCCAGCCCATGGAAACGGCCGAGAGCGCCAACATGGAGTCCGCGAGCCTCAACATCAGCGATCCAAAGGGGTACGGCGGCGAGTTCACGGGGCGTCTCGAGCGCATGCTCGCGGACAGGCAGTTCTCGCTCACCGACCAGCCGAGTCTCGCCGAGCGCATCATCACCCTGAAGCTCCTCTACAAGGGCAAGGGAAGCCTCGCCGCGATGAAGAGCGCGGTCATGGCCGGCTACGACGCTCCCCTTCCCCGGATGTCCGGGGATGGCAACATCTTCGTGGCGGATCTTCTGCTCGTCAGGCGCCGCATTCCCCCGTCCAACGCGGAAATAAGCACCGTGTCCGCACGCAACACCGTGAGCTCCTCCAGCGTGCGCATCGGCCTGCACACCTCCAGGTCGAGCGCCCTCAAGGACCGCGCCCTGGAAGAGGCCCTGGCGCGCGACGTGGCCCAGCTCGCGGCCTCCGACGTGTTCAGGGACCAGCACGAGCCGAGCGAACTCGTGCCTCTGAAGCCCTCCCAGGGCAAGTCCGTCAAGAAGTCGAAGTCGTCCAGGAAGTCGACCAAGAACTCGGCTGCCAAAGCCAGGAGCAAGGCCAAGAAAGCTGCAACGAAGAAACCGTAGAAGAAAAGAGGGACGGGGCTGCCCACCCTCCTCATGCCGTATGTCCCAGGTCTCTCGGGCCCCGGGCGTCTGCCTCCCTGCAACCTGCCCGATCCCAGGACAAAAGAGCAGACACAGGCCTGATCCATCGGGCAGACAATACGTCGGCACGCCGATGCCAGGAAAAGGCAAGAATCGGCATATCAAGAGCACAAAGCCGCGAACATGGATATGACGGCAAAAGGAGAGGAACACCTCATGGAGAGCAGGACCAGCAGCGAAATTTTCGAAAACCGACTTTTTGACGCAGAGTTTTTTGCCGTCGGGCTCCTGGAGGAAGGGAAAAGATTTTTCGGGGACAGGACCATGGTCCTCAAGACCTTCCAGGACAACCTGGCCAGCGCCTTCAACGGCATCGACAACTGGGGGAACATTGAGGCCAATGTCCGGACGAAAATAATCCTGCCGATTCTGAAGTTCCTCGATTGGCCTTTTCTCGAGGAAAAGACCTACTCTGTTCAGGGCCGCCAACTGCGCCCGGACTATGTGCTTTTCCACGACGAGGCATCGGCGGACGCGCCGGATGCCGGGGACATCGACAGCACCGAAAAACGCGTGTTTCTGCTGCAATCGGAAGCTCCCATGCTGCCAAAAGGCGTCGAGGTGTTCCTGGAGGCCAAGGCCGCGGACAAGAAACTGGACACCGCCAAGGCCAGGGTCTCGGAAAATCCCTATTTGCAGCTTCTGGACTACCTGAACAATGCCGGAATCGACCGGGGCTTTTTGTGCAACGGACGGGAATTGTGGCTCGTGGATGCGAGCAGCCGCACACCCAACAAGCGCTACGTCAAGGTCGATCTGGAGGCACTCGCAAAGGAGGGCACGCCCGAGGACTGGCAGGTCTTCATGGTGCTCTTCGCGAGAAGGTCTCACGTGGAGCTTTTGCCGGCAGTCAGCGAAAAAACGGGGCAGAAGACACTCTTCCAGCGCGTCAAGCACCTCGACTGGGAGCAAAAGACCCTCTCCGAGTGCGAGCTTCGCAACGTGATATACGGGACGGATGGCAATCCCTCCATGATCGAGCTCATCGGCAAGGCGCTCTATCGGGCCGCACTCCGGCAGGGCAAGGAACCGGCTCCCGCCAAGATCTTTGCCAACGCCCAATTCCTTGCGTTTCGCCTGCTCTTTCTGGCCTTTTTCGAGAGCAAGTACCTGAAGGCTCACGTGCTTCCCAGAAATTGCGCCTACGCGGACACTTCCCTTTGGAAAATCTTCCAAAACAGTGCCGAGGCGACAGGCGACAGCAAGGGCTGGTTCTCGGCATGGCGAAACTTGCAGATGCTCTTTTGCGTCATCGACAAGGGAGATCAAAATCTCTTCATTCCGCTGTTCAATGGCGGACTCTTCAGCGACGAGAATGCGCCGATGCTTGCCTGGCCGCGCATTCTGAACAACAGGGAAATCCATGAAATCCTGAAGATGCTTTTCCTCTACGAGGACAAGCGCCGCGACTTCAGCGCTCTCTCGGTCACACAACTCGGCACTATTTACGAGGGACTGCTCGGCTTCGAGTTCCGCATAGCTTCCGAGAAGATCTGGTATCTCGATTACAAGACGGGCGGCAAAGGCAGGGAAGAAGGCTACTACTCCCTGGCCGACTACGCCAAAATCAAGGCCAACAAGAAGGTTTCCATCCTCTCGGAAACGAAATACGAAAAAGGCGATCTTTATTTCGTGGGCAGCTCGAACTCGAGAAAGACCACGGCAAGCTACTACACGCCGTCAAGCCTGAGCGCACCGCTGGTCAAACGGGCCATCGATCACCTGCTTGACAATCTCGACAAGGACAGGAGCACGGGCAAGGGCAAGGACTGCTCCATTCTGGACGTGCGCATTCTCGACAGCGCCTGTGGCAGCGGCCATCTGCTGGTCGAGTCCTTGAACTACCTGACAAGCCAGGCTCTTTCTCGCATCGACAATGATCCCAGGCTGAAGGCAGCTCTTGACGAGGAGAAAAGCCGCATTGCCGAGGAATTCAAAAGACTGGAGCTGATTGCCGACGGGGAAGAACAGGACATCGACGAAATGGCCATCCTCAAACGCATCCTGCTCAAGAAGAACATCTACGGCGTCGATCTTCATCCGTTTTCGGTGGAGCTTACCTGCCTGAGCCTCTGGATAGAAACCTTCATCTTTGGTACGCCACTCTCCTTCCTCGCCCACCACATAAAGCACGGCAATTCACTTGTAGGGTGCAGCCGCAGCAAGTTCGACCAGGCTCTGAGCGATGCGGAAAACAAGTTCGGTCTCTCCAGGGAGAAGTACCAGCAAAAGCGCACACGCCTTTTTGAACTTTATCAGAAGCTCTCATCGCTGCGCGACACGACAGTGGAAGATCTTCAGGACTCCAAGCGCATCTACCGCGAAGAAATATTGCACATCATCGAGGAGATGAACCTCTTCTTCGATTGTGTCACCATGAAGGAGTTCAAGATGCTGCAGGGCCAACGTACCCTTCCCTGCATGGAACTCTTTGAGTCAATCGACGCATGGCTTCACAAGCCGGATTCGACAAGGGGCAAGGAGCAGGATGTAAAGCAGGACAAGGCCGGCCAGAAGCTTGTTGACGAGATACACAGGTACAAGGAGGAATATGCCTTCTTCAACTGGCAGCTGGAGTTCCCCGAGGCCTTTGCCAACGGCGGCACCTCTGGGTTCCATGTCATCATAGGCAACCCTCCCTGGGACAAGACCAAATTTTCCGACGCCGATTTTTTCAGCCAGTTCAGTGCCGACTACAGAACCGCGTCCAACAGCAGGAAGGCGGAAATTCAGGCCGATGTGCTCTGCAATGCGGCAATTGCCCGCAGATACGAGAACGAAAAGGAAGGCATCAGACTGCTCAACGAGTACTACAAGAAGTCTTTTCCAAGAAATGCCGGGACCGGCGACGGCAATCTGTTCAGGTTTTTTGTCGAACGCAGTCTTGGTCTGCTGAAGCCCGGCGGCACGCTCAACTACGTCCTGCCTACCGCCTTCATGACCGAAGACGGCTCCGATGTTCTGCGCAAATACGTGCTCGAAACACATCACATATTGGCTTTTGACGGTTTCGAGAACAGGGAGGGCATCTTCCCCGACATCGACAGCCGGTACAAGTTCGGCCTTTTGCAAATAGCAAAGTCGAATGTCTCGGCAGGAACGGACGCAACAAGGGAGAACACCTCAATTCTCCCCCCGGAAAAGAAAGTCACCCGTTGCCGCTTCATGCTCACCAACCCCGCCGAGCTGGCGGATGACGACAGAATCTTCGACTACTCGCTCAAGGACGTGCAAAACCTGTCGCAGGAACATTGGGCCTTCATGGAGGTCAGGGGCGGGCAAGAGGATTTGAAGCTTCTTGCGAAGTTATACGGCAAATTCCCTCGCATATCGCCCTTATGGATAGATTTTAGAAGGGAACTTGACGCAACCAACGACAAGAAGCTCTTCAAACCAATAAAAGGACCGGAAGACTTGCCCCTCTACAAGGGCGCCTGCGTCTGGCAGTACGACAGCCAATATTGGAAGCGGACCGGCAGCGACCTAAATAAGCCGCAGTATTGGCTTAACCCACAGGAATTTGACGACTATTTGCGGGATACGGAAATCAGTCGTCTCATTGCAGATGTCCATGATCAACTGGAGATGCCAGACCCAAGGAAAAGCAATGAGAAAAATGTCCTTGATGCTCTGGGACTCTCGCAAAGAGAAGAGTTGGCACAGTTCACAGTCCCGGACAGAAACTATTTTCGTCTTGGATTCAGGGATATCGCAAGAGATACAGATGAGAGGACTTTGATTTCAGCAGTTATTCCGCCAAATATCGGAGCCCAAAACAAGCTTCCTTTATCAATACCTAAGAAATATAGAATAAACAATGGCGGAATTTCACTAATAGAACTACATGTCAAACGTTTATTTTTTGCTCAGGCAATTCTTAATTCATGTTTAGTTGACTGGATTTTACGATTTTCAGTTGCTATAACAGTCAATAAAACTTATTTAATGCGTCTTCCAGTACCTCAACCAAATGACGATGAAATTCAGAACACGTCTGAATATTCCGAGCTGACAAAAAACTCATTGCTGTTGAGCTGTGCATACAACATGGAGGCTTTTGCGCCGCTCCTGGGTAAATTCGAACTCAAGGAAAAGAATGTCCCCGCCACGCAAGCACAAATAAAGAATATGCGGGTGCGAAACGATGTTCTTGTTGCTCAAATCTATGGTGTTTCAAAGACGGAAATGGAGCACATGCTGAACTCCTTCCCCGTTCTCGCGGAGAAAGACCCCGAGTACGTCATCATGCTCAAGGAATCCATGAGCTGACTCCAGTTTATTGGATCAAAATTTTGTACCTACAAAAAACTTGGAAACAGGTGTTCATTCATTAATCCGTGACAAATAAAAAAAAGCAAGCAGCAGACTTTCGTCATACTGCTTGCATTAGCTGAGTAATTACCAATCTCCCAAAAAAAGTGCCTATTCGCATTGCCATCCTCACTAATAATTTGTAATTATTGTTATTTTACGTCCTGGCCTTTGTTGCGACGCAATTGCTCTGGGTGCGTTCAGGCCCCAAACTCGCCCAATCAGATTCAGAAATTTCCGTGCATGGCGTCCCTGGCATCATCCACGGCCTTGCCGATGTCGTCGGCACCGACGAACTCGGAAACGAGCGCGCAGCAGTTCGCCCCATGGAGGGCTACTTCGCGGATGTTGTGGATCTTGATGCCGCCGATGGCCACAAAGGGAATGCGGATGTTCTCCACCACCCAGTCGAGGTAGGAGAAACCCACGGGAGCGCAGACGTCCTCCTTGGTCCTGGTCTCGAAAATGGGGCCCACGCCGATGTAGTCCGCGCCGCCCTTGACTGCCGCCTTCGCCTGTTCGGGCGAGTGGGTGGAGACGCCAACAAGCATGTCCGAGCCCACGAGGGCGCGCACGTCCTGCAGGGGGATGTCCTCCTGGCCCACGTGCACGCCGTCCGCACCGCACAGGACGGCGAGGTCCACATGGTCGTCCACGATGAAGCAGGCCTCGTACATGTCGCATATCTCGCGAAGCAGGCGGCATTTTTCGAGCATCTCGCCGTCCTTCAGCTTCTTTTCGCGGTACTGGAGGATGCGCACCTGGGAACCGAGCAGGGCATTGGCCACTTCCTCGAGGGTACGCCCGCGGCTCAGTCCCTCGTCGGTCAGGGCATAGAGATCCGTCTCGCCTGGCAAAACAAACATGTCTGGTCTACTCCTGTGAAATCGGGTGGGCGGTCTGGAAGAAGAATCTTGCCCAAGCTCTCAGGAAAAACGCTCCTGCCACAGGCGCTTGAGGCAGCTTTTCAAAAGCCGCCAGGGCTTGAAGCTCGTGTGCAGAAGCACCTTCGGAAGCTCGAAGCCCTCGGCGTCGAAATCGGAAGGCTTGAGGTCCGGATACACGATCTTCGCCCCGTTTTCCTCCAGATCCGGGTGTCCCTTCCAAAGAAACGCCCGCAGCAGAGGTATGTCCTCTGTCCGTGCTCCAAGAAGATGCGCTATTGCCTGGTCCATGGCCACGGGGCTTGACGAGGCGCCGAGAAGGCCAAGCTCGTACGGGGCGCCTCCGGATGGGCCTGTCCTGTGCATGCAGACTATGCCGTCCACGAGGGCGGCCGTTTGCGGAAGGATCTTGAGCATGTTCGCCTGCAGACTTGCGAAGCGCTCCGGGTCCTCGCCCTCCCGGGCATGGTGCAGGGCCTTGCGAATGCCCGGGATGCAGCCATAGAGGTTCTTGCAGGCAGCGGTGAGGCGCATCTGGCTATGTGCCTTGATTTTGGCAGTCGACAGAACAAGATCTGCCTCGAAAGCCGTTTTCGAGAGCCGGGTGGTGTAGCTGCCCAAAAAAATGACGCGCAAGCCTTTCCCCATGGGCTCCACTTCCAGCCCCAGGGGCTTCAGGGCATCCTCGAGACCAATGGCCCTCGCGACGCCCTTTGCCGTGCCGAAGCCAGGGCTGTCGGACACGTGCACCTTTGCCCCCCTGTCCATGAGATATCGGCAGGCCTCGGCCACCACCGCGGGTTCCGTGCAGGCGAGCTTGACGCTGCGCAGGAGATTGGGCTTCACGAGCACGTTTGCTCCGCGAAGGCTGCGCCCCGGCCAAAGGTCGACCTTGTCGAGGAGTTCGGGCAGGACGCGGGAGACCTCGGCAGCGCTTTCGCAACGGGCAAGATGCACGGGAATGACAGGAGATTCCCAATCGTCGAAAAAGTGCTGCGAGGACTTTTTGAGACTCGCTTTGCTTCTGTTCTTTCTCTTCTTTCGGCTCATGGCAGTATGACTTGCTGGGACAAAAGCAGGGCAAGCGCGAGGTACCGATTTTCAGAGCGGACACGCCCCTTGATAGCGGGGCACAGCCAAAAAGCGCGGGGACAGCATTCGACGGCTTCCGGGGAAGTGCCTTGCGTTTCACATGCGCACTTCGCGGACACGAAACATTTCCTGTACCCGTATACGCCCCATTTTCACGTGCACGAGAAAGTCCCGTTTCCAAAAAGCGTGACTGAAATCGGTCTCCTTTTTTGGCAAATCACGCAAAAAGCGCAAGGGGAAATTGAAGTTCCCGGACAATTGAAAACGGGATTCAATTCGTACAGAGCGCAAACTTGGGCAAAAAAACGTGCGAACTCGTGACAAATGCACGCTTTCATGGCCCATTTTTTGGCCGCGAGCTTGCCCTGTCACGAATTTTGGAATAAATGAGAAAAAGCTATGTTCCCGATTAACCCGCCTTTGTCTCTCGAGTCAAGGATGGGCGACAGCCGTAGGGACCATTGATTTCATGTTTTCCATTGGAGGACTCCATGCAAGCAACCCGACGGAGTTTTCTGAAAGGGCTGAGCGCAGGTGCCTTGACACTCTCCGCCATGGGCTTCGACCTGAAGCCCGTGAAAGCCTTCGCCATGAAGATGAAAATCGAAGGGGCGAAGGAAGTCATCAGCGTCTGTCCTTTCTGTTCGGTCTGTTGCCAGGTCATCGCCCACGTGAAGGACGGCAAGCTCATCTCCACCGAGGGCGATCCCGACTATCCCGTGAACGAAGGCACGCTGTGCGCCAAGGGCGCGGCGCTTCACGGCATGTACACGCACAAGGAAGGCCGCGTCCTCAAGCCCATGTACCGCGCTCCCTACAGCGATCATTGGGAAGAGAAGGACTGGGAGTGGACCCTGAACCGCATCGCGCAGCTGACGAAGGAAGCGCGCGACAAGGACTTCATCGAAAAGAACGAAAAGGGACAGACCGTCAACCGCGTCGAGTCCATGTTCTGGATGGGCACGAGCCATGCCTCCAACGAGGAATGCTGTGCCATCAATTCCATGGTGAAAAGCCTGGGGATCGTCTGTCTCGATCACCAGGCACGTGTCTGACACAGCCCGACGGTACCGGCTCTGGCAGAGTCGTTCGGTCGTGGTGCAATGACAAACCACTGGATTGACATCAAGAACGCCGACTGCATCCTCATCATGGGGAGCAACGCCGCGGAACATCACCCCGTTTCCTTCAAGTGGGTGATGGCCGCCAAGGAAAAAGGCGCGACGCTCATACATGTCGACCCCAAATTCTCGCGGACGTCCGCCCGCTGCGATTTCCACGTGCCCCTGCGCTCGGGCTCGGACATCGCCTTCCTCGGCGGCATGATTCGCTACATCATCGAGAACAAGCTCTATTTCGAGGAGTACGTCCATCTCTACACCAACGCGGACTTTATCGTCGGCAAGGACTACTACTTCAAGGACGGCGTCTTCAGCGGCTACAATCCCGAAACGCGCACCTACGACAAGACCAGGTGGGGCTTCGAGCGCGACGAGACCGGCCGCATCGTGACCGACCCCGAGTGGAAGCACCCGCGCTGCGTGTTCAACCTCATGAAGGAGCACTTCTTGCGGTACGACCTCGAGACCGTGTCCTCGGTCACGGGCGTCTCCACCGAGAACCTCCTGCGCGTGTACAAGGCCTTCTGCGCCACCAGCGCCCGCGACAAGGCCGGTACCATCATGTACGCGCTCGGCTGGACGCAGCACACCAACGGCGTGCAGATCATCCGCTGCGCGTCCATGATCCAGCAGCTGCTCGGCAACATCGGCGTCGCCGGCGGCGGCATCAACGCCCTGCGTGGCGAGCCCAACGTCCAGGGCTCCACGGACATGGCCCTGCTCTACGACAGCCTGCCGGGCTACATGTCCATGCCCTACTCGAACCAGGAGCACCTCGAGGACTACCTGAAGGCCAACACGCCGACCACCAAGTTCGAGAAGAGCACCAACTGGAAGGCCAACACGCCCAAGTACATGGTGAGCCTCCTGAAGGCCTGGTACGGCGACGAGGCCACCCCCGAGAACGAGTTCGGCTACCAGTGGGTGCCCAAGCTCGAGCCGGGTGCGGACTACTCCTACTACCAGGTCATCTACCGGGCCATCAAAAACGAGTTCCGCGGCGGCTTCATCATGGGCGTCAACCCCTGCCAGAGCTTCGCCGACTCCAACAAGGCCCGCGAGGCCCTCGACCACCTCGACTGGCTGGTCATGGGCGAGCTGCACCACTCGGAAAGCTCCGACAACTGGCGCAGGCCCGGCGTGGACCCGAAGACCGTCAAGACCGAGGTCTTCATCCTGCCCTCTGCCCACCGCATCGAGAAGGAAGGCTCCATCGCCAATTCCGGCCGCTGGATCCAGTGGTTCGACAAGGCCATCGAGCCCGAGGGCGAGGCCCGCAACTTCGGCGACATGGTGGTCCCGCTCTTCAACAAGATCCGCGACCTCTACCGCAAGGAAGGCGGCGCGTTCCCCGATCCGATCCTGAAGAACAACTGGCCGAAGAAGTACGTCACCGACGACTGGTCCAGGCGCATCAACGGCTACTTCTGGGCCGACACCCAGGTGGGCGACAAGCTCTACCGCAGGGGCCAGCTCGTGCCTGCCTTCGCCAACCTGAAGGACGACGGGACGACCTCCTCCCTCAACTGGGTGTACACGAACTACTACACCGAGGAAGAGGGCAACAAGTCCAAGCGCCGCGATCCCACCCAGACGCCCATCCAGGCGAGGCTCGGCATCTTCCCGAACTGGTCCTGGTGCTGGCCCATGAACAGGCGCGTGCTCTACAACCGCGCCTCGGTGGACGCCCACGGACGGCCCTGGAACCCGAACCTGCCGGTCCTTCTCTGGGACGGCAAGAACTGGATCGGCGACGTGCCGGACGGCGGCGGCGCTCCTGTCGGCGAGAAGGGCGGCAAGCTTCCCTTCATCATGAACCCCGACGGCGTCTCCCAGCTCTACGGCCCCGGCCGCGCGGACGGTCCCTTCCCCGAGCACTACGAACCCGCGGAAACCCCGCTCGAGGAGCAGCCCTTCTCGAAGCAGCTCTCGAGCCCGGTGTACAAGTACTTCGTGGACGACCTCGCCAAGTACGCCAATCCGGCGGATCCGAGGTACCCCATCGTGCTGACCACCTACAGCATGACCGAGCACTGGTGCGGCGGCGGCGAAACCCGCAACACCCCGTCGCTCCTCGAGTGCGAGCCGCAGAATTACGTGGAAATGAGCCACGAGCTCGCGGAGGAAAAGGGCATCAAGAACGGCGACGGCGTGCTCGTGGAGAGCGCGCGCGGCACCTGCGAGGCCATCGCCATGGTGACCATCCGCCTGCGTCCCTTCAAGGTCATGGGCAAGACGATCCACCTCATCGGCATGCCCTTCGCGTTCGGCTGGCTCACGCCCAAGTGCGGCGACGCCACCAACAGACTCACCATCTGCGCCTGCGACCCGAACACGACCATCCAGGAGACCAAGGCCTGCCTGGTCAACATCAAGAAGCTCGACCACCTGACCGAGCTCTAGGCAGGGCACGCCAGGCTGGAGCTCATCCAGCTCCCACTCAAACCCGGACGGGCGCCCGGGAACACCCCGGCGCCCTCGAGATACATCAAGGAGCAGACATGCCCAAAAGCTTTCTCATAGACACCACGAGGTGCACCGCTTGTCGGGGATGTCAGACGGCCTGCAAGGACTGGCACAATCTCCACGCCAATCCCACCAAGCAGACCGGGACGCACCAGAACCCGCCGGATCTGAATCCGAACAACTACAAGATCGTCCGCTTCCGCGAGCATCTGGACGAAAACGGCGTCGTGCGCTGGAACTTCTTCCCGGAACAGTGCCGCCACTGCATCAACCCGCCCTGCAAGGACGTGGCCGACATGGTGGTGCCCGGTGCCATCCTCCACGACAAGAAGACCGGCACCGTGCTCTTCACGGAAAAGACGGCCCTTTTGAGCGAGGAAGACGCCGAGGCCGTGCGCGAGGTGTGCCCCTACAACATCCCCCGCAGGGAACCCAAGAGCGGCAAGCTCACGAAGTGCGACTACTGCTTCGACCGCATTTCCGCAGGCCAGATCCCCATGTGCGTGAAGACCTGTCCCACGGGCTGCATGGCCTTCGGGGAACGCGAGGAAATCCTCGAGCTCGCGCAAAAGCGTCTGCTCGTGGCCAAGCGCACCTTCCCCAAGGCCTTCCTTGCGGACTGGAAGGACGTCAACGTCATCTACCTGCTCTCCGAGGAGAAGGAACACTACTACGAGTACGCCTGCTTCAACTAGCGGGCGCGCCATATCCCCCTTTGCGGGACATAGGACCGGGGCCCTTTGGG
>CAZWOT010000054.1:114-12364 GCA_964635595.1 uncultured Desulfovibrio sp.
TTCGGGCGCCACCGTTCGGGCGCCACCGTTCGGGCGCCACCGTTCGGGCGCCACCGTTCGGGCGCCACCTCCTCGAGCCAGACACTCCCCAGCCACAAAAGCCGATTACAAGGCGCACCCCCAGAGGAAACACAAATGGTCAAAACCATCCACATAGGCTGCGATCACGCGGCCACCGAAATGAAGGAGGCCATCAAGGCCCAGCTTGCGGGCCGCTACGAAGTGGTCGACCACGGCACGGATTCCGAGGCCAGCTGCGACTACCCGGACTTTGCCCACGCCGTGTGCAAGGCCGTGGAGGCCGACCCCGAGTCCATGGGCATTCTCCTCTGCGGCACGGGCATCGGCATGTCCATGGCCGCCAACAGGCACAAGGGCATCCGTGCGGCGCTCTGCGTCACCGAGCTGCACGCCCGCTTCGCCCGCTGGCACAACAACGCCAACGTCCTCTGCATGGGCGCGCGCATGACCGGCGTGGAGCTCGCCATGGCCATCCTCGAGACCTTCCTCGCCACCGAGTACGAGGGCGGCCGCCACGACCAGCGCCTGGCCAAGCTCGACCCCGACGCGTAGCGGACGAGAGCCGGGGACATCTTTCCCGGGAAACCGGACGGGGAGAAAATCCGGATGGTTTCCTCATCCCATGTTTTTTGCGCTTCACCCCTTGGGGGCATTCGGGACCCGTCCATACGGGATACGTCCATTCGGGTTCCGTCAATCCGGGCCGGCGTCCCTCCCCCGCCTGAAAATCACCCATCCACAAAGTCATCCAGACCCAAAGTCATCTTGGCTCGAAGTCACCCAGACACGAAGTCACCCAGACACGAAGTCATCCATCAAAGGTTTACCGGCGGCTTTTCACCATGCAGCTTTTCAACACGGCCACCCGCGCCAAGGCGGAGCTTGTTCCTCTTCGTCCAGGCAAGATCAACATGTACGTGTGCGGGGTCACGGTCTACGACCTCTGCCACATAGGGCATGCCCGCTCAGCCATCGTCTTCGACGTGCTCGTGCGCCATCTGCGCGCCCTGGGCCTCGACGTCACCTTCGTGCGCAACTTCACGGACGTGGACGACAAGATCATCAACCGCGCAACCTCCGAGAACCGCGACTGGAAGGAAGTGGCCGAGACCTATATCGCGGCCTTCCACGAGGACATGGACCGGCTCGGCGTCCTTCGCGCCGATCATGAGCCCAAGGCCACGGAGAACATCCGGGAAATCATCGAGCTCGTGGCCGACCTCGTGGACAAGGGCAAGGCCTACGCCGTGCCCTCGGGCGACGTGTATTTCCACGTGCGCTCCTTCGGGGACTACGGCAAGCTCTCGCACCGATCCCTCGACGACATGCAGGCGGGTGCGCGTGTTGCGCCCGGCGAGGAGAAGCGCGACCCCATGGACTTTGCCCTGTGGAAGGCCGCCAAGCCCGGCGAACCGTTCTGGGAGAGCCCCTGGGGCAAGGGACGTCCCGGCTGGCACATCGAGTGCTCGGCCATGTCCAAACCCTGGCTTCCCCTCGACATCCACGGCGGCGGCATGGACCTTGTCTTCCCGCACCACGAAAACGAGATCGCCCAGACCGAGGCCGCCTGCTCCTGCGAGCTCGCCCACTTCTGGGTGCACAACGCCTTCGTGCAGATAAACAGCGAGAAGATGTCGAAGAGCCTCGGCAACTTCAAGACCATCCGCGACATCCTCGACTCCTGGCTGCCGGAAACCCTGCGCATGTTCCTGCTCGGCAAGCACTACCGCTCCCCGGTCGACTTCACGCCCGAGGGCATGGACGATGCCGAAAGGGCCCTTTTGCGCGTCTACGAGTGCCTTGGCCAGGCGGGCGACGCGCTCTCCCGCGAGAAGTGGAAGAAGACGCCCCTTGCCGAGGACGTGAAGACCGAATGGGCGCATCTTGGGCAAGCCTTCAAGGAAGCCATGGACGACGATCTGAACACGGCCATGGCCCTTGGCCACGTCTTTTCCATGGTGCGCATCGCCAACCGCCTCATGGAGGACAAGGCCCTCAAGGCCGCGGAAGGAACAAGGGATCTCCTGCAGGACTTCCTTGCCCGCATCGAGGCCATCTCGGGCGAGCTCGGGCTTTTCGGACAGCCCCCCGCAGGCTTCCTGAACGACATGCGTCTGTGCCGGGCAAAACGTCTCGGCATCGACATGGGCAGGGTGGAAGAGCTTTTGCAAAGGCGCGTTGAAGCCAGGCAGGCCAGGGACTTCCAGGCCTCCGACGCCCTGCGCGACGAGCTCTCCGCCCTGGGCGTGGAAGTGCGCGACACGCCGAAGGGCCAGACCTGGGACATCGCCTTCAGGAGCGACGAGGCCTGATCCGGGAAACACGGGCCCGTCGCCAACGACTTCAACTGCTCAACATGCCGCAGGAAAAGGACGGGATGTCGAGATCATGGACGCGAAGATAAAAGACAGGGAATCTGGACGCTGCGGGAAACGGGGCTGGAGAGGCTTTCGCCTCACGGCCCTTGCCGTGCTTGTCCTCCTTTCATTCTCGCTTTGCCTGCCCGCCCCCTCCCGGGCCTTCTTCTTCGGCGGCGTGACCCTCAAGGACGAGCAGGAGATGGGCCGCAAGTTCGACGTGGCCGTGCGCTCCAACCTGCCCATGGTGCAGGACCCGGAGATTTCCCACTACGTGGCAAATCTTGTGGGCCGCATCGTGGGCTCCATCCCGCCCCAGCCCTTCCGCTTCAAGCCGGGCGTCATCCTGCATCCGTCCATCAACGCCTTTGCGGTGCCGGGCGGCTACATCTACGTCTTCACCGGCCTTCTCATGAACTTCAACAGCGAGGAGGAGGTGGCGGGCGTGCTCTGCCACGAGCTCGCCCACGTGACCCAGCGCCACGTGGCCCAGCGCCTCGAGCGCGCGCAGATGATTTCCATAGGCTCGCTCCTTCTGGCCGTGGCGGGCGTGGCCGTTGGCGGCGGCGGGGCCGCGGCCGTGGGCGCCCTTGGCGCCGGCCAGGCCGCCATGCTCGACTACAGCCGCGGCGACGAGACCGAGGCCGACCAGATAGGCATGCAGTACCTCATCAAGGCCGGCTACCCGCCCATGGGCATGGTCAACGGCTTCAAGGTCCTGCGCCAGAAGAGCCGCATGTCCGGCGTCTCGATTCCTGCCTATCTTTCCACCCACCCGGACATCGGCGATCGCATCAACGGCATCCAGGCCCGCATCCTGAACATGCCCAAGTCCATCACCGGCCGGCAGACGGACAACCGCCGCTTCAAGCGCATGCAGGTTCTTCTCTGGGGCCGCTACGGAACGCCCGAGACCGCCCTGCAGCGCTTTCGCGGAAACGACGCCCTCTCGCTCATGGGCCGCGGCATGGTGCTCTCGCGCAAGAACGACGTGAACGCGGCGGCAAGGGCCTTCGATGCGGCCGTGACCGCCGGTCCCAACGACGGGCTTGTCCTGCGCGAGGCCGGCATCTTCAACTACCGCAAGGGCAGCATGGAAAAGGCCCGCGAGCTTCTCTCGAAAGCCCTCGGGCTGGACGCCAACGACTACATGGCGAGCTTCTTCTACGCCCGCCTGCTCGACGACGACGGCCGCCACCCGGAGGCCCAGCAGCGCTTCCGCGATGTCCTGCGCGCCGTGCCGGACGACGCCGAAGTGCACGAGGCCCTTGCCAGAAGCTACGGCGCCGGCGGCAACAACTCGCTTGCCTACATCCACATGACCTACTCGGCCATCTACTCGCAGAACAAGCGGCAGGCCGAGCGCTACTTCGATCGGGCCAGGGCCATCGATTCCTCCTCGCAGGACTTCAGGAAGCTCGAGAAGGTCTACAAGGAACGCAAGGAAATATGGGAGAAAATGTGATGCCGGAATTTCACGCGACCACCATTCTCGCCGTCAAGCGCGACGGCCACGTGGCCATGGCCGGGGACGGCCAGGTGACCCTTGGCCAGTCCATGGTCATGAAGCACACGGCCACCAAGATACGGCTCGTGGGCGAGGGCAGGGTGCTCGCGGGCTTTGCGGGCGCCACGGCCGACGCCTTCACCCTTTTCGAGCTCTTCGAGGCCAAGCTCAAGGAATTTCACGGCAACCTCGTGCGCGCGGCCGTGGAAATGACCAAGCAGTGGCGCAAGGACAAGTATCTGCAAAAGCTCGAGGCCATGCTGCTTCTGGCCGACCGCGAGCACCTCCTGCTCCTCTCCGGCACGGGCGACGTCATCGAGCCCGACGACGACGTGGCGGCCATAGGATCGGGCGGCCCCTACGCGCTCTCGGCCGCGAGGGCCCTTCTTCGCCACACCGAGCTCGATTCCGAGGAAATCGTGCGCCACGCCATGCAGATAGCCTCGGAAATCTGCGTGTACACGAACGACCACTTCACGGTGCAGACTCTATGAGCCAGGGCGGCGAAAGCGACGCAGAAAGATTTTGCCGGCTTCCGGAAGAGTTTGCGGGGCTTGCGAAGTCCGCGCCCACGAGGATGCTCGCCCACGCCAAGATAAACGCGGGGCTTCACATCACGGGTCTTCGCGAGGACGGCTACCACCTTCTGGACAGCGTCTTTGCAGCTCTCGAAAGGCCCTGCGACGTTCTCCACCTGGCCGAAAGCGGGCGAGTCGGCCTCACGGTCCTTTTCTCCGATCCCGAACTCGATCGGGAAAGGAACACGCTGACAAGGGCCTACAAGGTCTTTGCCGACAGGACGGGCTTTGCCCCGCCGCTCGTTGTCCATGTCGAAAAGAACATTCCCTGGGGCGCAGGTCTTGGCGGCGGCTCCGCGGACGCAGCCTGTCTCTTGAAGCATCTGGCCGGCCTTTTCGAAAAAGGCGGCCACACCCTTGCAAACGGACTTTTGACCGAAATCGGGGCAAGGGTGGGCGCGGACGTCCCCTTCTTCTACGAGGGGCGGCCAAGCCGCGTCACCGGCATTGGCGAGAACATCGAGCCCATCGACCCGAAAGGACTCGAGAAACTGGTTGTCCTGCTCGCCACGCCCGAACTTCGCGTCTCCACCCCCTGGGCCTACCGGGCCTATGACGAGATGGCGGCCGAAAGGGCGATGAAGAACGGGTCGGCCGGGAGCACAAACGGCGGGAGCGAAAAGATTCAAGGCGAAAAGGAAAGGGCGTCCTCCCCCGATGCCGGCGCGAATCCCCGCCCGGAGCGGGCAGATCTCCCGCCCGTGGAAGCGTTGACACGCGTGACAAATCTCTGTATGCAATGCGTTCCCGTTGGGGGGCCCTCCCGGCCCGTCGAGCTCGTCAACGACCTTGAGGGGCCCGTATTCCGGCGTCATCCCGAGCTTTCGGCCATCAAGGCCGCCCTGCTCGACCACGGCGCCCTCGCGGCCTCCATGACCGGCAGCGGCTCGTCCGTCTTCGGCTTCTTTGCCGAAAGGAGCGGGGCCGAACGTGCCCGGGCCGCTCTCGACTGCCCCTCGACGCTCACGTCCATGCTGGCCGGATCTTGAAAACAGGCTCCCGCCCGTTTTCCGGCCCATTCAAGCTGGGATGTAGCCAAGTGGTAAGGCAACGGGTTTTGGCTCCGTCACGCGAAGGTTCGAACCCTTCCATCCCAGCCAAAAATTTTCCTTCCGGGTTGTCCCGGGCCCTCTGTCAAGGACAGGCCGAACAACTGCATCCGGGCCGCCACCTCCCTGCCCAAGGCACAAGCACCATGAACGACTTGAAGATTGTCACCGGCTCTGCGAACCCCGATCTGGCAGTGGCCATCTGCAATCATCTCGGTTGTCAGCTTACCCCCACGTTGGCCACGACCTTCAGCGACGGCGAGCTGCGCGTCGAAATCGGCGCCAACGTCCGCGGGGATGACGTTTTCGTCGTTCAGCCCACCTGTCCCCCGGACGTGAACCGCAACCTGATGCAGCTCTGCCTCATGTGCGACGCCCTGAAAAGGGCCTCGGCCGGGCGCATCACCGCGGTGATGCCCTACTACGGGTACGCCCGCCAGGATCGCAAGGTGAGTCCCAGGGCGCCCATCAGCGCCAAGCTCGTGGCCGACTTCATCTCGAACTCCGGCGCCGAGCGCGTGATCACCATCGATCTGCACGCGGGCCAGATCCAGGGCTTCTTCAACTGCCCGGTGGACAACCTCTTTGCGGGCCCCGTGCTTCTCGAGGAGCTGCGCAAGGACATCGAGGGCGATCCGGTGATCGTTTCCCCGGACGCGGGCGGCGTGGAGCGCGCCAGGGCCTACGCCAAGCGCCTCGGAGCGCCCCTGGCCATCGTGGACAAGCGCCGCGACAAGCCCAACCAGGCCCAGGCCATGCACGTGATCGGCGACGTCTCCGGCAAGACGGCCATCATTGTGGACGACATGATCGACACGGCCGGCACCATGTGCGCCGCGGCCGACGTGCTCATGGAAAACGGCGCGGTCAAGATCATGGCCTGCGTCACCCACGCCGTGCTTTCCGGCCCGGCCATAGACCGAATCAACGCCACGGCCACCATGAACGAGCTCTACGTGACCGACACCATCCCGCTTGGGGACAAGCTCGAGCGCTGCTCCAAGATCCGTATCGTCGGCGTGGGCTCCCTGCTTGGCAAGGCCATATCCAACATTCACACGGGATCCTCCGTCAGCGTGCTCTTCACCTAGGCGCCCGGGCTCCCCGCAATTTCAGGCTGTTCCCGCAATCAAAAAATCAAGATTCCAGAATATCATACCATACGCGCAAGGCTAGCGCGTCAAGGAGATGCAGAAATGAGTATCGAAAAAACTCTCAGCGCTCGCAAACGTGGGGAGTTCGGCAAGGGCGCTGCCCACCGTCTGCGTGCCGAGGGTCTCGTCCCGGGCGTCTACTACAACGGCAAGGGCGACAATATCCTTCTCGACGTGTCCGCCAAGGAGCTTGAGCGCCTCTACTTCGAGATCGGCGGCACCACCGTCTTCAATCTCGAGATCGACGACAACGGCACGAAGACCACCCATCCCGCCTTCTTCTGGGAAGTGCAGAAGCACCCCTACAAGAAGCGTTTCGTGCATGTCGACTGCTACGGCGTCGACCTCGACCAGGAAGTGAAGATCAAGGTTCCGCTCGAGTTCACCGGCACGGCCAAAGGCGTGAAGGTGGGCGGCTACCTCGAGACCTACCGCGAGTACGTGTGGGTTGCCGCGAAGCCCATGGACATGCCCGCCAAGATCGTCATCGACGTGACCGACATGGGCATCAACGAGCACGTGACCGTGGACAAGCTGGCCATGCCCGCCGGCTCCCGCGCCATCTACGACGAGGTGTTCACCATCGTGAGCGTGCTCACGAAGAACAAGGACGCTGCTCCCGCCGAGGGCGAGGAAGGCGCAGCCCAATAGGGCACGCTTCCTTTTTCCCAAAGGCAAGATTTCGCGGCATCTCGCGCCTCATCCGCGGGATGCCGCTTCTTTTTTTGCGCTTTTCCCAAAAATGTCGTTTTGTTGCTGAACAGCGCACACAACTTGCGATTTCCGCAGACAAATTGCAGTTTTAGACGCGCAGCCGCGTCTTTTCGAGGACAGCATGGACCTGAGAGGCGTTCTCGTGGGCCTTGGCAACCCGGGCCCCAAATACGACCGCACCCGCCACAATGCGGGCTTTCTGCTCGTGGACAGGATCCTCGATCTGGCCCACGAGGAGGGGACGGTCACCTCGCAAAACGGGGCGCGCTTCGACTGCGAGCTCTGGCGCGTCAGCCTGGATGGTCTCGACGGGACGTGGCTCGTGGCAAAACCCATGACCTTCATGAACCTCTCCGGACGCTGCGTGCAGCCCCTGCTTGCCTGGCACAAGATGAAGCCGAAGGATCTGGTGGTTGTCCACGACGAGCTGGACATTCCCGTGGGCGCCCTGCGCTTCAAGTTCGGCGGCGGCAACGCCGGCCACAACGGGCTGAAATCCATTGCCGAGCTTCTGGGAACACCCGACTTCCATCGCCTGCGCATCGGCATAGGCCGCCCCGAGCACAGAACCCAGGTGACGGACTGGGTGCTCACCACCATGAAGGAGCCCGAGGTCTCCCTCTGGGAAGACGCCATCGACGCCGGCGTCGGGGTGCTTTCCACCTTCGCGGCAAAGGGCCTCGAAAAGGCCGTGGCCCTTGCCAACAGGGCCAGCAAGCGCATCCTGGACGAGATGCCGGAAAAAACCGCCAGGCCCTGACAAGGAAGATACGCGGAGTTTTGCATGCCGCGACGGGCTTTTGTTGTCCGTGGCCTGCAAGAGAAGCCCTGCACGCAAGGAAGCTGCGCCTGGTCATATATGACGCCCGAAAATCCGCCATTCCGGACACGATCGTCCTTGTGAAAATAGACGCGAGGGGTTGGGACAGTTTCGCGCACGCATCTTGAGCCTGCCCGAAATCTGCCTTGCCATGGCCGGTTTCATCCGTGAGAAAGTCCCCAGGCGGCATGTTCTTTTCCGGACTGGGTATGGACTTTTCGGTTCCATGAAGGTATTGTTCAGGGAGTTGGATCTTACCTTTTTCCAGGTCGCCTCGCTCGGCAAACACGTGGGAGCGGCCCCGTTCGGGCGTTTGCTCCGCGCAATCCAACGACTCACGCACACCACGGGGACCAGGACATCGGGACCCGACAACAGGAGTTACCTCAAGGCATCCGCATACTCATTTCCCACATATCCCCGTCTTTATCTCTCGTCCTCGTGGCGCTTCCTTGAACAGGCCAGCACCAGAATTCCAGTTTCGTTCCACTTTCCCCAAGGCAAGAGACAAGAACATTTTTACGACAAGGATTATGTGAGTGCACGAACGGCATAGGGCCTTCGTCAAGGAGTCCTCATGTACAAAGTGGACGATCTCGTGGTCTACCCCGCCCAGGGCGTGGGCAAGATCAACAGAATAGACACCCGCACCATCGGCGGCGTCGACTGCGACATCTACATCGTCGGCATCCAGAGCAGCAACATCACCCTCATGGTTCCCGTTCAGAACGCCGGCAACGTCGGCCTGCGTCAGCTCGTGGACAAGAAGACGGCCGAATTCATCCTGGAAGGCCTCAAGAACTCCACGGACCAGAGCGTCTACGTGGGCCAGAACTGGAACAGGCGCTTTCGCAAGTACTCGGACAAGATGAAGAGCCCGGACTTGAGCGTGGTGGCAGAGGTTTTGCACGAGCTGCTTGTCATCGGCCGCGACAAGGAGCTCTCCTACGGCGAGCGCAGGCTCCAGGAACAGGCCATGTCCCTTGTGGTGGGCGAAATCTCCGAGGTTCTGGGCGTTTCCCAGGACGATTTGCGCGACACCCTCCTGAAGCTCTACGCGCCCATCGCCCCCGAGCAGGACACCGAAAACAAGGCCCAGAGCCACTAAATTCCGAAACAAATTTCCGAAACGTCCGTCCATGAGCTCCCGCCATGGGGAGCTTATGGAGCCGTCCCCCAGGTCTTCCCGCACGCCTTCCCTCCTTTTTCAAACCCGCATCGGGCACTCTGCCCACTCTTTGGGGAGCGCAAAAGCAACACCTGCCTTCCCGCGCAACTTCAAGCTCCCCGTCAACCTGTCTCCAGCCAGTTCCCGGCCAATCTCCAAACCCCGCCTCCACACTCTCGCCATCCCGCACCCCGTCAACCAGCAACTCCAAAGACAACCGGCCTTTTGCCGCGCCCATCGTGCGTGCCCAATTGGCCGCCATTCCCCATGATGGATTTTCCATGCTGAAAAAATTTCTGCCAGACTCCCCCCAGGATGGCTCCCTCAACCTCACCCAGCTGAAAACCCGTTCCATGAACGAGCTCATGCAGCTCGCCGACGCCTACGGGGTGGAGAACGCAAGCTCCCTGCGCAAGCAGGAGCTGCTCTTTGCCATCCTTCAGTCCTGCGGCTCCCATGACGGGGCCATCTACGGCGACGGGGTGCTGGAAATCCTGCCGGACGGCTTCGGCTTTTTGCGCTCGCCCCTCTACTCCTACATGCCGGGCCCGGACGACATCTATGTCTCGCCCTCGCAGATCCGCAAGTTTTCCCTGCGCAAGGGCGACGTGGTCTCGGGACAGATACGCCCGCCCAAGGAGGGCGAGCGCTACTTTGCACTCCTGAAGGTGGTGAGCATAGGCTTCGAGGAACCGGAAAAGGCCCGCAACCTCGTCCTCTTCGACAACCTGACGCCCATCTATCCCCAGCGCCAGCTGGTCATGGAAAACGGCCGCAACAACTACGCCAACCGCGTCATAGACCTGCTCGCCCCCATCGGCTGCGGCCAGCGCGGCCTCATCGTGGCCCCGCCGAGAGTCGGCAAGACCGTTCTTCTGCAGTCGCTGGCCAACGCCATCTCCGCCAACAACCCGGACTGCTACCTCATCGTGCTGCTCATCGACGAGCGCCCGGAGGAAGTGACGGACATGGAGCGCACGGTCACGGGCGCCGAGGTCATTTCCTCCACCTTCGACGAGCCCCCCACGCGCCACGTGCAGGTCTGCGAGATGGTGCTGCAGAAGGCCAGGCGCCTGGTGGAGCGCAAGCGCGACGTGGTGATCCTGCTCGATTCCATCACCCGCGTGGGACGGGCCTACAACACCGTGACGCCGGCCTCCGGGCGGGTGCTCACCGGCGGCCTCGACGCCAATGCCCTGCAGCGTCCGAAGCGCTTCTTCGGCGCGGCCCGCAACATCGAGGAAGGCGGAAGCCTCACCATTCTGGCCACGGCCCTCATCGACACGGGCTCGCGCATGGACGAGGTGATCTTCGAGGAGTTCAAGGGCACGGGCAACATGGAGATCTACCTCGATCGCCATCTCGCCGAGAGAAGGGTCTTCCCGGCCATCGACATCCACCGCACCGGCACGCGCAGGGAGGAGCTTCTGCTCTCCGAGGAGGTGCTCAACCGCACCTGGATTTTGCGCAAGATATTGAGCCCCATGCAAAGCCAGGAGAGC
Source organism: uncultured Desulfovibrio sp. (assembly GCA_964635595.1). Classification (GTDB taxonomy): domain Bacteria; phylum Desulfobacterota; class Desulfovibrionia; order Desulfovibrionales; family Desulfovibrionaceae; genus Desulfovibrio. The sequence continues at coordinate 10,985 of CAZWOT010000054.1, forward strand.
ATGGAGTTTCTGCTCGACAAGATGCGGGCCACAAAATCCAACAGGGAATTTCTGAACGCCATGGGCAAATAGGCCCAAAAAGCGCAGGGCAGGCTTCGGCACGTGAAACCAATCCTCAAATGGGCAGGCGGAAAGACCCAGCTTTTGCCGGTCATCCGCGAGCTTCTGCCCGCGTCCTTCAACCGCTACTTCGAGCCCTTCATCGGCGGGGCGGCGGTGCTGCTCGCGCTTGAGCCAGAACGAGCGGTTGTCAACGACATCAATCCCGAGCTCGTCAATCTCTATCGCCAGGTAAAGGACGCTCCGCGCCCCTTCATGGAGGCGCTCGAGGAACTCGACGCGCGCCATGAGCAATGCGCGGACGCGAAAGCCCACTTCTACGAGGTCAGGGAAGCCTTCAACGAGAACCTGGAGACAGGGACGCACGAGCAGGCTGCGCGGCTTGTCTTCCTGAACAAGCACTGCTTCAACGGGCTCTATCGGGTGAACGCCAGGGGCCGCTTCAACGTGCCATTCAACTACAGGAAGGCCGGCGACTCCTTCGAGCGGGACAACGTCCTCGAGGTCTCGGCCTTCCTGCAGAAAACGACCATATTGGAAGGGGATTTCGAGAACGCCGCAAGGGAAGCAAAAGAAGGGGATTTCGTCTTTTTCGACTCGCCCTACGCGCCCCTGAATCCCGCCTCCTTCACGGACTACACGAAGGAGGGCTTTGCCCTCGAGGATCACGAGCGCCTGGCCCGCCTCTTTCGCGATCTCGCGGACTGCGGCGTCTTCTGCATGCTCACGAACCACGACACGCCGCTCATCCGCGAGCTTTACCGGGACTTTCCCCGGAAGGTCGTACCGGTGGCGCGGCACATCAACGCCAACGGGGACGGGCGCACGGGCGAGGAAGTGGTTGTCACAAGCTACGAGCCCCAGGGGCGGGCCAGCAGGGGCCCTTGCGCCCCGCCGCTTCTGCCGGGTCTTTCCTGATGTTCCTCCACCCTCAAGCCGTCACGGGGACGCATGCCATGAAAAGACCGTTCTTCGGCCTCATCCTCTTCGCTCTTGCAGCACTCGCACCCTGGCCTCAATCCTCGGCCTTTGTGGCTGGACCGACCAACTTCATCGGCAACTACCAGGACCATTGGTGCAATCGACCATGGCCGCCGATCACCAACGACGACCATGCCTGGCGCTGGTTCCTGGACGACGTCGAGCGCTACCAGGCCTGCATCCAGGAATATGTGGAGGCGGCGAACAACGACATCCGGCGCATCAACGAAAAGGCCAACGCGGCCATCGAGGAATTCAACTCCTTCGTCGACTCGCTGCGCTGACGGACTCTCGCCAGGCCCGAGACTCAGGCGTCTTTCAACCCGGTCTTTTCTGGTC
>CAZWOT010000055.1:0-12316 GCA_964635595.1 uncultured Desulfovibrio sp.
CTAGCCCCTGGCTTTGGGCGCATCCGCGCATCCCAAGGGGTCTTTCATTTGGGCGGACACGATTGTATCCTTCCCGCGCGGCGCCATGATCCAGGGCCCGCACGCCCCGCATCTGTGAAGGAAGAGCCATGGAAAAAAGATACATCGTCATCAAGTTCGGCGGCCACACAATGACCGACCCCGCCCTGCGCGACGCCTTCGCGCAGGATCTGGCCCCGCTTGCGAAAGAGGGCAGGCAGTGCGTGGTGGTCCACGGCGGCGGCCCCCAAATCTCCTCGCTCCTCTCCCGCCTCAACATCGAGAGCCGCTTCGAGCGCGGCCTGCGCGTGACCGACGAGGCCGCCATGCAGGCCGTGGAAATGGTGCTGGCAGGCCAGGTCAACAAGGAGCTCGTGGCTGCCTTCATCAGGTCCGGGGCAAGAAGTTGCGGCATCAGCGGCCGCGACGGCTCGCCCCTGCTGCAGGCACGCGTCATCGACGAGGTGCTGGGCCGCGTGGGCGAGGTGACGAAGGTCGATCCCTCCATCCTGACCGCCCTTCTGGAGGCCGGCTTCGTGCCGGTCGTGGCTCCGGTGGCGGCAGCCGAGGACGGCTCCGGCGCCCTCAACGTCAACGCCGACACCGCGGCAGGAGCCGTGGCGGGCGCGCTCGCGGCCGAGTACTTCGTGCTCATGAGCGACGTGCCGGGCGTCCTGGACGAGAACAGGGTCCTGCAGCACGAGCTCTCGCGGGCCGACGTGGAGGCCATGAAGGAGAGCGGCGTCATCAACGGCGGCATGATCCCCAAGGTGGACGCCTGCCTGCACGCCCTCGACCAGGGCTGCTCCATGTCCGTCATCCTGAACGGCGCCGAGAAGTCGGCGCTTCGCCGCCTGCTCGAGGGCGACGCGAGCCTCGGCACCGTGGTCCACAAGTAGCTTCAGACCAACCTGAACAAGATCGGCAAGCAAAATCGGCACAGGCTGACAAAAAGGGGGCCCATGGGCCCCTTTTCGTTTTCCCGGGAGCGCGTCCCGGATCTTTCCTTCGCAGCTTTGCTCTGCCTCCCAGGGCTGCCCTACCCCTTGGGCGGCTCGAGCCTCGGGCAGAAGTCGGCCATCTCGCAGATGCCGCACTTGGGGGATCGGGCATGGCAGACCGCACGGCCGAAGAGCACCAGGCGGTGGTTGAGATCGCCCCACTCGCAGCGCTCGAAAAGGCCCATGAGGTCGCGCTCGACCTTCACGGGGTCGGTCTGCGAGGTGAGCCCCAGGCGATGGGTGATGCGCTTGACGTGGGTGTCCACGGCCATGCCCTCGTTGATGCCGTAGCCGCCGAAAAGGACGATGTTGGCGGTCTTTCTGGCCACGCCCGGCACGGTGACGAGCTCGGCCATGGTGCGCGGCGGCTCGCCGTTGAACTTCTCGACCAGGAGCTTCGCGGCCCCGGAAAGGTTCTTGGCCTTGTTGTGGTAGAAGCCGGTGGGCTTGATGACGGACTCGATCTCCTCGATGGTGGCCGTGGCCAGTTCCTTCGGGGTGGGCCAGCGCTTGAAGAAGGTGGGCGTTACCGTGTTCACGCGCGCATCCGTGCACTGGGCGGCCAGCACCGTGGCGACCAGAAGCTCCCAGGGACTGGAGACCACAAGCTCCGTGTCGGGGTTCGGGTAGCGCTTTTTCAAAAGCGCCAGGACCTTGGGGGCGCGTTCCTCGGCGCCCGCGGGAAGCTTGCCCGCCTTTGCGGCCGCGGGCCTGGCGGCAGCCGCCCCGGGCCTTGCCGCGGCCTTGATCTTCGCCTCGGCCTTTGTCTTGGGTGCGGCCTTTGCCGCTGCCTTTCTTGTGGTGGCGGGCTTTGCGCCCGCCTTGCCGGCTTGAGCCATATGTGATTCCTCGTTCAGGGGATGTTTTCGGGATGTGGGCGGAGCCCGTCGATGGGCCCTCAAGATCCGGACGAGGCTGTTCTCCTTGAAGGAGAAGAACCATTCGTTCCGGCCAATCTTCATTTTCTCGCCCAAAGAACGCCGCTTGTAAACTGCAATTTTGCGGAATTTCAAGACCCGGGGCCGTGATCTGCAAGGAGCGGGGATGCGGTTTCCTGCCCCGCCAAGCTTCGCCGCATCGGCCCTGTAAAGGACTATCGGGGCAGAAATTCGCCATTCTTTACAAAGCGCACCTGATCGGGTATTTGTTCGCTTTCAATTTTTGGCCCCACCCGGCCTTCATGGCGGCTTCAACACCCGGTTTGACCGGGATTTCGGTCGCCTGGCAGCAACATGTGGACGGGGCCGAAAGGCGGGAGTTCGCGGATTTGCCCGCATCCCGCTGTATCCCGGCGGCCAGGCAAGGACAGTTCACGACAAAGAACGCGCCGACCTCTTGCCTCGAAGCCCCATCACCCCCGATGCCCCTGGACGCCATGAAGGCTTCCCGGGGTCCACCCACAGGGAGGGCGCGTTTTCCGAAAGTCCCTTTCGGAAGTTCGTCAAGCGCAAAACAGACCATGGAACAGAAGGATATCGAATATTTCAAGACCCTCTTGAATGAAATGCTCGCCGACGCCCAACAGAAGGGCGACTCCACCCTGCAGGAGCTGAGCGGCGACAACGAGGTGTTCGCCGATCCCGCCGATCGCGCCACCGCCGAGTCCGATCGCGCGTTCACCCTGCGCATCCGCGACCGCGAGCGCAAGCTCATCAAGAAGGTCAAGGAAGCTTTGCAGCGCATCAACGACGGCACCTACGGCATTTGCGAGGAATGCGGCGACGACATCAGCATCAGCCGCCTGAAGGCTCGCCCCGTCACGCGCCTTTGCATCAACTGCAAGGCCAAGCAGGAAATGGACGAAAGCCAGCGCGGCAACTAGGCCTTTTCCCTCCCCTGCCGGGCCTGCCAGACGACCGAGGCGCCCCCGGGGGAAGACGACAACTGCCCGGGCACACACGGGGACAGCTTTTAAATCCCAAGGATTTCCAAAGGGGCATGGCCGCCGAATGGCGCGGTCACGCCCCTTTTTCCTTTTTCGCCAAAAGCCCCGGTCCTTTCCGGCCGGCTTCATTAGCCTGGGAAACGGCCGCACATCATTGGGCCGCAGGCACAGAACATCTCATGGACGCGCATCTTTTCCGCCGCTTCGCGGCCAGAGCCATCCCGCTTCTTGTGGGAGCAAGACTCTCCAAAATCCAGGAGCCCGAAAAGGACGTCTTCACCTTCTCGCTCGACCTCTTCCAGCGCGACGGGGAGTTTGGCCGCAAGGCCCAGCTGGTCCTGAAATGCGGCCGCAAGGAGCCCTTCCTCTTCCTCTCCCGGACCAGGGTCTCCGCCAACGCAAGCCCCTCGGCAAAGGTCATGCGCCTGAGAAAGTACGTGGGCGGGCGCAGCGTGCGCCACGCCGAGGCGCTCTGGCTCTCGCGCGAGCTCTGGCTCCTCATGTCCGGCAGCATGCCCGCCGAGGTCGCCAACCGCTTCGCCAGGCCGAAGAACTGGTCCGAACCGGACGGGGACGAGGCCGGCATGAACGCCGAAGCGACCGATTTTGCCGAGGCCGGAGACGAAGATCAGGCACATTCCGAGGACAAGCTCGTGTGGCTGGTCCTGAGCCTGCGCGACGGCCCACGGCTCCACTTCGCAACCCCCGACGAGTTTCCGGGAGAGGACGAGCCCTCCTGGCCTGGGCGCACGGAGCTGGCAGGAGCCCTGGAGAACTGGCACGACTGGCCCGTGCTAACGCCCTCCTTGCGCAGGGCGCTTTCGGCCATGGAGGATGCGGCCGATCAGGCGGCACTGGTGGTCGATCTCGAGGAAGGCGAAGGCGACGTCTTCGTATACAGCGAGCCGGAATCCGGAACCGTGAAGAAGATATCCGCCTGGCCGCTTGCCGGCGGCGGGGGTGAGGACGGCACCGCCCTCGAGGAAGAGGTCCGCGAGGACATCCTCAAGGCCGTGGCCGATGCCGGCGCCTCCCTGGTTCTTGAGGAGTGCGCAAGGGCCAACGCACGGCGCGCAGCCGAGCCCTGGGCCAAGAAGGAGAAGAAGCTTCGCGAGCGTCTGGCGCTTCAGCAGGAGGACGTGGAGCGCCTGGCAAGGATGGCCGCAAAGCGCGAGCAGGGGCTTCTCTTGCAGGCGAGTCTCTGGCAGCTGCAGCAGAACAAGAGCCAGGACAAACGCATGGAAAGCGTCGAGGTGCTCGACAACGAGGGCAGGCCCGTCGCCCTGCGCCTCGACCCGCGCCTCACCGTGCGCGAGAACATGGAGAAGTTCTTCCACACGGCCCGCCGCGGCGAGCGGGGACTTGCGAGAATCGGGGCGCGCACAAGGGAGCTCGAGGAAGAGCTGGCCGAGACCATCCGCCAAAAGGAGGCCTGCCTTTCCGGCGGCGTGCAGGCGCCAAGGAAGGACAGGGCCGAGAAACAGTCGGTCCAGCTCCCCAATCTCCCCAATTCCGTGCAGCTTTTCATAAGCTCGGACGGCTATGCCCTTTTGCGCGGCCGCTCGGCCAAAGGCAACCAGGATGCCCGCCGCGTGGCCTCGCCCCACGATCTCTGGGTGCATGCGGAAGGCGGCCCTGGGGCCCATGTCATCATCCGCCGAAGCCACGCGGGCCAAAACGTGCCGGACAGAACCCTGGACGAGGCGGGTGCCCTGGCAGCCGCCAAGAGCTGGCTCAAGGACGAGCCCAGAGCCACCCTCACCTACTGCGAGGTGCGCCACGTGCGGCCCCTTAAGGGAGCCGGCCAGGGCACCATGCGCATGGACAAGGTGCTCTTCACCCGCACCGTTGCCGTGGACCCGGGCCTCGAGGAGCGGCTGGCGCCCAAAGCCTGACCTGCAATCCTGCAACCTGGCATAAAAGGGGCCCATGCCTTGTGCGACACCTGCCCCCTTGTTCAGGAAAAATTTGCTCAGGCTGGTCGGGAAGTTCCCTTACCCTGGCCTCTGCCTGCTCTTCCGCCACGTTCTTGACGAAGGGCGAGAATTCGATTCTCCCACATGTCATGAACTTCCCTGTTTGGAATGACGAGGGGTGTCATCCTGTCGACGCGCTTCAAGCCGGACCTTTCAAGCTGGGCTTCGGACGCAGTCGTCAAATGGCCGGAAGCAAACATGATGGACCAAAAAGTTGAGCCTGTTTTCCCTTCAATGTCTGCATGGGTCAGCTGTCTGTCAATATACCTGTTTATGCATTTTCCTTCGAGCAGACTGTCTATATCATACAATATCTGTTCCGAATTTTGCTGCAAAATTTCATATGCCGTATTGTTGTCAGTGATTTTCTCAAAATATCTTTCAGGATGCTTGTTCATGTCGTCGAGGTGAACATCAACATAGTGCAAGACGCTCAACGGATTGTAGATTGCTGCTGCTTTTCCAAAATGATAGCCGCCATACCACGTTTGTACTTCCTCATATTTTTCCGGCATGCCAAACTGCTCTAGCAATACAGCAACTTCCTGCTCGGCAAATCCGAAAGAATCTACAAAAGCAGAAGATGCAACGTCATAAAACTTCAAGTTATTGAGTCCGTTTGTAAGGCCCTCTTTTGATATTTTCAAACAACCAGTCAATACGGCAAAATTCAGATTTGCATTTGATTTCAATGCATACAAAAATATCTTTCTTATTGCTTTGAAGATTTTTTTTCGTAATATTTAAATTTTTGTGCCATGGCCAATGGCACATCATACTCATCAATCAGCACAATCGGCTTGACTTCATAATGAATTTTCAAACAGCAAGTCAGTTTGTAAACGGATTTGAATATCTGCTGGTCTTCTGCTTTGTTGTTGATTACAGAAGCAATGTCACTAATAAAGTTTTTTGGTATTTCAGAATTGTCAAGAAGATATGCATGACGAACAAATTCATCGCTTAAAACTGCTTTCAAACTGGCATACGCCTCTTCAAAAGTTTTTCCTGCAACTGTCTTAAAATTTATATATATTACCGGGCATCTGTTCATCCATTTTTTGCATAAATCTTCATTCTGCGAAATTTGCAGCCCAGCAAAAATTTCCTTGCTGTCTTTCAAGCAGTCAAAAAATTCGCTCATCATGCTCAGCATGAGACTTTTGCCAAAGCCACGAGGACGTGTAAACAAGGAAGCTTTTTGGGGCCTTGTTCTTATGAATTCTTCCAAAAAGCCTGTTTTGTCTACATAGAAAGCATTTGCTTCACGAACAGCTCTGAAACCATCTTCACCTATATGCAATGCATTTCTCATGCTTGACCTCGCCAGTGAAGATCAGCCGATTGCATGTTCACAAGCTGCCATTCAACGTCTGCATGTCGTGAATGTACAGCACATTGCTCCGCCAGGTGGCAACGTTTCCCGCAAAAATCTGGCAAGAGTCCGAATTTTCTGGAACTTTGGCGCGACAGCCGTCAAATGAACTGTCCGAGCCACTCCCAGGCTTCGTCGAACTCGAAGAAGCGGGCCAGGTTGTCCTCGTCGAGGAGCTCTCCGTCCACGGCAAAGGCAAACTTCTCCTTCAGGCTCTCCTGCACGTCGCCCGAGATGACGGTGGGCGAGGGCTTGCCCTTTTCATAGAGGGCGGCAAGCTTTCGCAGGAACTGCCCGCGCGAGGACACGCCCACGTCCACAACGCCCGCAGTCGAATCGGCGCTCATGCCGGCAAGGCGGATGATGCGCACCAGCGTCGAGCAGAAACGATCCCCGCGCCAGGGCAGGATGTGCAGGGAATCCGTGTCCTGCACCATCCAGCCACGGGCAAGGCCGTTGGCCTGGAAGGTCTCGAGCCCCTCGTGGAAGAGCTTCCTGGCCGTGTGGTTGCAGAACTCCGGCACCTTGCCGGAGCGATAGAGCTCGCGCATGACGCGGCGCACCCGATCGTGAACGGGCCATCCGGCCCCCGCGAATTTCGGGGGATTGCCATCCACGTCCGGAACGAGGTGCAGACAGCGGTTTTTCTCGTCCAGCACGTGCACCTTCCAGGCACCGCCGGCAAAGAGGATGCGCTCGCCGGGCTCGATGGGTTTTTCCAGGGGAATGCTGCCCTTGACCTCACCGTCGCACACGAGACGGTATTCCTCGGGCGTCGTGAAGGCCACTGTGAAGTCCTGGCTTGAGACGAGCTTCTGCCCCCTGACGGCAAGCTGGATCTCGCCCTTTCTCTCGGCGCGCTCCACAAGCTCCGCCCTGGCAAGCCCGGCCAGAAACTTGAGGTAGTGTTCCTTGTCGACCTCGAAGGGGCCGGTGGCGCAGAGAAGGTGGTGGAGCTGGGAGGGCGTTGCGGCCCCGTACTGGCCAAGAACCGAGAGGGTCTGCTGGACAAGCGTCGAGTAGTGGGGACGCTCCGGGTCCCTCGGCTCGTACCACTGACGCTTCAGCAGCTCCAGCACGGCAAGGCTTTGAAAGATGGGCAGGCGCAGGCGGTTGGAAAAGGACGTCGAGCGCAATATGGCGCTTTCAAGCAGGAAGAGGCGCAGTATCTGCTTCTCTCCCCTGCGTCCGGCGCGACCCAGGCGCTGGCGCAGGCTTGCCACGGAGTTTGGGGCATCGACCTGGACCACGCTGTCCATGTTGCCGATGTCCATGCCAAGCTCGAGGGTGGCCGTGCACACGGCCGTGGTGGGCTCCCTCCCCTCCAGAAGGCGCATTTCGAGGCGGTTGCGCAGCTCCTTTGCAAGACTGCCGTGATGAGGGAAGAACTCGCGCTCGATGCCGGCCTCCTCGCATTCTTTTGCGAGAAGACTCGCCAGCTGCTCGGAGCGGGCGCGCGAGTTGGTGAAAATGAGGTTGTGGCCTCCGTGGAGCAGGCGGAAGAGGTCGGTCGCCATCTCCTCGATGCCGCTCCTGCCCGTCATGCGCATGAAGCGCGGTCTGCTCTCGAAGGCCCGAAGCTGGACCAGGATGGAGCCAGCCTGGCTTGTGCTCACGATGCAGCAGGGGTAGCCGTTGCGGCCGGGCCGAAGCTCCTCGGCCATGTCCGTCTCGCCCCCGAAGGTGGCGCTCAGGGCAATACGCGGGATCTCGCGATGGGCCAGGGCCTCCACGCGCCGAAGCAGGCTCAGGAGCTGCTTTCCCCTGGACGTGCCCACAAAGGAGTGGAATTCGTCGACGATCACGTACTGCAGCTTCGTGAAGGCGTCGTAGCACCAGGTGGCATGGCGCAGAAGAAAGCTCTCGAGGGACTCGGGCGTGGTGAGCAGGAGCCCTGAGGGATTCTCCAGAAAGGCCCTGCGCCTGCCGAAGTCCGTGTCCCCGTGCCAGGGCACGAGGGACATGCCAAGAGGCGCGCACAAATCGTGCAGGCGCCGGAACTGGTCGTTGATGAGGGCCTTCAAAGGACTCACGTAGAGGATGCCGACACCCGGCTCGGGGTTCGACAACACCCGCGAGACCGCGGGCAAAAAGGCCGCCTCCGTCTTGCCCGAGGCCGTGGCCGCGGAAATCAGGACATCCCCCGTCCCATCGAGCACGGGGAGGAGGGCCTCCTTCTGCACCGGGCGCAAATCCGTCCAGCCCATGCCGGCCACCCAGGCGCGCACGTCCGGATGCAGCAGGGAGAGACCGGGTTCGCCCCCCTTCCCTTCGGCTTTGCCTTCGGTCTTTCCTTCGCCCTTTCTTTCGGCCTTTGCGTCCGTTCCGGCTTTCCTGGCCCGGGACGAGCCTGCAGACGGTGCCTTGCCGGACGCCTTGCTGCCCAAGCTCTGCCTGCCGGACTTCGCGGAGGCCTCCTTGCCGGCCGCCCCCTTGGGCGCGACCTTCGAATTGGCCTGGACGAGGCACGCAATGGAGCCCGCCCCTTCCCGTCTGCCGGTCTCGGGCGTCTCCTGGTGCTGTTCTGTCTGGCTCTCGAGCGGGCTTTCTGTCAGGGACTCTCTCACAGCGAGCGCACCCGCTCGATGCGGGCGAGGGTCTCGTCCCTGCCGAGGAAGGCCATGATGTCGTTCAGGTGCGAGCCGCCCATGAAGCCCACCAGGGCCGTGCGCAGGGCCGGGGCGATTTCCTTGAAGGTGAGGCCCTTTTCCTCGACAAAGCCGTTGAAGACGTCGTTCAGGTGCGCGCTCTCGAAGGGCTCGGCCGCCTTCAGGACCTCGGCGAGCGCCCCCAGGCGCTCCTTCGTCTCCGGGGTGATGTTCTTCGTCACGGCCTTTTCGTCGTACTCGAGCTCTGCGGCCTTCACGAGCATGGGCTTGAAGCTTTTGGCAAGCTCCACAAGGGTCTTCGCACGCTCGTGGAAGAGATGGCAGAGGCCCTCGAGACGCTCCTCGGACAGGTCCGTCCAGCCCTCTTCCCCGGCAAAGGGACGCGTGAGGAGGGCAAGCTCCGAGGCCGGCAGGGCGCGCATGTAGTGGGCGTTCAGCCACTGGAGCTTGTTCACGTCGAAGCGGGCCGCGGAGGGATTCAGGTGCGTCCCGTCGAAGAGCTGCACGAGCTCCTCGAGCCCGAAGATTTCCTGGTCGCCGTGGGACCAGCCAAGGCGCACGAGGTAGTTCACGAGCGCGTGGGGAAGCAGGCCGTCCTTCTCGTACTCGATGACGGCCCTCGCCCCGTGGCGCTTGGAGAGCTTGGCCCCGTCCGGCCCCAGAATCATGGGCACGTGGCCGAAAACGGGCTCGGGCAGGCCGAGCGCCCGGTAGATGATGATCTGCCTTGGGGTGTTGGAGACGTGGTCGTCGCCGCGGATGACGTGGGTGATGCCCATCTCGGAATCGTCCACCACCACGGCCATGTTGTAGGTGGGCGTGCCGTCGGCCCTCTGGATGACCATGTCGTCGAGCTCGGAAACGTCCACCGCGATGCGTCCCTTCACCATGTCGTCGAAGACGATCTTGCCGGAGTCCGGGCATCTGAGGCGCACACAGCGCCCCTCCCCGGGACCGAGGCCAAGCGCGCGGCAATGCCCGTCGTAGCGGGGCTTCTTGCCCTCCGCCCTTGCCTTCTCGCGCATGGCCTCCACTTCCTCGGCCGTGCACGAGCACCAGTAGGCCTCGCCCTTGTCGATGAGCTTCCGGACATGGGAGCGGTACACGTCCATGCGTTGCGTCTGGTAGACGAGCTCGCCGTCCCAGTCGAGGCCGAGCCACTTCATGGATGCGAGTATGGAGTCCGTGTACTCCTGCTTCGAGCGGAGCAGATCGGTGTCCTCGATGCGCAGGTGGAACTTGCCGCCGAAATGGCGGGCCAGAAGCCAGCAGAAGATGGCGGTGCGGGCGCCGCCTATGTGCAGATGGCCGGTGGGACTGGGAGCGAAGCGGGTGACGACGTTCATGTCTGACCTTTGTGGACCTTTTTGTATGTGGAAAATGTCGTTGGCGAATTTGGGGATGGCCTTGGGGGCTATAGGCCCGGGCATTGGAAACCAGAACTCTGGCTGCACGGCATGGCGGATCATGGCGGGCGCCCCAATCGGGCCGAGGGCTTTGTACCCGCATTTGCCCGCCAGGGCAAATGCCGGAACAGCGGCGCGTGCCCTTGAAATGGGGCCGGGATTGGAGCATGTATTGCCTGCCCGCCGCCCCCAAATCATGGACGAGGGACCTGCCGGGCCAGGCTCGGACAAGGGTCCCCCAGGACCCCACCGACCCAAACCGACAAATCGACCGACGGCCTTCCCGCCGCACGTCCCCGGAGAACATTTTCATGGCCATATACGTATCCGGCTCGCTCGCCTTCGACCGCATCATGAACTTCAACGGCAACTTCCAGGACCATGTCCTCATGGACAAGCTGCACATGCTCAACATCAGCTTCATGGTGGACGACATGGTGGAGCGGCGCGGCGGCTGCGCCGGCAACATCGCCTACACGCTCTCGCTCCTGGGCGAGAAGCCCGTGATCTTGAGCGCCGCGGGCAAAGATTTCGGGGACTACGCGGCGCACCTTGAAAACTGCGGCATCTCCACCGAGGGCATCCGCGTGGACGACAGCCTCTTCACGGCGCTCTGCTTCATCACGACCGATTTGAAGGGCAACCAGGTGACGGGCTTCTACGCGGGCGCCATGCAAAAGCCCTGCGCCTACACCTTCCCCTCCCTGAGCAAGGACGATCTCGCCATCTGCTCTCCCGGCAACATGGACGACATGTACCATCTGCCCGACATCTACCGGGAAAAGGGCGTCCGTTTCATCTTCGATCCCGGCCAGCAGCTCCCCATCTTCACCAAGGACAGCATGAACGGGGCCATCGAGGGCGCCTTTGCCTACGTGTGCAACGACTACGAGCTCGGCATGACCCAAAAGCTCCTCGAGCTTTCGGACGAGAAAAGCCTGCTCGAAAAGGTCGAGTGGCTCGTCGTGACCCTGGGCGGCGAAGGCTGCCGCATCCTGGGCCGCGACGGCACCGACGTGAAGGTGCCCGCCGTTCCCTGCGACAACGTGGTCGACCCCACGGGCGCCGGCGACTCGCACCGCTCCGGCCTTCTCTTCGGCCTCTCCCACGGCCTCTCCGTGCCCGAGGCGGCAAAGTACGGCTCGGTCACGGCCAGCTACGCCATCGCCTGCCAGGGCACCCAGGAACACCATTTCACGCCCGAGGAGTTCACGGCCCGCTACGAGGCCGCCTTCGGCCCCCTGCCCGTGGCCGTGGGCAAGTAGCCCCAAATCCCCAAGGCGCAGGAACAATTTGGCCGCGATTCCCGAGAGGAGGGAACCGCGGCCTTTCAATTTCATGCGAGTGCAGGATCCGAGGCGGTTTTCAGGCCTTGTCCTTTGTGTCGCCCGTGTCGCCCGTGCCTCCCGTGTCCGGGGCCTCGTCGCCTCTGGTTTCCCGGCTGCGCTCGACCCACCAGCGCGGGTTCACGCGGCCGAACCACCAGCGGTTGTGGTCGACTTCCAGCATCTTGCGGGCAAGGGCTTTGCCCTCCTCGGTCTTGAGGCGCTCGAGCGCGGGGCCTATCCAGTCCCTTGCGAACTCGCAGCCCTTGTCGAGCTCTTCCTTCAGGTTGAAGAGCAGATCGAGCTGGTCCGCGTCCTTGCAGATCATGGCCTCGACGCTTCCCCGCTCCTCGAACTCGTCGAACAGGCCCAGAATCTCGTCCTCGAAGCCGGTTCCTTCCACGGCGTCCCTCTGGGCCCTGCGCTCGTCCTTGGTCACGTAGCGCTGGTTCATGTAGTTGAGATCGCTGACCCTGGCCTCGTGGATGTCGTGGAATAAGGCCATGACGGCGGCCTTTCTCGCGTCCGCACCGGCCATCCTGGCAAGGGCGTAGGAAAGCACGGCCGTTCTGAAGCTGTGCTGGGCCACGTCCTCCCTGCCCTGGCCAAGGTATATCCAGCCGGACCTGGGCGTCTTCTTGAGCCAGCCCATCTCGAAGACGAAATCGGCCAGACGCTCGAGCCGTTCTTCATCGAAGCACTTTTCATCGAAGCACTTTTC
>CAZWOT010000056.1:0-12195 GCA_964635595.1 uncultured Desulfovibrio sp.
CACGAATCAGGTGTGCAAGGCAGGCCTGTCTCTTCTCCGGATCCCACCTGAGGTATAGTAAACGCAAAAATTAATTGTGCTTTGCTAGGCCGCCGGGGCACCTGCTCCAGGCTCATAGCACGAGAAGGAGCACAAAGTTTTGAATTTTTCGTTGGGCGATGTAAATTGGAAAAAATATTGATCTAAAGTCTCTTGTAAGCTTGCTAGAGATGGAAAATAATGATTATGAGTAACTTCTCTTCGCGTAATTCGCCAGCATTGCTCGATAGGATTCAAGTCAGGTGAATAGGTAGGCAACAAAACTAGAGTAATGTATTTTCTAATATCGCTATATTCATCAGCAGAGAGTGTCAAGTGTCTTGTGTAAATTTTTTCAGGAGGGCGGAAGGGGGACGGTCGTCAGGGTGGTGGTTCGGTGGTGGTTCCATCAGATGGCCACAGGCGAGTTGAGGTCGCCGAGGCCCCCGGCTTCGGGCCAGGGAGCTGGCACTCTCCTCAGTGGCCCAAGCAGACGCTGTTTGCTCCTCTTGCCTTCGCTGCTTCAGCTTTACAAGGCCAAGCCTTCGGCGCGTCGCTGCGCTCCGCGGCCTTGTAAAGCCTCGCACGCTCCGGCTGTGGGAGCTACAGCGTCTGCTTGAACCACTTGCCGCGAGGAAAATGTCAGGAGGGAGGGGCAGGGCCCAGGGGCGCCATCACGGAGCGGGAGTCGTGACCCCACCGTGGCGGGACGCTCCGCCCTGCCTCTCCGGACAAGGTTGCACTTGAATTCGGCTTAGCAGGCGGGGGCGGAAGTCGACTGCAGGTAACGCGCGCAGACCTCTTCCCAGCCTTCGATGGCCATCAATTCCTCCCGTATATTCGCCCAGTTAGGGATCTGCCTCTTTCTCCAGCCCGTAGACCAGATTCAAGTGCAACTCCCTGTGTTGGTGGCATTTCCCGCAGGCTCAAGCATGCGCTACTCGCCCCCTTTTGCTTCGCTGCTTCAGCTTTACAAGGCCAAGCCTGCGGCGCTCCGCAACTCCGCGGCCTTGTAAAGCTTTGCGCGCTCCGCCCTGGGGGCTACAGCGCAAGCTTGAGCCTCTCTCTGCGAGGTGAAGATTGCTGGAAAGTGGCTCTGGCGGCCCCCCTGCCACGATTGCGCTTGATTCTGGAATTGGCGTGTTTTCAGGGAAAATGACGAGGAAGTTGCAATGTCGGTACGTGCATGACGGCACGTCGTGCGGGTCCAGCAGCATGCAGAACTGCCCATGAGTCGGGAGCAGGGCTCTTTCGGGACTTGAGGTTGTGGTCAAGCCTTGTGTTCGTCCATATGGGTGGCGAGTAAAAAAAATTGAACTTTGAGCGCGATCAGGTCTTGCCAAACGCGCAAACAACGACTAGATTTATTTCAGTCAATTTTTCCTTCACCTTTTTTGTTTTTGGGGGCGCACTGGTTTCGACGGGGACGTGGAAGCCGGAGTCGCAGGCCGAGGCGCCGCTGGCCTCGTAAAAAGCGGCAACCAAGTAATTGCCAACAACGACAACTACGCCTACGCCTACGCTGCCTAGTCAGCTTGGGCTCCTTGGCTGAAAATTCAGCCAGGTCGGCATGGGGGACGCCCAATAGCTCATGTCGGCCACATCTCATTGGGCTGGCCGGGGTATGTGCCAACTGGTATCCCGGCGAGGAAGTTACAGCCTGGCTGGCCTTTCCGGCGCCTGAGCGTCGGCAACCGGGAAGGCGAGATCTAAAGACGTTCTAAGCCTGTAGAAGCTTTGCGTGGATCATTCTCGGACGGGAGTTCGA
The DNA here is from genome assembly GCA_964635595.1 of uncultured Desulfovibrio sp. Classification (GTDB taxonomy): domain Bacteria; phylum Desulfobacterota; class Desulfovibrionia; order Desulfovibrionales; family Desulfovibrionaceae; genus Desulfovibrio. Next base: position 1,787 of record CAZWOT010000056.1, read on the forward strand.
CTCTCCCCGCCTCCACCAAAATCAACTTTCCCAAAGTCCTTGCAGGAGTCCAACTGCCTGCAAGGACTTGTTGTTTTTGCCCTTCTTGGGTGCCCCGTACTGGACGAAACTGCCCAAAAGTGCCCTTCATGTCCCAACTTTGTTGGGTGATCGGTTGGGGCAGACGAGATGGCGACGATTCGCCCAGACAAAAAAACGGCATGCCCCACCATGGAGCAGGGCATGCTGAAAGACAGACCAGGTACGGCCGTCCTGCATCTGTCGACCGCGAGATATCCGTCCCAGCGCTCTTGCTCCCGCGGGCGCGCCTTGCTTGAATGTTTTTCGAGAGAAAAACGAGTTCGGAGGTTGATGGGCGCCAGGGAAGCGCACGTGCGCAGGCTCCATTTCTGCCCTTCCAAGCTGGAGTTGACGACTGGCTGGGACCGGCACCGTTTGCCGCGCCATACAGTCCCCCAAAACTGGAAGTTGACGGCGAAACCGATACATCTGCAGGCACGAGGTCGCGAGACGCCCCCCCGGAGGTGGGACAACAGACTGGATCGGCCTGGCCGGGTCGTCTGTTCGCCACAACCAGAGTTGATGGCAGAGGCGGCGATGCGGGAAAACCCGGAAAACGCCGTCTGCCCCTCCGGACTCGCACTTCTACCAAAACCCGAATCCGGTTCCTTGTCAATTCCTTGCCAAAACCGCTTGTCGAGCCGCTTCCAACAACCGCGGGGCATGGCGGCCATGCCGTTTCCGCCGCTTTCGTCTGTCCGTTTTTTTTGCAAGGTCCGGCACGTCCGCCTCGCCAGCGGGGGCCGCCTCGCCAGCGGGATCCGCCATGCCAGCGGGGTCCGCCATGCCTGCGCGTCCATGGGGCGCAGGCGGGCGGCAGCCCTGCGATCGCCTGGCGGCATCTGCCTGTGTCCCGTTTGTCAGTACCCGTATGGCCGGTCGAGCACGGCATAATAGGTCTGGCCGACAAGGATGGCATTGGAGAAGACGATGAGGATGACCAGGGCCTTCACGAGGATGGGCCAGAGCCTGAAGCCCGTGTACTTGCTGGCGGAGCGCCACAGGCCCACGAGAATGCAGACATCCAGAACCGTCAGGAGAAGCGCCGTGCCGACAAGGAGCCAGGGGCCCGTGTTGGAGACGATCTCGAGGATCTGCAGCACTTTCAGGATCATCCACATAAGGGTGCGGACAAGGACGCCGAAGACCCAGAAGGTGGTGGCCAGCGAATAGTCCCCGTTCCACAGCGTGGCGATCACCCCACGTCCCGGGGCGGCGTTTTGCGGCTGGCTGTCTTTAGGCTGGCTGTCTTTCGGCTCGAGCAGGGAGTTGTCGTTCATGAGCGGTCTCCTGGAGGGGAAGGGCGGCCGTGTCATATCCGCCGCCGCGTTCGTCCGTTTTTTTGCAGGGCCAGGCACGTCCGCCACGCCAGCGGGGTCCGCCATGCCTGCGCCCAGGGGGCGCAGGCGGGGGACAGCCCTGCGTTCGCCTGGCGGCATCTGCCTTTGTCCCGTTTGTCAGTACAAGTATTGCAGTTTGAGGAACCCCTCCTGATAGCCTTGGCCGAAAGAGAAGCCCAAGGAGAAGATAGCGAGGAGGACCACGGCCCTCACGAGGATGGGCCAGAGCCTGAAGCCCTTGTACTTGCCGGCGGAGCGCCACATGCCCACGAGAATGCAGACTTCCAGGGCGATCGCCAGAACCACCGTGACGTTGAAGAGCCAGGGGGCCATCTTGTTGGCGAGATCGAGGAACTCCACGTATTTCACGAGTATCCACTCGAGGATGCGGACAAGGACGCCGAAGACCCAGAAGGTGACGGCCAGCGAATAGTCCCCGTTCCACAGCCTGGCGATCACCCCGCGTCGTGCCGGGGCGGCGTTTTGCGGCTGGTTGTCTTTCGGCTGGCTGTTTTTCGGTTGGCTGTCTTTCGGCTCGAGCAGAGAGTTGTCGTTCATGAGCGGTCTCCTGAAGGGAAGGGCGAAATTCGTGAACGCCGACGCATGGGACGGTGCATGCGCCTGTGTTCAGCATTGGAGGTTGCGCCCCCGCTTTTCGCTCGAAAGCCCGGCATTGGGGTCGCCTCAAAGGCGACATCCGCAGATTGCCCGGACGTCCTTTCTGGCAGTCCTTTCGGGCAGTGCTCTTCGGAGCCCGGGACAGGGGCCGTTCACCCATGAACGAGGTTGTTGGACAATGCGCGCTTTTCTTGAGGAGGTGCCTGCACAAGCCAGGCATCTGGCCAGACGTCCCTGGGCAAGGCGCTGCCGCCGGCCGCAGGATGCCTGCCTCTTCCTGCCTGCGGTGCCGCCGTCGACTTCACGGCAGTGCCGCGTTTCGGGCGCAGCACTCTGCGGCAACGCGCGGGGCACGCGGCCTTCCCCAAAGGCCTACATGCCGTAGCGGTCGCGGATTCGCGGACTCACGAGCTTGCAGGCTTCGCTTGCGATGGACTCCCGCCATGCCTTGATGCACGTGTCCGGGTTGTGTTCGGTCAGGCGAAAGTCATGGGCAATCTGCCAGGCAACGAGCCGCAATATCCTGCAGGCGTCTTCCCTTTCCCGCCAGGCAGCATGCACCATGTGGCTCACGGCGTTCAGACGCAGGCCCATGTCGAAGTCGACCTTTTTGGGCAGATACCCGCCGTACTTCGCCTCGATGTCTTTCCAGTTCAGGTGCGTGAGCCACTCCTCGGTGCATAACCCCTCGTGTTCCTGGCCGTTCACCTGCGCCTTGAGGAAGGCGCATGCAGAGGGAAGATCGGGCAGCAGGGTCTTCGTTTCCCGCGCGACAAAACGGACGAAGTCCCTCTCGCCTTTCTCCCGTGCCGCGAGAAGAAGTCCCGGAAGGTCCTTCACCGGGACCCGCCTGCCCGATTCCGGGTCCGGCTCGAACTGGTCCAGCAGGTCCAGGGCTTCGTCCATGGCCTGGTCCAGGGCCGCGTTCGCCTCGGGCGACCCTTGCCTTCCGTCCTCGAGAAGCCTGCGCCCAATCTCGAGTCCCTGTTTGGCAATCTCCGGCCCAAGCCTGTCCCAGAAGTTGATGGCCCTGGAAAGATCCTGCTTCACGCCGAAGCCCAGGGTGTGCATGAGGGCCAGGGCGACATTGGCGTGGGCGTGGTCGAAGAGGCTCGCGATGGCGAACAGGGTAAAGGCCGTTTTCTGGCGCATTGCCGCGATGCGCATGTCCTTTGGCGGACCTTTCGGGGTCAGAAAGCTTGCAGCGTCCCCGTCCAGCAGGAAGAGGGCCTTCATGCGTGCGTCTTCCACGTCTTCCCTGGGCTGTCCGCGGGTGGCGAAAAGCGCCCGGATGGCGTGGACTATGCCGTCCGTCAGGCTGCCTCGCCCGCGCCAGAAGAGGCTGATGTTCAGGGCTGCCTGGGCATGTCCCGCAGCGGCAGCAGTGCCAAGCAGGCGCAGGCCCTCTTCGAGGTTGCCCCCTTTCGCAGTCTCCAGGCTTTTGGCCACCAGGGCCTCGAGCTGGCTGTCATCGAGCTCGTCGGTCATCTGTCGGCTCCGTCGTCTCCGTTCTCTTGGGCGGCATTGGCAGCGCCAGCGACGTCATTGCGAGCCCCGTCCCCGCCCCTGGGCAGCTCATGTCCGCTCCTGCCGCCCCCAATGGCTTTCGGCGCATCCTCGTCGTCCAGGCTGTCCAGAGCTTGAGCGGCATCCAGGGCCTGCCTTCGCCTGGCCAGGACATCCGGGTACTCGTCCAGGGGATCGACGGCATCCCCCATGAGGCGGACAACCCGCGCGTCCTCGAGATCCGGGGTCCGGGCTTTCGAATCTCCGCGCGGAGCTTCTGCAGGGGGTCGAGACCGTATGCCACAAGGGCCTCGTTCAGGGTGAAGATGTCGTGGTGGCCGCGGCTCAGGAAAAACAGGACGATGCTGTCGAAAAGAATGTTGGGGGAAAGCGAGTAGCCTGCCCTGTAGAGAAGCTCTTCCGCCTCGGTCTCGTCGAGATGCAGCGCCATGGCGAGGGCAACGGCGGTCCGCTTGCTCGGAAGATACCCTTCCTGGGTCAGGATCTTCGAGAAGAGCCTGCGATCGAGGCCGGCCTCCTTGTAGACCGAGACGTGATCCCGCCCCTTCTTCTTCATGTAGCTGCGCAGGCAGGTCGAGAAGGGATGCCTGATTTCCCGGACATGGGCCAGCTCGCGGGCAAGCTCCGCCATGAACCAGTTCTCCGCGTCGGAGTCGGAGCCGAGAACACCTGTGCCGGCCGGGACGTGCAGCCTGATGCCGCGCAGTATGGCCCTCTGCCTCCTTGCTTCCTCCTGAAGATGCACCTGGAGCGCAAGTTCTTCCTCGTGCCGGGAAACGGAACGCAGGTGGCCGATGGAGCTCCATCTGCCCTTGAACGGGAAGTGTTCACGCAGATGCGCGTCGAGAGCGCTCAGGATGTACCAGAGGCGGGTGTCCCGACTTGTCTGGCCGGTCATGGCTTGCATCCCCCGTTGCTGGATGCGGTCGCTTTCCGGGGCGAAGGCAGCCCGATTTTCTGCCGGGCCGCGCGGCTAGAGGGGCACGAACTTGCCGTTCGGCACCGTGTCGGTGATGGCCTTGAGCCAGTCGGGCATGCGCACGGGCACGCCCTCGGCGCTTGCCGAGGCGTGCTGGGTCATGCCGGTGACGAGCACCCTGTCCCGGCTCTCGTTGGTCATCTCGTAGAGGAAGGTCAGGGAGGCGCGGCCCCATTCGGCTATGCCCACGCGGCAGTGGACCACCTCGTCGAAGCGGGCCGGCGAGCGGTAGCGGCACTGCACCTCGCGCACGGGCAGATAGATCCCCCGCTTCTCCACGTCGTTGTAGCTGAAGCCGGACTCGCGGATGTAGGCGTCGCGGGCCCGCTCGAAAATGTGCAGGTACTCCGCGTAGTAGACGATGCCCATGGCGTCGGTCTCGCCGTAGGAGATGCGGTGGCCGATCCAGATGTGGGGAGTGGGGAAGGTGGCGGAAAGAGACATGCGCTTGACCCTGGTTGAGTGTGTCGGGTTTGGTTGGGGGTGTCGGGCCGGGCCTGGTGTGGCGGGCCGGGAGTTCGGCGGGTGGGGGCAGGGGAGAGCGTTCCTTTCGGCAGGGGCTCCCCTGGCTTTCACGAATCGGCTACGGTTCAGTCTTGCCGGACTGCGGCTCCGCTTCCTCGCCGTGGTTGAAGCTCGTGGTGTAGAGCGAGTACCAGCGGGTGTACTCCCAGCAGGAGGTGTGGATCATGTCGAGCAGCTGCGTGGCCGTCCTGTAGAGGGCCGACTCGTTTTCCTTGTTGAGGGACTCGAGGAGATCGAAGACGGTGAGGCAGAGCTCGCTCATCTCCTTGAGGTTGACGGCGAAGCCCTTGAGCTCCTCGGTGAGCTCCGTCCGGCTCAGGGCCTTCAGTTCCACCACGGGCTCGTGGCCCGTGAACTCCGAGGCGATGCGCGATCCGAGCAGGTCCTGGCCAAGGGCGCCCACAAGCAGGATGTAGTTGTGGGTGCGCAGCTCCAGCTCGTGGAGCTGATCCATGGAGAGCTCCTCTTCCTGGGAGAGCTGGGTCTGCTCCCTGATGACGTGGCTGATGGCGGTAAGAAAGGCGCCGAGGGGCAGATAGCCGTCGCGGCAGGGAAAGGTCTCGGGCAGGGCGGCGCGCACTTCCTCGAACTCGGGCGAGGTGAGTCCGAAACAGGAGCACAGCCCCTCGATGTCGGCTATGAGCGAGCCCTTTTCATGGAGAAAGTCGACCTTTGTCATGCCTATGCGCATGTGCATGGACATTTCTCCTCGTGCGGATGGGGCGTATGCATGGATGTTCCCTTGGAGTGAAGCCTGGGGGGCCCGGGGCCTAAAACAGAAGAAAGCCGTTCTTCCCCTGGAAGCTGCGCAAGCCTGCTCTTTCCGCGGCCGTGGCCTGCAGGCCCGGATGCGGCGGCAATGGCGCAGCCCATGCGTGGAATACGTTGGCCCGCGCGTGCTTGTCAAATCCGCACGAAATCGGGCCTTTTGCCGCCTTCGGGGGCAAAAGGGAAGGCGCCTTGCAGGACAGCTTCGGGAAGGCAAGCTTCGCGAAGGGACTGGACGCGATGCCGGGGAGGCGGAGAGTGGAGCCCGAGCCTTGCCGAAACAGTCCTTTTGAAAGGAGCGCGGGGCAGGGCGCATCCCGCAGGGCCCGATGGAGAGGAGGGGAGCAGGAAGAGGGAAGGGAGCCGGGAGATGCTGCCCATGTTCAGGCAAAGGATGACGGCAATCCATGGTGCCAATCAATGTCGTCCATCGCCGGGCCGGGCAATGGGTCGGTCGATGGCATCGGACAGAAGTCGACGTCCTGCCTCCCCGAAACCGGACCAGGGAATTGGTGAAGCGTCGCGGATTTTGGTGCAAGAGTGTTCGCGAAGATGCCAGAAAAGAAATGTGCACCAAAATACCAATGCAAATGTGCATTGCTTTTGTTTGGTGCAAACATTTCTTGGAAGCCGAAAGATTGGCCTTGGTAAATTGGCGAATTATTGGTGAAAGCAAGGGCGTTCAGACAGATGCACCAAATGGTGAACTTCCTCTTCAAAGCCCTGTGCATCTGCATTCACGAGCAGGAGAGGAAAAGGATGCACCAATCGGTCTGGGCTGCTCTGCCCGCATCAAGGCTCTCCTTGTTTTGGTGCATTTGCCTGCCCTTTGGATGCGCAGCAAAATGTACACAAAATTTCATGCCATGCTTGAACAAGTCCTTTTGGTGCACAGTCTGCTCCAGGAGAGCGGCAGGGTCGGTGGAGGAGCGACAGGAGATGTGGTGAAAGCAGCGAGGAAGGGAGGCGAAGAGGATGTCCTGATCGATCCTGTCGGCATTTCCGGATGTTCGAATCGACTGTCCTTGCAGGCCCTGCATGGGGGTTCGGAGCTCAGAAGCATGGAGTGAAGCTTCAAGCATGACATCAGGCTGTCTCCAGGGTGCGTCTATCATGAGATATCTGCTCGAGAGCCGCCAAAAACGGGACGAAAGCCGCGCGCAGGACCGATCGTGGGGCCGTTCGCGGGGCACGGACGGAGTGCCGGAAGCGGCCATGCCGAATGCCTGGTTCATGCCGGCCTCCAGATTAATGTCCGGACAAAAAGGACAGTCCATGGACGCAGCTTTGGTGCAAAAGTCCTGTTCCGCACCATGAACGAAGGGCGAGGGCCTTCAGGCTGATTTTCGCGCGCGATCGGCTGCAAATCCTCTTGTGGAACACGCTTCAAGACCCTGCGGGTGTCGGGCGCATGGTTCGCGTTTGCGGTGCGGGCATGGACAGGCATGGAGCAGGTCCGCCTGTTTGGTGCAAAACAAGAGTGCACCAGGAGCGGGGGCAGAATATATCAGGGAAACCAGATGCAGCTGGCAGAGGTGCCGGGAAAGGGATGGTGGAGACAACCTTGCGTGCACCAAAAAAGAAAAAGAATTTCCGGCTGTTGATGAAAGAAAACAAGGCCTGATATGAATCGAAATATCCGTATATCAGCATGCAATCAATTTTCAAAAGAGATGTCCTAAACAAGTAAATTGATATATCCTTGTATTTAGATTTACGGATATAGAGGTGTTCACCAAAATAATGCACCAAAATTTGCATCAAAAACGGTGCATTTCACCAATTGCGGTCCCGTTCTCTCCGCTTCTTCTTCACCGACGGCCGTTCTTCATGCGGAGCTTCAATCCTTGCCCCGTATCCGGCCCTTTTTGCAGGAGGGACCAGATCCCGCTTTTGTTGGTCGACATAGGTCGCCATGCACCCTTTGGCGACATGTCCTGCCGCTGCAGCCCGCGATCTTTCCCGACCCTGGGGCGCTTTTTGCTTCCCTCTTCTCTCTGCCTCGTGCCCCCGGTATTGCCTCGCTTTCCGCCAGGAGGGCGCATGCCCGTTTGCGCGCACCTGGTCCCCTGGAGCCGTCCGGCCTGTCCGTTTTGCCAAGACCTTGAGCGGGCCTTCACCCAGGGACCTCTGCCGCCCACGGCCTCGACAGGGCCCGCACGGCCTGTCGCGGCCTGTCCGGCAATGACGCCCGATGTCGCCTGCCGCCTGCCAAGAGCGCCGCCTGCCCGGGAAAAAGAAGGCGGATGCGCGCCCCTTGCCCAGGGTGCCGCGCATCCGCCCATATGGGGCCTCATGCCCCGTTTCTTCTGCCTTCCTGTCGCGAGTCGTGCGTTCGCCTACAGGGCGACCAGCTCGTAGTCCTTTTGCCCAAGGCCTTTCTGCCAGGCGGCCTCGATGCCGTGGGCGGCCCTTCTGTCGGCCATGCGCTCCACAAGATCCGCCTTGCCGGCGTCGTCGGCGTTGACCACCGCGTCGTGGCAGGCCTTGTCGAGGGCGACGGGATCAAGGCTTGCGAAGATGCCGAGGTCCGCCATCTTCGGGTCCGCAGGATGGCTGTCGCAGTCGCAGTCCACGGAGAGCTTGTTGGCCACGTTCACGTAGACCAGGTTCTCGGGCTTCATGTGGTCCATGACCGACGAGCAGGCGTCCACCATGCATTCCTGGAAATGCTCGTGGCTTGCCTTGTTGGCGAAGAGCTCCTCGCACACGGCGGTCTTGCCCGCGGTGTGGATCATGGTCTTGCCGGCAGGGGAGGCGAAGCCGATGCTCATGTTCTTGATGGTGCCGCCAAAGCCCGCCGTGGTGTGTCCCTTGAAGTGCTGGAGCATGAGCACGGAATCGTACCTGGCCAGATGCGCGCCCACCCGGTTTTCCTTCAGGTGGAAGGAGCTTTTCACGGGCAGGACGAGCTCGCCTTCCTCGTCCAGGATGTCGCAGGGGGCAATGTCCATGAAGCCGTGCTCGCGCAGGACCTTCCAGTGCTCCGCGGGCTCGTGGCGCCGGCCGTTGTAGGCCGTGCAGCACTCCACGATGGTGCCCTCGAGGCTGGTGACGAGCGGGGCGATGAGTTTGGGATCGAGGAAGTTGTGCCCGCCGGGTTCGCCGCTGGAAATCTTCACCGCCACCTTGCCCTGGAGGGGATGGTTCAGGGCCTGGTAGACGGCTGCAAGGGCCTCGGACGAGACCTCGGGCGTGAAGTACACCCTGGCCCGTCCGGCCGCGGCTTCGGCCGCGGCAAGGGCGCCTGCGGGCCGTGCCAGGAGAAGGCCGCCCGCAGCCGCAAGGCCCCCCTTGAGGAAGGTTCTGCGGCTGGTCCTGCACTCGTTTTTGTGGTTGCTGTTCATGGTTCCTGCCTCTTTTTGATCGCGCGCCAGGCAGCTTTTGGCCCTGTCCGTTTCGTCCCTGTGCCGCACGGGGAAAAGGGTCGTCTCTTGTGTCTTTCGGCCTCTCGAGGGGCTTTGAGGCCGTTCATGGGAAAAAGGGGGCACATGGCCCCCTGTGCGTGCAGATGCTTCCCCTAGAGCGGTTTCACCTTGAAATACAATATATCAGGCGACATATCCGACCTCACGGTACCACCCCCTGATATCAGCGACAGTCACTGCATCAATGGTCTTGACAATGGCCTCCTCAAGGGCCTCACGAGTCCTGGCCTTGATGCCTCTGAGGAGCTGCTTGACCTTGCTCCATAACTTTTCTATCGGATTTAAGTCAGGGCTATATGGAGGAAGAAAGATTACATTAACACATTTTTCTTCACATAATTTAATTATATATTCAGATTTATGAGAACTCAGATTATCCAAAACAAATGTGTCTCCAGTTTTTAATGTAGGAAGAATAAATTTCTAAAAACACTTTTCAAATGTTTTTTGATTTAGCCAACCGTTAAATACTACTGGTTCTATATCCCCGTCTAAATTAAAAGATGCCATAAGTGTTACGGTTTCCCAATAGCCAGGAACTGAATCAACACATCGATCGCCTTTGTAACTCCGGCCGTATAATCTTGTCATATCTGTTCGAGAGGCTGTTTCATCGAGAAAATGTAATTTATATGGATAAATTTTTGAAATTTCTTCTTTAAACTTCTCACGCTGTTTAAAAACTTCCTCATCATCTCTTTCATCAGCATGAAGACTTTTCTTTTTGTACCTTAAGCCAATCCGCTTTAGTGTGTTATGAATAGTAGTAAGAGAACATTTCTTACCAAAATGCTCTCTGATTTCTTTGAGAGTAGCATCTTTATTAATTGATACAAATTCCTTTAATTATTCTTTTTCTTTTTCATTAAATGCAGGAGCCATATGTCATTTTGGCTTGGGTGAATATTGTTTTTTACCCCGCAAAACTCCAGTCTGCCACACTCGACTCTGCAGATAGGCAAGAAGGAAGAACCAAACTCCCAGGAGCAAGAGCAGGAGCAGGAGCAGGAGCAGGACACAAGGCGCAAGAAAAGCATCAAGGGCCCGAAGAGGAAGCCAGGGGGGGCAGCCAGGGCACAAAGGAACCACCCTTGTCCCCTTCGAGAACCTGTACCTGGCTTAATCAGAAATATTTTTTTTGCCCATTTTTGCGTTAATAAGTCT
>CAZWOT010000057.1:0-12079 GCA_964635595.1 uncultured Desulfovibrio sp.
TCCGGCACGTCAATCCGGCACGTCAATCCGGCACGTCAGCCCAGCACGTCCGACGGCCTTCTGCCTTCCCGAAACAGGGCCACGGCGTCCTTCAGCTTCTGCACGTCGTCTTCCTCGCGCATGAGGCGGCCGACGTACTGCAGCTGGCGGCGTCTCGCCTCGTGGGAAGTGATGGAAGCGAGGTCGCGAAAGGCTCCGAGCAGGTCCTTCGAGACTCCGAGGCGCTCGAGCTCCCGCAAGGGAAGCCTTGCGAGCTCCACGCCCAGCTCCTGCAGGGCAGTGCTGTCGCGCTTTTTCTGCGAGCGGCTGGGACGCTCGGCCCTTTCCGGGGAAAGGTCGCCCATGGCGTTTCCATGCCCCTCGTTGATCCATGCCGACCTTGCAGACCTTTTTCTTGTCATGCGTGTTCCTCCAGGCGCGAAAACGCCCGCTCGAGAATGCGACGAAACATCGTGCTTTCCGGGAGACTAGCAGGGGCCGGCGGACCCGCGCAAGAAGGGGCAGGCAGGTTCGTGATTCCGGACACTTGCCTGTCGGAAATGGGCGATGACGTCAAAGTTCCATTTGCCTGGAAGGGCAAAGTCGACTAGAGTCCTTGTTCGCTTTCACACATCGAAAAGGACGTGAAATCAGATACCTGCCGCACAAGGCCAGAGGAAATCGATGGACAATCACGCGGACCAAAAATCGCAAAACGGCATGGACCCGGACGCATGTCCCTACGGGGATCTGCTGCACGAATCCTACGATCTCGCCGGGCTCTCCCAGGAATGGCGAAAGTTTTTCCACATGGGCGTGCGCCACGCCTATCCAAGGGGCGCCATCATCGCGAACGGAGGCGAGAAGGTAGACCGCATCTACTATCTCGAGCAGGGCGAGGTGCGCCTTGTGCGCTCGTTTGCCGACGGCAAGGAGAAGATCCTCTTCCGCATGCACCAGGGCATGCTTGTCGGCGAGGTGCCCTTCCTTGACGGGCTGCCCACCATGAGCAGCCTCGTGGCCGCCACCAATTCCACGCTCTATTCCTTCGAGCGCAGCGTTGTCGAAAACAGGATCTTCCCCGAGAGCCCGGCTCTCATGTACGCTACCATGCGCGCCATGGCGAGCAAGATACGGATGCTGTGCAACCAGTCCGTGGACATTTCCATGGTGGATCTGTCCACGCGCATCTGCCGCTTCATCGCCATCTGCTCCCGCAACGGCGCGTTGGAAAACCAGCGCAGGGTGAACCTTGCCCTGAACCAGCAGGAACTTTCCTCCCTGCTCGGCGTGCACAGGGTGACGCTCAACAAGGCCCTGCGCGAACTCGAGAACAGGGGCGTCATAGGCGCCTATTCCCGCAAGGGCATCGACATCCTCGACGAGCAGAGGCTTCTGGATCTCGCCAATCTCGACTAGCGAACAGGGCACAATCCCGCAGGGGAACAGCTCCCGCGCCTGCGGCGCGAATTTCATAACGGCCGTCAGTCCCAACGACTGGCGGTCTTTTTCTTTGTTCGGGCTCGAAATGAACGAAGGATTTTTCCCGGATTGCATGCCAATGGCGCCGTCCAGCAGGGACATGCGTGCGTGCGCAGGTCCCCCGGAAGTCTGTTGACAAATTGTTTAGCGATTACTAAATAAATATCCAGGCGCGGCGAACGGGTCCGAGCACCCTGCAGCCAGCGCTGCACCCGCCCCTCGCGCTGCTCCTTTCGAAGGCTCGCGAGCGGCAAGCTCCATGGAGGGCGTCATGGAATACACCGAACCGCAGATGCGTCCCCCGCAGGAAGCAAGCTCGCTTCTCTTGCGCGCGACCGAGGGCTGTTCCTACAACCGCTGCAATTTCTGCTACGTCTCGCGGGGCTATTCCTTCAAGGCCGTGAGCGTCGAGGAGCTGGACGAGTGGGCGTCCTGGTTTCGGAGCTACTTTCCTCCGGACACGCCCATCTACATGACGGGCTCCAATCCCTTCGCGCTGTCGACGTCAAGGCTGGAGTCCTATATGGAGGTCCTGCGAAGGCACTACCCGCATTTTCAACGGGTGAGCATGCAAAGCCGCATTCCCGACATCACGCACAAAAGCGACGAGGAGCTTGTGCACCTGCGCGATCTCGGGCTCACGCACCTCTACATCGGCACGGAAAACGGCAACGACGAAGTTTTGGCCCTCATGAACAAGGGCCACACGAGCGCCGACACGGTGCGCGAGCTCAAGCGTCTGGACGCCGCCGGCATCACCTACACCAATTTCTACATCCTCGGCATGGGCGGCAAGGGGAAGGGCATCGAAAGCGGCCTTGCCACGGCGCGCATGTTCAACCAGGTGCACCCGACCAGGATCACGACCACGGGCATGACGATCTTCGCCGACACGCCGCTCGTGGACATGGCCGCAAGCGGCGGCTTCACCGAGGCCTCGGAGCGCGAGAAGCTCGAGGAGCTGCGGGCCTTTCTGACGGAACTCGACATCGACACCTTCTACGACGGCATCCACTACCTCAATCCGGCGCACTTCCGTTTCAGCGTGGCCGATCGGGCGAAAAAGCGGCGCGTCATCGAGGCCATCGACAAGACGCTGGCCGCCCATACCGACGAGGAGCTCGAGCAGATGGTCGGGCGGAGCAGAATGCGCTCGCTTTGAGGACCAGCACGCGAAAGGGCGCTTCCCGCCCCGGACCTTGCGGCGGGCGCCGGACGAGACGCGCAAGGGCAGGAAGCCGGCAGGAAGCTGGCAGCAGGCAGTCAATCTGGAGGCAAATCATGGGCAAGAACATTCTCATCCTCAACGGCAGTCCCAGGGCCAACGGCAACACGGCCATGCTCTGCGAGGCGTGTACCGAGGGCGCGAAGAGCGCCGGCCATACGGTCACCCGCTTCGATCTGCAAAAGCTCGACATCCATCCCTGTCGCGGCTGCGCCAAGGGAGGCAAGGACTTCGAGAGTCCCTGTCTGCAAAAGGACGACATGGAGAAAATCTACCCGTACTACCGCGAGTGCGACGTGCTCGTCCTGGCCTCGCCCATGTACTACTGGTCGGTGTCCGCCCAGCTCAAGACCGCCTTCGACCGTCTCTTTGCCGTTGCCGAGTGCAATCCCGGCTACGCCAATCCGAAGAAGGACTGCGCGCTGGTCATGGCCGCGGAGGGAAACAGCGCCGACAACTGGAAGCCCGTGCTCGACTACTACCACTCGCTTCTCGGCTTCATGGAGTGGACCGACAAGGGGTGCCTGCTTGCGGGCGGCGTCTTCGAGCCCGGCACCGTATCGGACGACAAGCTGGCCGAGGCGCGCCGCTTCGGCGCGAGCCTCTGGCAGGCCTCCGGAAAGCTTCAAGGAAGCATCCATGAAGCAGCAGTCATGAAGCAGCATCCATGAAGCCTTGAGCTTGGCCCGGAACACAGGAGAGAGCGAACATGGCCAGGAACACGACGGACAACATGAACGACAGCCCCAACTCCTGCAACAGGTCGAGGCGCGGCCTCGTCCTGGGCGGGACGCTTGCGGCCCTGGGCCTTGCGAGCGGAGCCTGGGCGGTCAAGACCCTCACCTCCACCTCCTCCATGCGCGTCGAGTCCTTCTACGAGAAGGGCGACGGGCGAAAGAAGAAGGTGCTTGTCCTCACGGGCAGCGGGCGCAATGGCGGCAACAGCGACCTGCTGGCCGAGGCCTTTGCAAGGGGCGCGAAGGAGGCCGGCCACGAGGTGGACGTCTTTGCCTCCGGGCAAAAGCCCATGATGGCCTGCCTGCACTGCGAGGGTTGCTGGAGCGAGGGGCGCCCCTGCGTCATCGAGGATTCCTTCGAGGAGCTCTGGCCCCTGCTCGAGAAGGCGGAGCTTCTGGTCCTGGTCTCGCCTCTCTACTGGTACAACGTGACCGGGCATCTGAAGTGCGCCATCGACCGCTTCTATCCCTACTCGAAGAAGAACCGCGCCCGCGACATGGCCGTGAAGGAGGCCATGCTCCTCATGTGCGGCGAGAGCAGGCTTCCGCGCTCCTTTGCCGGACCCGCCGAGGCCTATCGGCAGATGCTCGGCTACAAGCGCTGGAAGCATCGCGGACGGCTCTTCGTCGGCGGCGTGGACGAGTACGGCGCCATGAAGGGCAACGCAGCCCTCGCCACGGCCGAGGAAATGGGCCGCAACGCCTGAAGGCCGGGCTTTTTTGGGAGGCATGCATGCAGAGAAGACGTTTGCCCGGATCTTGTAGCCGGGCGGCCTGAAACTTGGGGGACATTTGTCCCTCTGCGTTTTGGTGCCGCCGCAAGGCTTTCGGGCAAGGCATCCCCGACATTGCTTTACCGCATGACGGTTTTGGGAGCTCTTCAAAAGGAGCCCTGACCGTCGATCCCCCAATCCCCCCCCCCATACCGTTTCAAGGAGATTGTCCATGATTACCGACAAGCACCCCGACGTGGCCGAGCACCAGGCCGTCTACGAGGCCCTCGAGCGCTACGCCGTCGAGAGCGGCACGGCCAACATCGACGAACTGAAGAAGGCCTTTCACGAGAAGGCCGTCATGAACGGCGTCAACGGCGACGGCTCCTACGTCTTCGGCCCCATCGAGAACCTCTACAACGTGTGCAGGGAGTTGGGTCCCACGCCCGGTGCCAAGAGCCACATCGACGTCCTCGACATCGCCGGCAACATCGCCGTGGGCCGCGTTGTCACCGAGAGCTGGCACGGCCAGGACTTCGTGGACTACCACGAGCTCGTCAAGGAAAACGGCGAGTGGAAGATCATCGCCAAGATCTACAGCACCTTCTAGAACCGGCAGCATTATGGAACCCCAGGAAGCCCGGCCGCCGTCGAAAGCCTGGTATCGGCGGCGTCCGCCGACCCGTTGCGGCGAGGCCGGGAACGGGCGTCCTGCGGGTTCAGCTGCGGCCGTCTCCAGGGAAAAGGCACAGCGAGCAATCGACCATGATCAGGGGCAAGCACCCGGATGTCGCCGAGCACGAGGCCGTGCACAGGGCCCTCATGCATTATGTCGACGGCGGCGGGAGGGCCGACATCGAGGAGGTGAAAAAGGGGTTCCACGAAAGGGCCGTCATGAACGGCGTCGATGCCGAGGGCAAGTGCTCCTTCGGCCCCATCGAGAACCTCTACGAGCTGTACCGCCAGGTGGGACCCCCGGACGCCAGGACCCGCGTGGACATCCTCGACATCGCGGGCTCCATCGCCGTGGCCCGCATCACCATCGAGGGCTGGCACGGCCAGGACTTCGTGGACTACCACGAGCTCGTCAAGCAGGACGGCGAGTGGAAGATCATCGCCATGGTCTTCAACCAGTTCTAGACCGGAAGCCTTCGGGTCCAGGCTGCGCAAGCCGAGCCCTTGTCCATTCTTCGCACCATTTCCATTTCAAGGGCGCTCCATTTCAAAGACGCTTTATTTCAAGGATGCCAGACCCATGAAAGCCTTGCTCATCAACGGTAGCCCCAACAGGGAGGGCTGCACCTACACGGCCCTGCGCGAGGTCGAAACGACGCTCAACTCCCTGGGCGTCGAGACCGAGCTTCTCTATCTTGGCAAGAAGCCCATTGCCGGCTGTATCGCCTGCGGCCAGTGCTTCAAGACCGGCCACTGTTTCCAGAACGACATGGTGCGGGAGATCCAGGGGCGCCTCGACGAGTTCGACGCCATGGTGGTCGGCTCACCGGTCTACTACAGCGGCCCCACCGGCCAGATCATCTCCTTTCTCAACCGCCTCTTCTTCTGCACCGAAGGGCGCATGGCCGGGAAGCTGGGCGCATCCGTCGTGTCCTGTCGCAGGGGAGGCGCCTCGGCCACCTTCGAGCAGCTGAACCAGTATTTCACCATCGCCAACATGCCCATCGTCTCGTCCCAGTACTGGAACTCCGTCCACGGCTTCACTCCGGACGACGTGCGCCAGGATCTCGAGGGGCTGCAGACCATGCGGGTTCTTGCCCAGAACATGGCCTGGCTGCTCCGCTGCATCGAGCTTGGGCGTCAAAACGGCGTCACGTGCCCCGTCTACGAGGACAGGCTGCGCACACACTTCGTCATGCCGAAGTAGGGCAGATCACGTCCTCGTGTCCCCGGACGAGCCGCTCTCTCCAAATTCCGGGGACAGGGGGGGGCCGCGAAGGCCCGCCTTGCCGGCGTGGTGAAACCCCGGGGGAGGCTTGCGGGACACGGGATTCCGCGGGCCTTCCCCCTTGGCGTTTTTGGGGCCGGGGTCAGGAGCCTGCGCCCTGCATTGCGAACTCCCACCAGGGGATGGCGACAAGCCAGATGAAAAGGCCCGTTGCGAGCATGCGCAGGCCGAGCACCAGGGTCATGAGGCGCAGGCTCACGTAGCCCGAGGAGTAGAAATAGAGGTAGAGCGCGTACTCGTAGGGGAAGAGCAGGTTGTCGAGGCCGTACTGGAAGGCGAGATAGAGGATGCGCGGCTCGACGTCGAGGGCAAGGCCCAGTTCCGTGATGGGCACGGTGAAGGCGGAGGTGGCGGCAAGGGGCGTCAGAAGGAAATTGAGAAGCACGCCCGCCACGTAGGCCGACACGCCTGCGGCGGTCTGGCTCATGCCCTCGAGAAGCGGGAGCACGAGCCCGGCGAGCCACTGGGTGGCGCCAAGGCTTTCGCCCACGGTGCTGATGCTCATGCAGCCCATGACGAAGAGCAGGGGCGAAAAGTCGATTTGCGAGAGCTTCCTGCCGTCCATGAGGTTCACGCCGGGCAGGAACGAAACGCAGGCCGCCAGAAGAAGGATGCTTCCGGCATCGAAGTCGTGCATCGAATCTGTCGCGAGCAGCAGGATGGTGACGGCGAGAAGCCCCAGGGCCCTGCGTTGCTCGCCGTTCAGGGGGCCGGACTCTGCCCTGGCCGCGGCCTCGCGCATGCGCTCCCTGGGCACGCGAACGCGCAGGGCAAGGAGCACAACCGCCACGGAGAGGACAAGATAGAGCATGCCGGGCACGAAGTTCTGCATGGCGTAGAGCATCCAGGTGGTCCGGATGCCCATGACCTGGTCCACAAGATCCATGCCGAGCACCATGTCGGCGGCCCCGGTGAGATAGCAGAGCTTGGTGGCGCCAAGGGCGCAGCACGTTGCGAGGCGCACGGCCGTGGCCTCGCGGCTCTTGGGCGCAGGTCCGAGCGCGTCGCACATGGCAACGGCGATGACCGTGAAGATGGCCGCCTTGCCCATGATGGACGGCACGAGCGGAGCAATCAGCGCGACTCCCATGGACATGCCGAGGATGGCTCCGACAAGACTTCCGCCCATCATGCGCACGCAGCCAAGGGCCATGCGGTGCCCAAGGCCGGTGGACGAGACAATCTTGCCGAGAATGAAGCCTCCGATGACGACGGTGGGCACGTCCCCGAGCCAGGGCGAGAGCACCACTTCCAGCGTGGCCCCGCAGAAAATCATGTAGAGCACGGGGAGGGCCAGGGCCACGGCCGTGTCGTTCATGATGGCGACCATCCAGGCGCACACGGCCCAGAGGGTGAGACTCAGGTAGATCGCCGCCCCTGGATCAAGGCCAGACTGCATGCCCACGTGTCCAAGGACGAGGTAAAGAAGGGCGGGCAGTGCAAGCGAGACGAGCCAGCGCAGAGGCATGGGGAAGGGCACCTTGAGTCTACCTCCTCCGCCGCGTCCTCGTTGGGGCGGCCATCGCGTCGGAACTCGTCTGCAAAACGGACACCTTGGTGCGCTCCTTGGAGGGTGAAATGTTCTCGCCTTGCATCCCGTTCGTGCTTGTCCGCTTCCTTTTGTTGTTCGGGGCAAAATTCGGGAAGTTGCGCGAGATGCGACCATTTGAGTACACACAAAGCCGGACAATCAAGCGTCTTTTCCAGTCCGCAAATTCCAAGGATAGCCAAATGCATGCACTTGCAGCATGACAACAGAGAAAAATTTCGCTTATCCGGCATGAACAAAGACACAAAATGAGTGCCTTCCTCGCGGCAAAATCCCCAATGCCTTTGACCCTTGCGCTTTTGGGCAAAGCGGTTAAGAAAAGGGCACCGGGAACCCGAGAAGATTGGGCTCTCGCGGACGCTCTGTCCCGAGTGGAGCCCCCGGCATGGTTCCCTCATTGCGGCAGGCTTCAGTCCCGCCTGAACAAGGCTGCGCGAGTCTGCCTGACATTCCCCCGCAAGACCTCATTTTCAAGGATACCCGCAAAGCCCATGGCGACAAGCGATACACTTTCCGACCTCAAGGCCCTCGGCAGGGGCGGCTCGCCCGTGCCCGAGGGGGAACCCGGCGTCCACATCCTCGAGGCCTTCCCCAACCGTTTCCCGGACCGCGACTACGTGGTCACCATCTCCTTTCCCGAATTCACCTCGCTCTGCCCCGTCACGGGCCAGCCGGACTTCGGGACCATCGTGCTCGAGTACGTGCCGTCCAGGCTGTGCGTGGAGTCGAAGAGCTTCAAGCTCTACATGTTCGCGTACCGCAATCACCGCTCCTTCATGGAGTCCATCACCAACAAGGTGCTGGACGACGTTTGCGAGCTTCTGGACCCGGCCTGGGCGAGGGTGAAGGGCCTGTTCGTCCCGAGGGGCGGCACCCGCATCCACGTCTTTGCCGAGCACTATTCCGAGAATCTTCCCCAAGAGCGCCTCTCCCGGGTCAGGGAGCTGGTTGCCTCCTGGAAGACGGAGCCGGACCCGCATCGCGGCTGATGGCCGTCAGCCTCCCGGCAAAACCGGCACAAACCTTTCGAGAGCGTCGACGCTGCCCCATGGGTCTCTCCTGGGAAGCGCCGTGCCATATACGGAAACACATCCTCAGAATGAAACTGAAATACGTCCTTTTGTGGGTCTTTGCCTGCGTGGTGCTGCTCGCGATCCTTGTCGTCCAGCGCCACATGGACATGCGCCTGGCCCAGGAAGAGGTGCACCAGGCCGCCGTCACCCAGGCAAGGGATCTCGCCGAGATCTTTGCCCGCGAGATCATGCTTCAGCGCTCGAAGGCGGGCGGGCTGCCCCTGGACGAGGCCATCGTGCGTCCGGTGGTCTTCGCCATGATGGACCGTCCGGAAATCATCGCCTGCGGCGTCTTCGGCACCGACCGTCTGCTCGAGGCGCAGATGCGCAAGCCCGACGGCTCGCTTGCGCCCCTCTCCGACATGAACCTTTCCGGCCACCGGGAATGGGGCTTCGCCCTGCGCGACCGGGGCGAGACCCTCGGCCGCATCTGGATAGAGCTCGACCCCAGGCCCTGGCAGTCCAGATCCCAGAAGCTGGCCGACAAGAGCATGTGGCATGTCGTCGCTCTCGTTCAGGCAGGCGCCGTGCTCTTCTTCCTCGGTCTTCTCGTGGTCTGGAAGATGGGCGCCAGAAAGGGCGACCAGGACTAGACTGCCTCAAGGGAAGGAATGCGTCCTTCCCGCGAGTGCGCGGCTTTTTCCACGGAGTTTTCCATGGGCTTTTTCTCCAAGATAAAGAAGATATTCGGCTCGTCCCAGGACGAACCCAAGGCACCCGAGAAGGAACAGACTGCAGCTGTGCAGGCTGCGGAAGAGGGCCCCTCCGAAAGCCAGCCTGTCGATGCGGCTGCGGGAGCGGTTACCGGCGAGCCTGCCCCTGCTTCAACGGACGGAGCAGAGGAAACCCCGGAGCAGGCTCCCGAAGAAGCTGCCGAGGAAGGCCCGGAGGAAGCTCGTGGAGAAGCTCCCCTTGCGGCACCCGTGGCGGAGCTGCGCGAAACTCCTGAACAGGCATCCGGGGGTGTTGCCGAAGAAGCTTCCGAGCGAGCTCCCGAGGCCTCTCCCGGGGACGTTCCGGTGGACGCCGGTGCGCCCGCGCAGACGGCCGAAGAACAGGAGCACGTGGGAGAAGACGTGTCCCGGGCCGAGCCCGGGGCGTCCGTCGAGTCCATTGAGCCCATCGAGGTCGTCAAGGTCGTTGAAGTCGTCGAGACGGTCGAGAGCGTGGCGAGCGAGGAGACTGCCGACGAGACTGCAGAGGAGGCTGACGGCGAGACCGTTGCCGAACCTGCTGCCGAGGCCGGTGCCGAGTCGGGTGTCGAACCTGCTGTCGAGTCGGTTGTCGAGACGCAGGCTGTTTCTGAAGCTGCTCCCGAAGCATCCCGGGAAGATACTTTCGAATCCGCTTCCGAAGCTGCTTCCGAACCCGAGCCGGAAGTCCAGCCAGCTCCCGATCCTGAGCCCGAGCCCAGGCAGGAGCCGGAACAGAAACCGGCCGCGGAACCCGCTGCCGAGGAAGAACCCGTCATCATCGACCTGCTCGAGATGGTTACGGAGGACGAGGAGGAAGAACAGGTTGCCGCGCCGGAGGCTTCCGCCGCTCCCGAAGCTCCCGAGACTCCCGTCAACGCGAAGGGCTCGGCCGGGACCGGCAGGCTTTCCGGCCCCGTCTACCAGGAACTCACCCGCCGCCTGCGCGAGGCTGAGGCCAGGCTCTCCGTCTGGCTCGACATCGTGCTCGACGGCGTGACCGAGGCCGGTGAGGAACTCAACGATCGCGTGCTCTTCCTCCTGCGCACCCTGGAGGCCCCTGAGAACGAGGCCCAGGCCTTTGTGGACGACTTTGCGGGCTGGCTCGACCGCATGGACTACCGCCAGCTCGACGAGTTCAGAAGCGAGCTCCAGTACCGCCTCTCCCTGGCCCTCGAGCTGGAGGACGAGGAGGACGAGCGCAGCCGCCTGCTCGTGAAGCTCACCGACAGCCTTGCCAAGACCCGCGAGCAGTTCGTGCGCCGCTTCGAGAGCCTCATCTCGAGGCACGGCGAGCTCGACGACGACTTCTGGGAAGAGCTCGAGGAAATCTTCATCATGGCGGACCTCGGCGTCGAGGCCTCCCTGGAGCTCATCGAGCGTCTGAAGGAGCGTGCCCGCGCCGAGAAGGCAACCACCTCCGAGCAAGCCCGCGAGCTTCTGCGCCAGGAAATCCGCTCCATCTTTACCCGTCCCCGCCACATCGTGGGCATCGAGCCCCCGGAAGTGGTGCTCATGATAGGCGTCAACGGAGCCGGCAAGACCACGACCATCGCCAAGCTTGCCTACCGCGACCGCATGCAGGGCAAGAAGGTGATGATCGCAGCAGCCGACACCTTCCGCGCCGCGGCCATCGAGCAGCTGCAGGTTTGGGCAGACCGCGTGGGCTGCCTCTTCCACGCGAAGCAGGCCGGCTCCGACCCTGCTTCGGTGGCCTTCGAGGCCATGGACAGGGCCATGAGCGAGGGCGTGGACGTCCTCTACGTGGACACGGCAGGCCGCCTTCAGACCAAGGTCAACCTGATGGACGAGCTTGCCAAGATCCGCAACGTGATAGCGAAAAAACATCCCGGCGCCCCGCACCGCACCGTGCTTGTGCTGGACGCAACCACGGGCCAGAACGCGCTCTCCCAGGCCAAGCTCTTCAAGGAAAGCGCCGGCGTGGACGAGCTCATCCTCACCAAGCTGGACGGCACCGCCAAGGGCGGCGTGGCCATCGCCGTGGCCATGCAGCACAAGCTTCCCATCACGTTCGTCGGCATCGGCGAGAAGATGGAGGACCTGCGGCCCTTCAACGGCGACGACTACGCGGACGCGCTCCTGAAGCTCTGATTGGGGGCCTTTTGTCTGTTCCCTGGGTCGGCAGCAATGCATCCTGCCCTGCGTGGACGACGCGCTTGCGTGCCCGGTGGCGAAATTCGCCCTTTACAAAGGGAGTGCGGACATTAGGAACTGCCCGTAAATTACTGCTTCAAGCCGAAGTGGAATGACGCTCGACTCGAATAGGCTCTCAGCTCCTCCTTTTCCAATTAATTTACGGACAGTGCCTTAGATCATGGAGAATGGGTGAACCAATATGAGGGGCGAATGCCCCGCTGCCTCGTTCTATTCATTCCGCATCCACCCCAATTCCAGGGAAAAGACCAGGCCTTCGGGCCGCGGAGCACATATGGGCGCATGTCAAATAGTCAACAAGCCGCGCAACTTCATCCGTCAGCGCAAGCTCGACATCATCAGCGGCATCATCGGGGAAGCGAACCTGGCTCTCCAGAACCCGGAGCGTACCCGCCGTGAATTTTTCTGAAAACGGTACAACCACCCTTCCAAAGCAGTTCGCCTAGCCCTTATTATTTTCTTCCTTGTTGTCTGGTGGAGCATCGCTTCCC
>CAZWOT010000058.1:0-11931 GCA_964635595.1 uncultured Desulfovibrio sp.
CCTGGGCAATCACTTCCTCGGAAAAGAGCGGGTTCTCGTCCCAGACAAGGCTCCAGGCCTTGCTGTAGTAGACGAGCTTTTGCAGCTTGATGGCGGAGATTTTGCCCAGCCTGTCCACGATGTACTGGGCGACGTCGAACACGTTTGCCATGGCCTTCTCTCCGTTTGACGTTTTCTGGACACGTTTCACCAAAGGGCCCTGTCTTTCGTCAGTTCGGACCCAATGGGACGCTCATGTGCGTTCAGGGAGTATGTCAGGGAACGCGGGCAACGTCGAGAGAACGCACAGAGGCCCGGCCCCTGTCGTCGACCACCCGCAAGACGTGCCTGCCTGCCGGGACCCTGGCCACAAGCTCCTCGCCGGGCTTTGTCACGCCCAGAAAGTCCGTGCCGAGAAACCAGAAAAGCTCGCTTGTCCCGAAGTCAGCGTGGGCCTTGAGGACAATCGGACAGGCGGGGTCGCTTCCTCTGGCGTGGTAGCGCACGCCGGCCTTGGGAGAGAGAATGCGCGGAGGAGCGCTTTGAGCCTCCTCCTCCCGGTCCCTGCACGCGGGGCCGTATTGAGGGGGAGCGGGCTTCATGATGCCTGCCTGGGCAAAGAGCTGGGAGAGCTCGCTTGGCCAGAACTCGGCAACTACCTCCACGCTTTCGGACATTTCCTCGGGACAGGCCCGGCTGCCGGTCTTCGGGTTTATGCGCACCTTGCGCAAAATCCCCGTGTCCTTCACGGGCGAGACGCCGGGAATGAACCAGGTCCGCGTCTGGGCCACCTTGGCGGGACAAAGATCGAGGTTTGTGTCGCCCGTGGCCGCGCACACGTCGATCTCCATGACCCTGGTCTCCTCGGGCGGCAGGGCGTGCCAGTCGCGCAGGTCTTTTTGAGCGTCCCTGCCAGGCTGCCCAAGGGCGCCCAGCGCCGTCTCGCGAAAGAGCGGCAGGGCCGTGAGCGCTCCCACGAGCAGCGGGTTTGAGGAGTTGTCGCAGTTGCCGAGCCAGACCACGAGCACGTAGGGGCCGAAGACGCCGCAGGTCCAGGCGTCGCGCAGGCCGTTGGAGGTGCCGGTCTTGAGGCGCAGGGGCACGCGCTCGCCCATCCGCGTCACGAGGGTGTCGTCGGGGTTTTCGCTCGTGAGCATGGAGAGTGCCGTGAAGGCTGCTTCCGGGGTGAGCACGGGCCTTGCGTCCCTCGCCTTGTCGATTCCGTTTCTTGTGAAGACAAGCGGGCGCAGGATGCCCCTGTCGGCCAGCATGGAATAGAGGGTCGCGAGCTCGCGCATGGTGGTCTCGGCGCCGCCGAGCACGAGGGAAAGGCCGTAGTGCTCCTCGGAGAAGAGGAGGTTCACCCCCGCGTCCTTCAAAAAGCCGTAGAGGCCTGGCCTTGCAAGGCTGTTGGCAAGCACGATGGCCGGCACGTTGCGGGAAAGGCGCAGGGCCTGATCAGCGCTCAAGGGGCCCCGGAAGGTCCCGTCGAAGTTGCCCGGCTCGTAGCCGGCAAAGCTTCTGGGAAGGTCAATGAGCAGGCTTTTTGGGTGGATGCGCCCCTCCTGCAGGGCAAGGGCGTAGATGAAGGGCTTGAGCGTGGAGCCTGGGGATCTGCGGATGC
The DNA here is from genome assembly GCA_964635595.1 of uncultured Desulfovibrio sp. Classification (GTDB taxonomy): domain Bacteria; phylum Desulfobacterota; class Desulfovibrionia; order Desulfovibrionales; family Desulfovibrionaceae; genus Desulfovibrio. Next base: position 1,604 of record CAZWOT010000058.1, read on the forward strand.
TGGTGGCGTCTATCTGGCCGCCCGCTTCGTCTGCAAAGAAGTCGCTTGAGCCCGCGAGAGCCAGCACTTCGCGCGTGGGCCAGTGCACGAGCAGGGCAGCACCGTTGGTGATGCCGTAGGGGGCAAGGCGCGAGACGTGCAGGGAGAGCTCCCGCTCGACCAGGCGCTGGAGGCGCGGGTCGAGGGTGGTCGTGATGTCGGCACCCGCCGGCGCCCCTTGCAGAAGCTCGGTTGCGAGGTGCGGGGCCGAAAAGGGCATGGCCGAGGGGGCAAAAACCCGCAAAGAGGCCGTGTCGAGGACCATGCCGAGCGGCATGGCAAGGAGCGGGCCATCGCCTTTTTCGCCAGTCCCGGCAGTGTTCGCGAACTCGGCCGCGTGGGCCTTCTGCAGGCGGGTCGCGGCTGCAAGGAACCGCCCGTTGGTGGAGGAGGGCGCCCTGGCAACGGGGTTTTGCGGCACCGGGATGAGACTCAGGACCTCGGAGAGGGCCAGATCTCTCGGCTCCTTGTGGAAATAGACAAGGGCCGCCGCGCCAAGGCCCTCCACGTTGCCGCCGTAGGGGGCAAGGGAGAAGTAGGCCTCGAGGATGTCCCTTTTTTCGAAATGCCACTCGTAGCGCAGAGCCCACAGTATCTGGAGAAGCTTGTCGCGTATGGAGCCCGTCTTGAGGCCCAATTTCAGGCGGGCCACCTGCATGGTGATGGTGGATCCGCCAACGATACGACCCCCTTTCAGCATGGAGAGGGCGGCTCTTGCCATGGAAAGGGCGTTTACGCCCGGATGCTCCCAGAAATGCCTGTCCTCGTAGTGGACCACGGCCTCCACGGCTCCCCTGGGGAGCACGTCCAGGGTGGTGTGAAGGCGGTAAAAGCCGTCTTTCGAGAGCCCCATGCGCAAAAGGTTCCCTTCCCGGTCGCGCACCAGGGTGGAGAAGCTCGTGTTCGCAAGCAGGGGCTGCGTGTCCCCTGTCACGAAGGCAAAAAGGGCAAGGGCTGCGCACAGGACGGCCCCGAGCAGGGCCGCGAGCGTGCGGCGCAAGAGTCCCGGCCTTTTGCGGGATGCCTTTGTCGTCCTTTGACTTTTCACGGGATGCCCAGGGCAGGCAGGACAGGCCACGGCCCCGAAGCCTGGGCCGTGGCCGCTCTTCCTATCTGCGCCCGATCTCGAGGGTGCCGCCCATCTGCATGGCGGCGTAGCTCGGGTCGTACATGGACTGGGCGTGGACGGCCGGAAGCTGGAAGGTGCCCGCAGTCATGGCCCTGGCCTTGTAGGTCACGGCGGCAAAGTCCGTGTCCGTGGCCAGGAAGAAGAGCATGCGGTCCTCGCGCCGCTCGAAGGTGTCCACGCGCTGCCTCTCCTGATCGAGCAGGGGCTCGAGACCGCCCGGCAGAAGGTCCACCAGGGCCACGTTCTCGATGGGCGCATCGGAGCGCACCTTCAGCTCCACGGTCACAAGGTCCCCGGCGCGCAGGGACCTGACCTCCTTGCCCTCGCCATCGAGATAGCGGCGCTTCACCTCCATTCCATTGCTCATGCCGCTGCCCTTGGCCTTGTCCTTGCCTGCCTGCGGGGCAGCCATGCGGTCGTAGCCCTCTAGGGAAACCAGCCAGCGCAGGCTCCCGAGGTCGGCACCGTCCCTGTTTTCGAGGGCAAAGCGCCTGCAGCCAGGGGCTTCCAGGATCTGCAGCCCGCCGAGGACGTGTTCTCTTGCCTCCTCCTTGAAGCCCTGGGCGTACTCGACGCAGGTGCCCCTGGGCATGGGGGCGCCGTCCATGGGCCTTGCGGCCGCGAAGACGAGGGCTCTGGCCGTGAGCGCCTGGACGGTGGTGGATGCGTTGGCGGCAAGGGCCCTTCGGGAGGCCTCGGTCATGGCCCTGTCCCTGGCTTCCCCTATGGCCTTGTTGTCCCTGGCTGCACGCGTCCAGAAGGGACGCGAGAGGATCTGGGCCTGCAGGGCCCAGGCGCAGCCGGTGTCGAAGAGCGGGGCGGTGCTCTCGATGGGCGCGATTTCAAGGGGCAGGATGCTCAGGGCCTGGTTTTCCAGACGCAGCATGGCAAGGCAGTCGGCAAGGAGCGTTGCCGTGATGTCCTTCTCCCAGGACTGGCCGGTTCTGGTCAGGTAGGAGAGGATGCGTTCCGCGTCCTGGGTGACGAGGGTGCCCGAGCGCATGAGCACCCAGCAGGCGTAGGCCTTGATGCGGGCGTCCGCATGGCTTGCGGGCTCGCGCACGGTGATGCGCTTCACGCACCCGAGCAGGTTCTGCTGCAGGTCCGTCGGCACACCGCGGCCGTATTCGGCAAGGGTCTGCACGAAGTCCGCCGCGTAGACGGTCACGAAGTCGTCGGCAGAGGCTCCCTGCCACAGGGACACGCCCTCGAAGGAGAGGTTGGCCCGAATGGCCGCAAACACTTTCGCGATGGCCTCTTCCTCGAGCTCGCTTGCCTTTCTCGGGTCGAGCCCCGGCTGGGCCATGAGCAGGTCGGCAAGCTCGGGAGCGCCCAGGGAGGCAATCCACGGCATGGCGCGGCTGATGGTCTGCTCGGTGCAGCCGAAGGGATAGGCAAAGAGGCGCTGTGCGAGGCCCCGGAAGGCCGCTATCCTTGTCGGCCCGAGCACGAGCGTCGTCTTGGCGCCCATGGGATAGAGGGAGCGGGAAGGGGCAATGTCCGTGCCCTCGTTGAGGCGGCCGTGCTCGAGACTCGCGTAGGAGAGGGTCGCCGGACGCACCGAGAAGGTCTGCGAGCGGCGCGCGTGCCCCTTTTCAAGGTCCTCTTCTCCCGATCCGGGCCTTGCGAGACGCGCCTCGAAGGAGAGGGAGGCAAGGCCGGGTTTGTCCTTGACGAGGAGCTCGAGCGGCACCGTGGCCTCGCCGTTCTCGTCGATTTCAAGGGTGAAGGAGGCGGCGTCCGTCTCCTTGCCGTCCCTTGCCAGAACCACGGCCTCGTTTGTCCGCAAGGTCAGCTCCACGGGCACCTTCCTGCCCGATCCCCCGATGGTGTTGGCCACGGTGACGGCGGCCTCCACCCTGTCCCCGGGGCTTGCCGCAAGCGGCAGCATGGGCCGGATGATGAGGGAGCCGCGCACAAGGCATCTGGCCTCGGCAGCCCCTGCGGTCAGAAAGCTCCCGTCCGAGGAGGAGCCCACGGCCATGATGCGGATGGCGCCGGAAAGATGCTCGGGGACGGAGACCTGGACCGTGGTTCCCTCCCTGCTCACGTCGACAAGGCCGAGCCATCTGGCAAACGGGGGCTCCGCGCGGCGGCGGAAGGGATTCAGGAACCTTCCGCCCGGGTTTTCCATGTCGCCGCCAAAGGCCGGAAGCCGTCCCTGCAGGCGGGCGTGGTCGGGCATGAGCAGATCGAAAAGCGCCCTTGTCTTCACGTCGAGCGCCCTGCCGCTCAAGAGATCGCGCAGGGGATCGGGGGTCCTGTACTGGGTGATGGAGAGGATGCCCTCGTCCACGGCAAAGAGCAGGGCCTTGCCGCGGCGCTCGGAGCGGACGCGGATGTCGAGGGTCTTGCCGGGCAAAACGGACTCGGCGGTAGTTATCTTGAGGCCCATGTCGCGCTGCTTCATGCCGCAGTCGAAGGGCACGGACGCGTACACCTGGGGCTTCAGGTAGATGGCCTCGGAATTGGAGGTGCGCGCAAAAAGGACGCTCACCCAGCCCTGTCCCTCGAAGGACTTGGGGATGCGGATGCGCTGCTCGCTCTCGCCTGCGGACGCGCGGAACCAGGCGCTTTCCACCACGTTCTCGCGCTCTATGGTGATGAGGCCCGTGCCGGCGTAGGGGGCGTTCATGCGCACGGTGATGGTTTCGCCGGGCTCGAAGGAGGTCCTGTTGAGGGCAAGGCGCAGGTCGCCGCCCTTCAGGGCCTTGGTGCTCGTGCCGTCGGCAAGCTCCACGGCGTTGCCGGCCACGGTGTAGGGCACGGAGAGAAGGGTGCGCCCGTCGGCAAGGGCAAGGGTCACGAGATAGTCGCCGGGCTTTTCGGTGGGCAGGGGAATCTTCGTGCCCTGGGCGGAAATGGCGATTTTTCTCGAGCCGATCTCGTTTGCGAGCGGTTGGGCATCGTAGCGGAACTCGCCCGTGGCCTCGCGGACAAGGGAGTTCACGTAGCGGATGGAGGAAAGGGTGAGGGTCACGTTCTGCAGGGCCGTTTTTTCAAGCTCGTTGTTCACGGCCAGCACGTGGATGGAGGCATTGGACCTCTCCTTGAGCCAGGAGAGGTTGTTGGCCTCGTCCACGGGGCGAAAGCCCGCGACGATCTCGAGCGGCGAGAAGACGGCCGAGAGCTCCCGTGCAACGGCGCGCCCGCCCGCCGTGTCAAACCCTTCCACGCGCAGCGTGCCCCGGAAGGTGCCGGGCGCCATGTCGGCAGGCAAATCTATCTTTCCCTGTCCGCCCTTGTCGGTCCTTATGGAAGGAAGCTTGCGGGATCTGGCCTCGCCCGCGTCGAGGGAGGCGTCCTGGAAGGTGTAGCCGGGATAGTCGGGGAAGGTGAGCCTTGCCGGCTGGACGACAAAGGACGAAGCGATTTCGTGGTTGGCCGCGTCGTCCCCGTAGAGGGTGCGCAGACGCACGCTGGCGCTCGCCGGCGACACGCCGCCCTTCGTGACCACCCAGCCCTTTTTGGGGGCCTTCTCAAGGCTTGCCTCGATGGCCATGGTGTCGGGCTCGAACTCCTCCACCCTTGCCGTGGCCGAGCCCAGCACCGGTCCCTGCCCCTTTTCCGAGGCCAGGCGCACGTCCAGGCGGTAGAGGCCTGCGCGGGAGGCGTAGGAGGACGTCCAGGACACCTCGCAGAGGTTGGGATCGCCGGAAAGGGCGGCCTTGTGCACCACGTTTCCGGCAGGGTCGTGCAGGACTGCCTCGAGCGGGAGTTTTTCGGGAAGCGCGTGCCAGTCGAAGCGGCGCACGAGCACGCCGAAATGGAGCGTGTCGCCGGGCATGTAGATGCCCCGCTCGGAAAAGACCGAGGCAAGAAGGCCGGCGTTTGTGCCGTGGCGGCCGATTTGCGTCGCTTCGTCCAGGCCTGCGATGCGGGATGAGTCGAGCAGGGACATCCAGCTCAGGTCCGGGTTGGTGTCGAAATTGACGGCCGTGACGGCCACGGGCTCAAGCTCGCCCTCGAGGCCCTGTGCGGGCGGAAGGTAGGTCATGCCCTGGGCATTGGTGACGTTTTCGGAAAGGGTGGTTCCGTTGCGGGCAAGGAGGCGAACGCGGATGTTGGCAAGGGGCGAACCTGCCACAAGGCTGTTCACGTAGATGTGGCGTCCGCCGTCCACGTTTTCCTTTATGGTGAGACCCATGTTGGTGAGCAGCAGGGTGCGCTCGCACCGGGCCACTTCCCTGCCCTCGCGCATGCCCTTCAGCTCGAGCCGATAGAGGCCGTGGGCCTTGGCCCCCAGCATCTTCTCGAGATCCAGCACCGGGAAGGCCGCCTGGCCCTCCCTGGTGGGGGAGACGGGCAGCGTGCCCTTTTGCGAGACCACCTGGGCCTCGATGGGCGGGCTCTCCCGCCAGGGCTCGAAGGGCTCGCCGGAAAAGCCCTGGAAGGCGGCATACAGCGCCAGGAAGGTCGGCTGAATCCTGCTCGCGGTCCACTCGATGCTGTCGAGGGCCAGGGCGTGCAGGGCAATCTTGCGGCTGCCGGCAATGCTGAGGACATTGCCCGGCAGGAGGATGGAGAGCTCGGCCTCCTTGTCCGGGGCCTTCAGAATCTGCACGAAGTCCCCTTTCAGGGCGATGCCGCTCGTGGAGACAATGTCCTTCGGAATATGGACGACCACGCTTCTTCCCGACTCGACGGGAAGGCTCATGCGCACGACGTCCGTTTCCTTGGTGCCCGTGAGCAGGACCGGGGAAAGCTGCTTGCCGTTTTCCAGATCCCGCGCGCCGAGGCTCGGGTAGACGGTCCAGTCCGTGGGCTCGAGGGCGCCCGGCTCGGCCTTTTCGGGAAGCTCGACGACGTTCATGTGCGCGAGAAGGTCCTTGGGCCGCACCCGCAGGCTCGTCTCGAGGACGAGCTCGTGGCGCAGGTCGAGGTTCCTGTCGTGCCCCTTCACTATCTCCAGCTTCTTGACGAAGAAGAGGTCGCCGCGGCCCGGCACCCCGAACTCCGTGGCCGCGTCGCGGCCGCGTTCCACGTAGCGCCTGCCCCCGTCCTGGACAAAGGAGGGGAGGTTCTTGACCGACACCCGGATGCGGGCCTCGCGGTCGGCAAGGCGCAGGATCCTGGCGCTCGCCACCACCTCGTCGTGGTCGGGGTTCCAGGCAAAGCGGATGTCGCCGAGCTTGAGGCCGGGATCGCTCGGCTCCAGACGGATGGCCTTTTCCATGGCGGCCACCGCGTCCTTCGTGCTCGCCTGTCCGCCCACGGGCCAGATGAAGGAGAGGGGGATGGAGATGCCGTGGGCTTCCTTGTCGGAGGGGTCAATCCACACGTTTTCCCGGTCGAGCCGCACGGCCTGGGGAAGCGTCTGGTAGGTTTCGACGGGCCGTGCAAGCCTGACGTCCGCCATGAACTCGGCCTTCGAGAAATCGAGCGTGAAGCGGGTGTCGGGGGGAAGGTGCCCGTCCTTCGGGAAAAAGCGCACGGTTCCGTCATAGAGCCAGCGCCACTCGCCGGGGACCTCCGGCGTCATCTTGACACCCCGCAGGGATCGCCCCTCGAGACCGATGGTCTCGGAAAGGCACTCCGAGACCCATGCGTTGCCGTAGTGCCTGCGGCACAGGGCCTCGTCCGGGCCCAGGTAGACGGTGATGCCCCTTCGCCAGGAAGCGAAGGCGGGCTCCTCCACATCCAGCTCGCGATAGCTCGTGGCGGCATGGGCCTGGCCAGCCTGCACGAAGAAGGCCGCAAGACCGAGGAAAACGAGGGCAAGAAGCCCGCAAAGGGACAGGACGCGGCCCGCAGGGGACAGACGTTTCATCGCTTTTTCCTTCCCGAAAAGGCACGTGGAAAGAGGGGGTTGGGACGCATGTTGGAGAGATGCGCAACGGATGCGAAAAACTAGCACGCGCAAGGCAGGACTGGCAAACGGGACATTTTTGCAGAGAGCACCAAATCCGCTGTCAAGGGCGTTTTCAGGGCATCCCAGGATCGCCGGAAAGCCGCTTTTTGCATGAATCGCGGGCCGGTGATAAATTTGCCTGTTCAAAGCGTTGGGGCGAGACGCCTGGTTTCAGTAGCCCCGGGGTCCTGGCGAAACCTGCACGTTTTGCTGCCTGGAGCTCGCGCAAATGGAGGAATCATGTCCCAGGTTCGAGGCCTGACTGCCGCAAGGCTCTTTGCTGCCGTCCTTGTCTCTCTTCTTCTGTTTGCCCTTTTGGGGGCGGCCCCCGACATCCAGGCCGCCAACGACACAGGCGGGAAAAGCCAGACTTCGGACAAGGCGGCGGATGCGCCGGATAAGCCCCTCGGGACGAATCTCGGCCGCGGGCGCGTGGAGGACATCAAGGCCAAGGCCGAGGAAGCCGTGAAGGCGGCAGCCCACGCGGGCGACGAGGTGAAGCAGGAGGCCGACAGGGCCGCGGCCCAGAAGCAGAAGGACGCGGCAGAACTGGCCCAGAACGATCCCTTGCAGGACATCTGGGTGGGCCAGCGCGCGCTCATCGACTCCGTCATCGAGCAGGCCTCCGAGCTCACCGAGACCTTTCTTTCGGACATCACCGTGCTCGACGAGATAAGCCCGGTGGAAAACGACATCAGCCGCCAGCTTCTGCTCATGAGCGAGTACAAGCAGTACCCGGGGCTGCTCGAGTCCGTGGACAGACGGCTTTCCATCTCCGTGGATCTCGTGAACACCCTGATCCTGAAGGCCGCGGCTTCCCAGTACTCGGCCATGCAGCTGCTCAACCAGCTCGAGAGCTCGGCCGATTCCATGACCGAGCCCGGGCTCTCCCACGGGGAGGAGGCGGCGGAGTACCTGGAGAAAATCAACATCGGCCGCTTTCTCGTGACGGCCGTCATAGCCCGCTACGACAGCGCCCTTGCCCCGGCAAGGGCCCTTGTCGAGCGTGTCGAGCAGACCCGTCAGGAAATGGCGACCCTGCTGCCAAGCCTGTGGAAAGGCGTCTACATGCAGGAGTCCACGGCCTGGCTGTCCACGGACGCCTGGACCTCGCTCAAGGACAAGCTTTCGATGTTGCCCATGGAGTGGAGTCTGCGCAAGGCCGTGGAGCTGCCGCTCACCACCGCCCAGTGGCAGGGCCTGGTCACCCGCTTCGTCCTGACCCTCGCCGTGGCCGGCTTTTTGGGGCTTCTGCTGGCCAAAAAGCTGGCGGCCGAGTCGCCGGGAATAGGAAAGCACCTGCGCGGGCGCACCATCCCCCTGAACGTGCTTGGCGTGGCCTTCATCGCGGCATCCTCCCCGCCCTCCATGGAGCTGTTCCGCTTCTTCGTGGCCGTCGGCAACCTTTGCCTCATCGTGGGGCAGGTGATGCTCGCCTGGGAGCTGAGACGCATCAGGTTCCCGGAAACGGACAGGGTGGGCTCGCCCCTTTTCGCCATCATGCCGCTCACCATCGCGGCCTACGTCTTCCTCTATCTCTCGCTTCCGGCGACGCTGACCCTGGCGCTGTGGATGATCTGCCTTGTCATCGGCATCGTCCTCTGCCACAGGACGGCCATTCCTGACCTCGGCAAGATGCGCATGGAAAAGAGCATCCTCGAGCTCCAGCCCGTGGTGCTCTGGCCCTGCCTCATTCTCGCGCTCATCGGCATGCACATCTACAGCATGGCGCTCTATCTCCTCTACTCGTCCATCTGCGTGGGCGTGCAGATATGCGTGGCCTCCATGTCCTTCCTCTCCCGCCTCAACGAGGCCCTGGACAACGAGGACTCGAGCACCATGTGGCTGAGCTTCCTCGTGGCCATATCGGCGCCGGTCGTGCTCATGCTCTCCTGCTGCATCGTCTCCCTGTGGATCGTGACCCTGCCGGGCGGCATGGATCTCTTGCAGTTCTACATCTTCAAGAGCGTGAGCATCGGCGAGACCCAGCTCAACTTCATGCAGGTTCTGCTCATCGCGACGGCCTTCTTCCTCGCGAGGACCGCGGCCCGAATGGGCAAGAACTTCATTGCCAAGCTGCCGGAGCGTGGGGTGCAGATCGATCGAAGCCTCGTCACCCCCATGCAGACGGGCTACTTCTACCTCGTCTGGTGTCTCTTCGGCTTCTTCGTCCTGAAGTCCCTCGGCATGAACCTGAGCAATCTCGCGGTCATTGCCGGCGGCCTTTCGGTCGGCATCGGCTTCGGCATGCAGACCATCGTCAACAACTTCATCTCCGGCATCATCCTCATCTTCAGCCGCAACCTGCAGGTGGGCGACGTGGTCGAGGTGGGCGGCGTGGTCGGCCGCATCAAGCAGATCAACGTGCGCGCCACCGTGGTCGAGACCTACGATTCGGCCATCATCTACGTGCCGAACTCGGCCTTTGTCTCCGGCAACCTCACCAACTGGACAAGCAACAGCCGTAGCGTCCGCTCCTCCATCGTGGTGGGCGTGGCCTACGGTTCGGACACCGAAAAGGTGAGCAAGCTCATGCTCGAGATAGCCCGAAAGTGCGACGACGTGCTGGCCTACCCGCCGCCGTCCGTGACCTTCCAGGCCTTCGGGGCGAACAACCTCGAGTTCAAGCTCTACTTCTGGGTGCGCGACTATGATCTTTCGTCCGGCGTCTCGAGTCAGATCCGCTACACCATAAACAAGCGCTTCAAGGAAGAGGGCATCGACATGGCCTTCCAGCAGATGGACATCAAGGTGAAGCACGAGACAACCGTCCGCAAGGTCCTGACGAACGCGGCCAGGGCCGAGACGGGCAAGGGCCGCACCGTCGCAAGACGAAAGGCCCGTCTTTCTCCCCGTTTTCGCAGGGCCCGTGCAGGTGCCGCCGCCGAGAACTCGCAAGGAACTGCCGGCAAATAACCTTGTGTTTTGCCGCTGCGAAATTGGCTATTGAGGCCGATTTTGTGACAAAAAGCAGAGTTTTATTTTTGAACAGTTTCTAAAGGCCAGTGATGACAGGGGCCGCGTGCCGGCCAAAGCCTGCCCGCAGCACCTTCACCGAAAGCCGCCCTTGCAATGTACTGACCAGGGCGCCGGTGTTCCCGAAGCCATGAGGGGAGCCTTTGGAACAGCATGTCTGCAGTCCGGAAACTCCAGTCTTCAGGCCAAAATCCCAGGAAGCCCAGGAGTATCCGTTCAGGGGGGGGTGGCCGGAGTCAGCTCTCATTTTGAGGCACATGAACCTGTGAGCCATGAAGTCAAACGGCAGGTCAAGAGTCGGAATTGAACTGTCACTCATCGCCGTATATGAAT
>CAZWOT010000059.1:0-11854 GCA_964635595.1 uncultured Desulfovibrio sp.
TCGTTGTTTGAGTAGATCAATGTGGATGATCAATGTGGATGATCAATGTGGATGATCAATGTGGATGATCAATGTGGATGAATCGGACAGGCGCGATGGGCAAGACGCCAAGACCCGCGCCCTCCTTAGTCGAGGGAACTCTCACCAGATAATGCACGGGTTTGCCCAGTCAAGGGTGCTCGCGCAAATTCATGGTTCCCATCATGGGTTCGCCCGTGTCAATTCGGGGACCAGGGGACAGGACGTTCTTCCCGCCTTGTCCTGAATCCCGTGCCTGTCCTGCCGCGAAGCCGGCTCCTCAGGCCCACACAAGGCAGGTCCACTCGCCGGACTCGCGCCTCTCGGGCTTTCCAAGGCTCTCGTAGGCCGCGGCCACGCGGTCGGCCTGAACGGTGAGGATGCCGGAAAGGACAAGGGCCCCGCCTTCGGCCTTGAGGGCCATGATGTCGCCCGCCATGTCGATGAGGGGCTGGGCGAGGATGTTGGCGACCACGAGATCGAAGACCTCGCCCTTCACCTTCTCGACGCTGCCAGGCCAGGGCTTGAAGAGATCTTCGGAGAGATGGTTCAGCCCGCAGTTTTCCCTGGCGTTGTCGAGGGCCAGGGGATCGATGTCGAGGCCAAGGCCATGCAAGCCCTCGAGGGCAAGGCCCATGCCGAGGACGCCGGAGCCCATGCCGAGGTCGAGGAAGCTCTGGCCCTCGCGGATGGCGCCCCTGTCCAGCAGATCCGAGAGGGCCTCGAGGCAGAGGGCCGTGGTCGCGTGATGGCCGGTGCCAAAGGCCGACTTGGGCTCGATGACGATTTCCTTCCTGTCCGGCCAGGCATTTTGGAAGGCCAGCCAGGGCGGCAGCACCACGAAGCGTCTGCCGCAGGGAACGGGCGTGAAGAAGTCCTTCCAGGCCGTCACCCAGTCCTCCACCTCGACCACGCTCCGCTCTTTCTCCACGTGGGGGAAGAGCTCGCCCAGGCAGGCCTCGATGTCGTCCATGACCTCGGCGTTCTCGCAATGGGCGCGAAAGAGCGTCTCGCCGGCGGGAAGGCTCTGCTCCTCCCAGCCGGAGGAGAGCTTCATGAAGAGCAGTCCCGTTATCCCCTCGTAGTCCTCTTCCGCTGCCGTGATGTCGAGCCGTATCAGTCTCTCGGCCATGTGCCGCTCCTTGTTCCCCGGCCGCCGGGCCTGCCCGGCGGTCCTCAATTGTTCGTGGTTGTCCTGCGCCTTGCGGGTGGAGCCGAAGGCTCCCCCGTTTGGCCGGCCCATTGTGCTGGGCGGTCCCCCGGCAAGTCAATCGCCGACAACCGGACCACACCGAGGACCGTTCAGGCCGTTGCTCATCGCCCGTGTCTTGCCCAGAACTCGCCCCACGTCTCCTCCTCGTCGAAGACCCAGGGCTCCACGTGCTCGTTGACCCAGGTGACGTTCATGAAGTGGCGATAGTTCACGTTCTCGGTGGTGATGTTTCCGCCCCAGGTGCCGCAGCCAAGGGTACCGGTGGCCGGCATGCGGTTGCCGGGGTACCCCGCATTGGCGGCGCTCATGCCCTGGCGCACGGTCAGGCGCGAGGTCTTGAGGGTTTGCGCGAGATGTTCGACATGGGCCTCGTTGAAGGTGTGGATGCCGCAGGAATGCCCGCGACCCACGCGCCGCGTGAGCTCCCCGTGGAGCTCGCAGGCGTGGGCAATGTCGCGCACGCGATAGAGCGTGAGCACGGGCGCGAGCTTCTCGTCGTGGAAGCGATCGGACTCCACGGGCAGGCGCCCCTCGACAGGCAGAAGCTCGACGCCGTCGCCAATCCCGATGCCCGCCCCCTCGGCGATTGTCCGGGCGGACCTGGCGATGATGCCCCTGTTCAGGGGACCCGTGCCCTCCATTGGCCACATGTGGCGCATAAGCGCCTCGCGCTCCTCGCCCTCCACAAGATGCGAGCCCAGGGCTACAAGTGCCGCCAGAAATTCGTCGTACACTGAGTCCACCACAAGCACCGCGTTTTCCGAGGAACAGGAGGAGCCGTAGTCGAAGATCTTGCTCTCGAAGACAAGACGGGCGGCTTCCGGGACATCTGCGTCCTCCGCGACCATGGCCACGGCGTTGCCCTGGCCGACGCCGTAGGCCGGCGTGCCGCTCGCATGGGCGGCCTTCACGAGCGGGGTGCTCCCCGTGGCGACCACGAGGTCGCAGGAGGCCATGAGGTGTCTCACACCCTCGCGGCTTTGGTCCTCGAGAACCTGCAGGAGGTTCTCGGGCGCGCCCACGCGCCGCAGGCCCGCGCGCATCATGGACACGGCCTCGCGAGTGCATTTTGCGGCCCTCGAGCTTGCCCGGAAAAGGACGGCGTTGCGGCACTTGAGCATGGCAAGGGCCTTGGCCCCCGCCGTGGAGGTCGGGTTGGTGGCAGGCAAGATGGCGCCTATGACCCCCACGGGCTTTGCATGCTTTGCAATGCCCGAAGCGGTATCCCGCTCGATGCAGCCCACAGACTTCTTGCCCCGCAAGTCGTGCAGAACGCCGCCCACCCTTCGGCGGTGCTTTGCCATCTTGCTCTCCACGTTGCCAAAGCCCGTCTCCTCCACGACCATTTCGGCAAGCCTTCGCACATTGGCCTCGTTGAAGACCTCCCAGCCGACGGAGAGGCAAAGCTCGTCCACCTCTTCCTGGGTATAGCTGTCAATCAGCCCCTGCGCCGTTCTTGCGAGCTCAAGCTGCTCGTCCACCGACTTCATCGCGCAAACACGCTCCTTTTGCCCATGCGGCCAGACGCCGGAGGCCGTCAAATGCCGCCTGCAGCTGCCGCTTTCACGTCCGGGACACCAAAAACACAGACCAGGGCGAGATGGGGGAGACGCCCGCGACCCCCTTCTTTGCCCCGAAGGGCCGTCTCGTGCAAGGGGACGCACAGGGTGCGGGCATGCAAGGCCCCACCCTGCAGCAAGGACATCCCTGGCCAAAGGCGACATCCGTCGGGGCACGACACAGGGCAGGCCTGTCCCCCGGGGACAATGTTTCCCAAAGTCTGCAAATCGGCCGCAAGTCCGGGCGTGGACAGGGCACGGGCAAAAGGATAGTACCTTTCACTGTCGGATACCCATCGCAAAGCGCTCTCGGGCACTTTCGACGCATGGGCGTCTGCCTGACGCAATTCCCGGGAATCGCCAGGGACGGCTTTCCTCCCGGATTTTCCGGCACAAGCCTCCTTTTCCCGTTCTCGTTGTCCCAAGGAACATCTCCAGCTTCCACCAACGTCAATCAAGGAATGCGGGCGTCATGAGCCAAACGCAGTGTCCCCCGGCGGCAAAGCGGGAAATCACCGCCATCTCCATTGTCACGGCCCTGTGCCTTTGCGGCGACTCCTTCCTCTATGTGGCCCTGCCCCTGCACTGGGAGGCGGCGGGCCTGGCCTCGCTTTTCGAGGTGGGCATCATCCTGGCCGCGAACCGGGTGGTGCGCCTCCCCCTGAATCCCCTCATAACGCTTTTCTACAACAAGTTTTCCTGCTGGACCGGGCTTTTCCTGGCGACGCTTCTCGCCATCGCCTCCACGGCCGGCTACGGCCTTGGCCAGGGACTTCTCTTCTGGGTGGCCATGCGCTTTGTCTGGGGGCTTTCCTGGACCCTGCTTCGACTGGGCACGCTCTTTTCCATCCTGCGCGTGGCCGATCCCCACACGCTGGGGTACCTGACCGGCATCAACAACGGCCTCTACCGCCTGGGAAGCCTTGGGGGCATGCTCCTTGGCGGCATCCTGGCCGACACCTTCGGCCTGCAGGCGGCGGCCCTCGTCTTTGCCGCGGTCTCGTGCCTCGCACCCTTCGTCCTGTTCCGCATGATCCCGAGAGACGCGGACCCCAGGGGCCTTTCGGCGGACAAGAAGAGCCTCGATTTTCGCGAGGTCTTTGGCGTCAACACAAGGGCCGTCCTGTGGGTCATGATGACGGCCTTCCTGGTCGCCATGACCTACCAGGGGCTCACGGCCTCCACCATCTCCATGCTGCTGGACGCCCACAGCCACGAAAAGTTCGCCATCCTGGGCCTGACCATCAGCGCGGCCGCCATTTCCGGCGGCCTGCAGGCCCTGCGCTGGGTATGGGAGCCCTTCCTGGCCCCCTTCTTCGGCTCGCTCTCGGACGGCAGGCTCGGACGCTGCCGGCTCTCGGCCATTGCCTTCGCCCTGGCCTCGGCAACCCTCGTCCTGGGCTCCCTCGACCTCGCTCTGGGCCCCTTGTGCCTCGTCATCCTGCTGGTTCTTCTGGCAGCGACCCTGCTCACCACCGCCACCGACGCCCTTGGCAACGACGCGGCCCTGCTCTCGCAAAACTCGCGCACCTTCCTCTCGGCCTTCGCGCTCTTCACCGACCTTGGCGCGGCCGTCGGCCCCATCTTTGCCTACGTGATCATAGCCCTCGCGGACACCTCCCTTTCCTGGGTGCTCACAAGCGTCTTTCTGGCCGTCTTCGCCGTCTACTGGTGGACGCACCCGACCCTGCCGGGGGCCCAAACACGCGAGGCATGAAAAAGCCCCTGCGGGTTCAAAAAAGCGCTGCTACCTGCCCTCGCCGGCCGGAGCCTCTTCCTGCGGGATTTCAAGCTCGCCGGCAGGCGCGCTCTCGCCCTTTTCCCCGCCCGCACCCTTGGCCGGGGCCGTTTGCGCGGAAGCCTCGCCGTCCGCTGCAGACGCATTGTCCGTGACGGATTGGCCAGCCCCCTCCGTCTGCCCGGGCAGGGCCTGGCTGTCCAGGGGTGCCGACGCGGGCATGGGCCTGTTTCCGGGAGCCTTGCCAGGTGCCGGTTTCGGTGCCGGACCCAGGGCCTTGCAGGTCTGCTCGTCCACCTCGAAGGACATGAGCACCCTGCCCTCGGCATTTTCGTAAACGTAGCGGTAGAAGACCCCGTACTGCATGTAGTCGCTCATCTCGGGCTTGCTGCACACTTCCCGCATGACGGGCTCCATGCTCTCGAGGCCGACCTTGATCTCCCCGTCCACCACGTAGGTGTAGGTCATGGAGGGGCCGTCCTTGGAGGCCTCCGTGTGCTTGAGCTGCAAATACGGGCCCGCGGGCATGGGGGAGTTCTCGTTGAGGTAGTCGGCGGCCTTCCTGAAGTTTTCGAAGATCTCCCTTCTCAAGGCTCCGTGGTCGTCCCGTTGCCTGTTTTTCAGGCTTTCCTCCACCTCGCGCTTGAGCGGAAGAAGGCTCACGTCGCTTTCGGACCTCTTGCCCACGGACCACCAGAGCGCCGCGGCGGCGAGAAGGAGCACGCACGCTCCCAGGAGCATCTTTTTCGTCAGCATGGCGTTCTCCCCCTTGAAATGCGCCCGGTTCCTTCAAAACCGGGGCAGGGCCCCCGCTAGATGTCCCTTTCCCGAACGCCGCCATCCGGCCCGGGCGCGCCGGCTGCCCCCCTTCCAACGGCAGGCGGGGTCGTGACCGGCTTTTGCCCTGGCACAAGCTCCTCGACCTCGGTGGGCGGGATGGCGTCGCCGGCCCCGTAGCCGGAAAGATCGCGCACGTTCACGATGGGCATGGCCGGCCCCATGTCCTCGACACTCGCCATGATGGTGCCGTGGGCCGGCTCGGGGCCCCGGGGCTCGGGTGCCAGGACATAGTAGCGCACGGTGCGGTTGCCGCGATAGCTCTCCACCGTGCAGAGCATGAGCCAGTCGAGGGTCTTGTCCCTGTTCCAGTCCGTCACGGCCAGCATGCGCATGTGAAGGCGCTGGGTCGGGTGGAGAATGACGAAGCCCTGGCCGTCGGCATCGAAGGTGACCCGGCTTTTCGGGGTGAGCGTCCGTCTGAAGGTCTCGCCCAGATAGATGTAGGGCAAGTTTTCCCTGAAGAGGAAGTCCGGCGAGATGCGCTCGAAGAGGGCCTTGCCGAACTTTCCTGCCGGCGCCCCGAGATCCCGGTAGGCAAGGCTTGCGTCCGCGAGCCCCTGGGCCTGCATTTCCTTCGGCATCAAACGGATGAGGCGCTTGTACTCGCCGTCGTCGACCACTTCCGCTCCGCGCATGAGGCCGCAGGCAGAGAGGGAAAGGGCAAGGGCAAGAAGCGTCGCGAGCATCGGCGCCCGCTCGAGGGCGACGGCCAGGCAGTTGGTCCGGGGAAAGGTCATGCGCGTTCGACAAGGACGGGGCTTGAAGGGCAGGGCGCCGTGTCCCGCGGCGCCCTGCGCCAGTTTTTCATGCAGCTGCGGCTGTTTGTCCGCGAACGGAAGGCCTCGCCTACTTCTCCATGGCGTTGCGGATGTCGGTGAGGCGGTTGCTCACCACGTCCACGTGGCGGCCCATGGCGGCGATGTGGTTGGGCCAGAAGCTGTCGCCCACCCCGTAGGAGCCGCCGACGACGTAGATGGGGTTGAAGCGGGAAATCATGTCGAGGCGCTTCAGAAGCTCCTCCACGTTTTCCTTGCCGCCGCGGGACGCGAAGCCCTCGTCGCACTGGATGATGCCCTGGAGCACGCAGTCCACCACATGGCTTATGCCCTTCACGTAGTAGATCACGTCGTCGCAGTGGAAGTGGCCCACCTTGTCGTCGTTCAGGACGCCCAGGGTGTACTCCATGGTGTGGATGGCCCAGTTGAGGATCTCCACGATGTCGCTCGTGGTGAGGTTGTAGACCTGGGCGGACTTTGTTCCCCTGGCGGCCTCGGAGTCGGCGGGCACCCGCGAGGCCCACAGACGCCAGCTGTCGATGCCCTGGCGGTAGCGCTTCTCGGTGTTGTAGACGAACCACCAGCCCCACACGTCGTCGGCGTAGGCAAAGTCCTTCTGCGTCGCGTCCACCAGCATGGGCGGCAGGGTGTCGCGGTCGCCGAAGCGGGCCACGGTCTTCATGAGCACATCCGAGGCCGAACGGGTGGCGTAGATGACGCCGCGCTGGTAGCTCGTCTTGTTGTCGATGATTTTGGGAACGAACAGGATGTCGTTGGGCAGCCAGCCAAAGATGCCGTCCAGCTCCTCCTCGAGGGGCTGCACGAGGGCGTTGGCAACACAGGCCGCGCGCTCCTTGTCGTTGGTCGGGGCGGCAGCCGGGGCCCTGTACTTCTGGTCGGCCACGGGGCTCGCCACGCCCACGGCAATCACGTAGAGGACGTACACGCACAAAAGGGCAAGAACGGCCCGGACAAACCAGGCACGGGAAGTGGAAGCGGCCAAGAAAAATCCTCCTGACGGCAATGCGTCCGTCGCGCGTTCAATTCTATCCTGAAAACCCGGGGCGTCTTCCCCGGCCCCAAAGCCCGGACAGGCTCGAGGATGGCGGGAAGCTCTCCCCATGTCGTGTGTGCAGCCCCCGATGTTCCCTGTCATGCCCCGGACGGGACATGGGCAATGGAGCCCCTGATCAAGGAACGGCGCAATCTTTGCCCAAGCCCGCGTCAAAGGTCAAGACACCGGCATGGGCGGCAAAAGCGGGTGAAATCCCCCGAAAACGGCGGCCCTCGCAGTCCTCTGGACGCCTTTCGGGCAAAGGCGTTCGCGGGCCTTCGGGGCGCCCCAGGGGCGGGCTGGCCCTATCGGTTTGTCTCCGATCCCGGGGCGGCCTTGTCCATCTCGGCAAGGGCATTGGCCGCAAACTCGATCCCCGGGTCGATCTCGAGGGCGCTTTGCAGATGCTCCCGAGCCTCCTCCATGCGCCCAAGGCGGTATTCGCACATGCCGAGGTTCGCGAGATCCATGACCGAGCCCTTGTCGATGGCAAGGGAGCCCCGAAAGGCCTTTGCGGCCTCCTCGTAGCGCTCCTGCCTGAAGAGCGAGACGCCGAGGTAGTTGGTGTACTCCTTCATGCCAGGGCAAAGCTCGCAGGCCCTCTCGAAGAAGGCCGACGCGGACTTCCAGTCCCCGTACATGGAGAGGGCGTAGCCCGCATAGAAGCTGGCAAGGCCCTTCGCGATGTCGTCCGGCTGGCGCTCCACGCTCTGGCCGAAGAGATCCGCGCTCTCGATCCAGCGCTCCTCGCGCATGGCGAGCATGCCGGCGAAGAAGGGGAGAAAGTGGGCGGTCGGATAGACGCTCGCCACCGTTTCCATGTTGCGGCGGGCCGTCCTCACCTCCTGGGTCTCGCAGATGATGCGCGAGACGAACAGGCCCACGCTCTCGTTGCGGTCGCGCTCGCGGAAACAGAGCCCGGGAATCACAAGATAGTGGGCGTCCACGCCAACATCCGGGTTCGTGGTCGCAACCGCGAAGACGGAGAGGGGCTTCAGCCGCTCAACGGCCTTTCTCACTTCCTCGCGGATGTCGTTTTCCTCGATGGAGGGAAGGCTTGCAAGGCTTGTCGTCCCGCCATCCTTCAGCCACCCGATGTCCTCCAGGGACTCGAACTTGGAGAGGCCGGAGGCCTCGTAGCAGGCCCTGGTGCAGAAATCCCCGGCCAGCTGGGCCACTTCCGTGACCGCGCGGATGGCGGCCTTGACGGGCGAGGCCGAGGTGCCGGCGGTGAAGACGATCTCGCTTTTTTCCGGGAAGGTGGCCGGGTCCCAGGCCACGGCCCCCACCGTGGGCACGGGCATGTCCAGGGAAAAGTCCTTCAGGATCAGCTCCACCCCGTTGTCGCGAAAGCGCGCAAGCAGGTCCTTCAGGACCGGGTCCTCGACGGAGCCGGGGTCGATGGTGGGCGTTGGCAGCCGGTCCTTGTCTATGAGGGCGCAGACATGGCGCTCCACAAGCTCGCAGATGCCCTGCAGGATGGACTCCGCGGGCGTGTTGCCGCAGCTCGAGCCGTTGAACTCGCTCAAGGCCCGAAACCAGTCGAGAGGCAGCCAGACCTGGCGCTCCTCTTCTCCTTCGCCGGCAAGCTTCGTGGCCGGGTAGAACTTCCAGCGCACGAGATCCATGATCTTCTTCAGGTCGCGCTCGGAAAGGGAGTCGTGCACCGAGCGGTTGATTTCCTCGATGGGCAGAAGATCGTCTCCAAAGCGCTTTTCGGCCTCGGACCAGGTGGCCTCCACGAAGTTTTCCTCCCGCTCCCAGAAGGAGAAGAAGGCGTAGCGCTCCATGAGCTCCATGAGCGCCGAGGCGCGGGCCTGGTCCTCGGAGGCCCCCTTGCCCATCTGCTTGCGGGTGGGAAGGATCTTGCGCGCGTCCGCCCCGCACACGCTCAAGAAAACCGGGATGCCGAGGCGCCCCACGTCCACCCTTTTTGTCTCGCGCAGGATGTCGCTGCCAAGGGACTCGAGCCGTCCCAGGACCCGGGCCACCGTGTCCGCGGGGGAGACGGCCTTGTCGCTGTCTTTCGTGTAGCCCTTGGGGCAGGAGGCAAGCTCGATCACGGGAATGGCGGGGCTTTGGGGCATGGAACGCTCCTTCATGGATGGTCGGGGCTTACGTGTTTTCGAGGGCGCTTTTCGGCAGCCGGTTCTTTTGGGACAATTCGAGGCTGGGCTAGCGCGCGGCCTTCTTGCGCAGGACGAGCAGGGAGTAGAGGTGCTTTTGCTGGTTGCCTTCCTCGTCCGTGGCCGTGCCGGGCAAAAAGAGCTCCTGAATCTCGAAGCGTTTTGCGGCCTTCTTCGCAAAATGGGGCTTCTTGCGTGCCATGTCCGTGCAGAAGACGGCCTCGCCGCCAATCGCAAGGTGGCGCTCCACGAAGTTGAGCAGGGGCCCGTGCAGCTCGTCCAGGTAGAGGATTTCCGAAGCCGCGATGACGTCGACGGGGTCCTTGAGGGCGGGATTGGTTCCGGGTCTTGTCACGTCGACCTTCTTCACCTCTATCCGATCCTCGAGGCCGTTTTTCAGCACGTTGGCCTCGGCAAAGAGCAGGGCCTCGTCCTCCACGTCCGAGGCCACAATGGAGGAAAAGCCCAGGGAAGACGCCAGAAGCGAGAGCAGTCCCTGGCCGCAGCCAAGCTCGAGGAGCGACTTGCCCCCGCACTGAACCTTCTTTCGCAGATAGGTCTCGAGCACGAAGGAGCCGGGCCATATCTTGGCCCACAGGGGAAGGTCGCGCAGGGGATTCTTGATGGCCTTCTGCGCCAGCATGCGGTCGAGCACCTCGGTCATGTTGGCGACGTCCAGCACCTGGAGCACGCGTCCGCCGTAGTCGAGCGGACGAAAGTCCACGGAAAATCGCTTGCCTATGCCCTCGAGCAGCTGCCCAAGCCTCTCCTCCCGCGCTCCGTTGTCCAGAGACCCGTTGTCCAGGGCTCCGTTGTCCAGCTTCCCGTTTTTGTCGATATCCTGTTCGGCCATGCCGCGCTCCCTTGAAAAAATTCGTCCGGCCCATGTCCCGATTGCCCGGGCGCAAGGCCACGCCGCAAATAGCACGAAGCGAAGCCAAGGAAAAGACCGGGACGAAGCCTGCGCAAAAGGAGGCTCGCACAAGATGCCACTTGCGCAAAATGCCGCAACGCCGGACCTGCCGCATGCAGGGGCTCATTGTCATGGCGATGGCGCAATGGGTCTTTGACCGGGAACAACCTCCATGCTATGCAGTCGAAAGCGCGAGAGAACGCTTCGCGCGCAACGTCCTTGAACAGCTCGAAAAGCCCCTCCTTCAAAAGTGCCAGAAGGCTTTCGACAAGCAGGGAACGCGCAGCCTCGAACTGCAGGCAGGACGCGACGTTTCCGGGAGCAAAAACCATGCGCCTCCTGAACACCGGGTTCTTTGCCCGATTGGCCGAACGCGGCGGCTACATCGACAAGACGGCCTTTCTCTAGTCATTGCTCCAGGGCTGCGAGGGGTCTTGCGGCAAAAAGACCAATGTCTTCCTCTTCACCCGCCCAAGGCGCTTCGGCAAGAACCTCTTCCTGAACATGCTCCAGGAGTTTTTCGACATCGGGAAGGACAGCCGGGAACTCTTTGCCGGCCTGAAGGTCGCGGAGAACCACAGCCTGTGCGCACGATGGATGAACCGGCACCCGGTCGTCCACATGACCTTGAAAGACAGGCACGGGGACTGTTGGACAAGCGCCCTTCGCTCCATCCAAAGCCTGGTGGGCAACACGCTGGACCTGCATCGGGAGATTCTCGAGAGCGACAGGACAAGTCCCGAAGACAAGAGGATTTTTCAGGCGCATCTTGACGACAGGGCGGACGAGAACGGGACGAGAGAGGCTCTTCTCCTGCTCTCGAGGGTCCTTTGCCAGCATTACGGCAGGCGCGTCGTGATCCTGATGGACGAGTACGAGGTCCCGCTCGTGCGCGCCGCGGAGCATGGCTTTCTCGACAGGATGCACGCGTTCATGCGCGACTTCTTCGGCAACGCTCTCGTGTCCAGTCCCTGGCTCGAGATCGCTGTTCTTGCAGTCGTTTTGCCCTTCGAGAAGGAAGAGCTCTTTCCGGGTCTCGACGCCATGGAATGCCATGACGTCTCGTCGCCCAGGTACGCGGACCTCTTCGGGTTCACGCAGGAAGAAATGGACAGGATTCTTGCCGGCCATGGCTTCATGGAAAAGCGTGAGAGCGTCAGGGACCGGTATCAGGGCTACAATTTCGGGGGACGCACGTGCGTCTGCAATCCCTGGAGCATCATGCAGCACATGCTCGCCCTCTCCCGCAACCCGGAAAAATCCCCCGACGACTACTGGGTCGACACCGGAAGCGACCAGCCGACGAGAAACTTCAGCGACCAGCCACCGCTCCGCGAGGTTCAGGACCGCATGGCCTTCCTTCTGGCAGGCCGCACCATTCCTCTCGACCTCGATCTGAAACTCGACTGCGGCCGCATCTTCCTCGAAAAAGCCACATCCCGGAAGCCGGACGACTCGCGGAAAGAGGACTTGTGGAACCACGACTTGTGGAACCACGACTTGTGGGACCACGACTTGTGGAACCACGACCTGTGGAAGGACGACTTCTGGAAAGGGCAGTTCTGGAAACTCCTCTACCATTCGGGCTATCTGACCCTCTCGAACGACCGGACAAGG
>CAZWOT010000060.1:0-11774 GCA_964635595.1 uncultured Desulfovibrio sp.
CTCGCCAATGAAAGGTAAGGCAGATGTCGTTAAACTTCAATATAAAACCGCTCTAAAGCCCGTACCCGCCAAAGCGCCTGCGAATTTCGTCCTTTTCGCCCGGGCAGCCGAACTTTTCCAGGAGGGCATCGATTTCCCCTTCGCCAAATCCGTGGAAATCCTTGCACGCCCCGGTGACAAGGTCGTGGGAGACGATGTTGTTCAGGCCGCCGGTGATGCCGGCAAGAGGCATGCGGGCAAGCCCCGTGAAGACCGTGAACAGCACGTTGCCGTTGTCCTTTGCCGCCCTGCCGTACATTGGCTCGAAAAAGGAAAGCGCCTCCTCGAGAAAGCCGTGCCTTTGTGCAAGCTCAAGCGGCCGATCGTGGTCGTCCACGAGGAGCACGATCTCCCTGCCGTGATGGGACCCGAGCATGGAGGCAAGCCGTGCGATGGAGTTTTGCAGCCTGTCGGCCGGCGCCCTGCCGCTCAAGAGCAGGGCAAGATGCTCCTTCTCGCCGCGGGAAAGCCTGCCGCTCTCCAGAAGACAGGCATGCCTTTTGAAGGACTGCGCCACAAGCTGGCCCAGACTTTTTGGCCATGAAGAACCTGCAGCTCGGCACGGCCTACACCGTGTGGACCGGCATCGGTGCGGTCGGCGCCGTTCTCGTCGGCATCATCTTCCTTGGCGAGAGCGCTTCCCTCCCAAGGCTCTTCTGCCTTGCCCTCATCCTTGCGGACATCGTGGGCCTGCGGCTCACGTCCTGAAAGGCGCCCTCCAAAGGCCCTCCCGAAATCGGGCCGGGGGCCGAACTAGCCACGATTTTGGCGGATCCCGCTTGCAATTCGATGTCCCTTGTGCAAGTATCCTCGAGAACCACCAATTTCCCGTCCCGGGCCGCTTTTGCGGCAAATTTTGCCAAAGCTTCCACGGGATTTTCCACCAGACAGTTCCCTGATTTCATACCTGGAGGAAACCATGCAGTTTTCCGGCGTCTACACGGCCATTGTGACCCCGTTCAAGAACGGCCAGGTCGACGAGGAGCGCTTCCGCGCCCTTGTGGACTGGCAGATTGCCGAGGGCGTGCAGGGCCTCGTTCCCTGCGGCACCACCGGCGAGTCCGCCACGCTCTCCCACGAGGAGCACAAACGGGTCATCGAGATCTGCGTGGATCAGGTGAAAGGACGCGTGAAGGTTCTGGCCGGCTCCGGCTCCAACAACACGACCGAAGCCGTCAACCTCACCCGCTTTGCCCAGGAGGCCGGCGCCGACGGCGCGCTCCTCATCACGCCCTACTACAACAAGCCCACCCAGGAAGGCCTCTACCACCACTACAAGGCCGTGTGCGAGAGCGTGGACTTCCCCATCGTGGCCTACAACGTCCCCGGCCGCACGGGCTGCAACATGCTGCCCCCGGTGGTGGGACGCCTTGCGGGGGAATTTCGCAACTTCGCGGGCATCAAGGAGGCCACCGGCAACATGATCCAGACCTCCGAGGTCATCTCCGGCACTCCGGACGACTTCTGCGTGCTCTCGGGCGACGACTTCACGGCCTTCACCCTGTGGTGCCTGGGCGGCTGCGGCGTCATCTCCGTGACCTCCAACGTGGCCCCCGGGGCCATGGTGGACATGTGGAAGGCCTACGAGGCCGGAGATCTCGCCAAGGCAAGGCAGATCCACCACCGCCTCATGAAGCTCCACCACGCCATGTTCCAGGTCACCAACCCCATCCCGGCCAAGACCTCGCTCGCCCTCATGGGCAAGGTGGAGGGCGAAATGCGCCTGCCGCTCTACCCCATGAACAAGGCCGAGAAGGAAAGCCTTGTGGCCGTGCTCGAGGAGTACAAGCTCCTCTAGAGCGGTTTCATCTTGAAGCTTAATGCTATCTCGGGTGGTGGTTCTGTGAGTCCGGGCATGTCCGTCTGACATATTGGATTTCAAGGTAAAACCGCTCTAGGCACGGAGCCATCCGCGGCAGCCCGAATTTCCGCTCTTTGAACAAAGGCCCCGAACCGAATCGGTTCGGGGCCTTTCTGACGTTCCCTGAAAATGCCCGATTGGGGCCTGCATCCTGGGCCTTGAGGCCGGCGTCCGGCAAGGCTCAGGCTCATGGGCCTCAGGCCTTGGCCTTTTCCCTGCCGCGCACGTGCTTCATGCTGTCGCCGATGCAGGCAAAGCTCACGTGGGCCACCATGTTGGCCGCGCGCTGCCAGATGCGGGTGAGCGAGTGGATGACGAGGATGAGGTGCATGACGAGCAGGCTGTCGAGGTGCTCGCCGCCCTTGCATGAGACGCGCTCCATGAGGCGTCCAAGGGTGGTCACCTCGCTCTGCAAAGCGTCGTCGTCCACGTTGGCGCTCATCTTGACCGCCGCCTCCGCGTCGTTCTCGCGCACGATGCGCATGGCCTCGGCAAAGGCGTCGCAGGTGTCGGCAAGGTGCTCGCCCAGCATCTCGCGGGTCACGTCGCGGTCCTTCTCCTCCATGAGGTTCACCTGGGAGCAGATGGCGCAGGCCTCGTCGCCGATGCGCTCCATGTCCGTGACCATGCGCAGGCAGCTCACCACGAAGCGCAGATCCCGTGCCACCGGCTGGGCGGTGGCGAGCAGGGCCAGCGAGCTTTCGTCGAGCTCGTTTTCCAGATCGTCGATGTCGTCGTCGTTTTCGATCACCGCCTGGGCGTGGCCGGCGTTGACCTCCCACACGGCCTTGCGCATGTTGTCCACGGCGATTTCCACCGAGGCGCCCATGACGAGAAGGCGCGTGCGCAGGCTCACCACGAGCTGCTCGAGATAGGTTTCCTGCTGGTTCATGACGTTCTCCATGTTCGCGACACAAAGCTTCTGTTCGGCCGATTGCGGCCCCAAATCCACCCTGGGGCCCCGGCCTAGCCGAAGCGGCCCGTGATGTAGTCCTCGGTTTCCTTCTTGCCGGGCCTCGTGAAGATGGTCTCGGTCCTGTCGGCCTCGATGAGGTTGCCCATGTAGAAAAAGGCCGTGAGGTCCGAGACGCGGGCGGCCTGCTGCATGTTGTGGGTCACGATGATGATTGTGAGCCCGCCGGCAAGCTCGCGGATGCTTTCCTCGATTTTCTGCGTGGCGATGGGGTCGAGGGCAGAGGCGGGCTCGTCCATCAGGAGGACCTCCGGCTCCACGGCGAGGGCCCTTGCTATGCAAAGGCGCTGCTGCTGGCCGCCGGAAAGCCCGAGGGCGCTGTCCGAGAGGCGGTCCTTCACCTCGTTGAAGATGGCGGAGCGCTTCAGGGCCTGCTCCACGCGGCCCGCGATGAGGCCCTCGTCGCGCACGCCGTTGACCCGAAGACCGTAGGCAACGTTCTCGAAGATGGACTTCGGGAAGGGGTTGGGCTTCTGAAAGACCATGCCCACCTTCCTGCGCAGTTCCACCACGTCCATGTACCGCGCCATGATGTCCTGCCCCTCGAGCAGTATCTCCCCCTCCACGCGACAGGACGGGATGAGGTCGTTCATGCGGTTGAGGCAGCGCAGAAACGTCGACTTGCCGCAGCCCGAGGGGCCGATGAGGGCGGTCACTGCCCCCTTGGGAAAGTCGAGGCTCACCTTGTTCAGGGCCTTCTTGCCGCCGTAGGAGACGCAAACGTCCCTTGCCTGCATGCTCAAATCCATACTTCCTCTCCAGGATTCCTCTTCGGGAATTTTCTTCGGGAATTTTCTTCGGGAATTTTCTTCCGGAACTTTCTTCAGGCCTCTTCCTCTTCGGGACACTTCCCGAGACTCGGGCTCCCTGCTGTCCCCGGCCTGGGCCCGAAGACGATGTCTCTGTCTCTCCCGGTCCCTCTTCAGCTTTCGCCGGCCGCGCTGCCGTCGTCCCCGGCGTCCATGGGCCCGTCGTCGGCGGGCCCGGCTTCCCTTGCCCGCTCGAGGGCGAAGACAAAGGAGGTGTAGCCGTCGCCGTCCGGGCTCTCGGCCCAGATACGGCCGTGGTAGCGCTCGAGCACGTGGCGGCAGATGGCAAGCCCGAGGCCCGTGGTTCCCTGGCCGCGATGGCGCTCCACGCTGTAGAAGCGCTCGAAGATGCGCTCGAGGTCCTGGGCCGGGATGATGGGGCCCTTGTTCTGCACCCTGACAAAGACCTGGCCGTTGTCGTTGCGCGAGGACAGGCGCACGGTGCTGCCTGTCTCGGCGTAGCGGGCCGCGTTCTCGAGCAGGTTTCTGAAGACCTGGCTCAGGTAGATGGTGTCCGCCAGAACCTCGCAGCCGGCTGGAATGGTGCACTCGACCCGCACCCCGCGCTCCTCCAGGGCCTGGCGGCACACGTCCAGGGCCTCCATGGCGCTGTCGAGGACGTTCACGGCCACAAGCTGGCGGCTTGTGCCCTCGCGCTCGAGGCGGGTGAGATCGAGCAGGTCCTTGATCATGCGCTCGAGGCCGTAGGCGTTGCGCAAAATGACTTCCGCGAACTTGTGGCACTTCTCGGTGTCCTTCACCGAGAGAATGGTCTCGGCATAGCCGCTGATGGCCGTGAGCGGGGTTCTGAGCTCGTGACTCACGTTGGCCACGAAGTCCCTTCGCACCTGCTCGAGGCGCATGATTTCGGTCACGTCGTGGAACACGGCCACAAGTCCGCAGCGCCCGTCGGGCTTCGGGGGGCGCGAGAGAAAGACCGAGAAGACCTGCCCGTCGGAAAGCCCGAGGTGCAGGGAAACGTTGCCCAACCCCGACTGGCGCTGGCGCGAATCGCCAAGCAGGCCCTCCACCGCGTTCTGCACCTGGGGCGAGCGGATGACCTCGACCACCTGGCGGCCGACAGCCTCGCGCACCTCCGGGAAGCAGCGCTCCATGGCCTTGTTGAAGCGGCGAATCTGCCCTTTCGGGTCGAGCACGAGCACGCCGTCGCTCATGCTGTTCAAGACCGTCTCGAGCTGAGCCGTCTTGTCGGCGTAGGAGTGCACCTGCTCCTCGATGCTCTTGGCCATGGAGTTGACGGCCTCGGCAAGGGGCACAAACTCCCGCCCCGGCACCTGGGCAAGGCGGCGATGGAGCTTGCCCTCGGCGATGTCGCGCACGATGCCGATCATGGGCAGAAAGGAATTTTTCAGGGAGAGGGAGACCAGGACGGCCAACAGGAGCGAGATGATCACGGTCCAGCCCGCGGCCTTGAAGAGGAGCTCCTTGCGCTCCCAGATCTCGTCCTGCACCGTGGCCATGGGCATGGCCAGGCGCAGGATCGTCCCTTCTTCCAGCGCCACGGCCGCGTAGATGAAGCGGGTGCTCAACGACCCGCTCTCGCGAAAGCTCCAGCCCGCGCCCTCGGATCTGGCCTTCATGATCTCCGGCCTGTCCTCGTGGTTGTCGAACTGGGAGAGCTCGGTGTCGGGAGCGCTGTCGTAGACCACGTTGCCGGCGTCGTCGAGGATGGTGATGCGCAGGTCGTTGTCGTAGTCGGGGGCCGTGCTCGCCTGGAAGCGCTCGAAGATGGCGGCCGCGTCGCGCCCGTTTTGCAGGTAGAGAGCGCCCGCGAGCGAGGCCTCGGAAAGCAGCCTGTCGCGCGTGTCCGTCTCCTGGCCGACCTCGATGGTCCTCGTGCCGTAGAAGACCGTGATCGCCATGGCCAGAAAGGCCGCGACGAGCACGCTCGCAAATACGCGTACCGTGAAGGATTTGAGCATGGCGCTCCCCGTGTGCTTGCAGAGAAAGGCCGTTTGCTTCCGGCCTTTTCACGAAAAATTTGCTGATCCAGGCCTTTTGCATTTGCCAGGTCAGGCGCTGAAGCGGTAGCCCACCCCGCGCACCGTCTCGAGGAACTTCTGTTGCTCGCCGAGCTTGGAGCGCAGTCTGCGCATGTGGGTGTCCACGGTGCGCGCATAGCCGTCGAAGCTGTAGCCCCAGACCTTGTCGAGGAGCTGCTCGCGGGTGCGCACGGTCCCCTGGTGACGCATGAGGTCCTCGAGGAGACGGAACTCCGTTGCCGTAAGCACCACTTCCTCGCCCTTGACGCTCACCCGGTGGGCCTGTGGGTCGAGGCGGATGTCGTGGGCCTCCACCGCGGCCGACTGCGGGCGGTTGCGGCGCCTCAAGATGGCGCGGATGCGCAGCATGAGCTCGCGCACGCTGAAGGGCTTGACCACGTAGTCGTCGGCGCCCAGCGAGAGGCCGACCACGCGGTCCATCTCCTCGCCCCTGGCGGTCAGGATGAGAATGGGGATGTCCTGGGTCTTGGGGTTGGCGGCAAGCCTGCGGCACACCTCGAGGCCGTCGAGGCCCGGAAGCATGAGATCGAGCAGGATGCAGCAGGGGAGGTGTTCCTTGGCCAGCTCGAGGCCCGTCACCCCGTCCGCGGCCTCGAGGGGCTCGAAGCCCTCGCCCGCGAGATTGAAGTGGAGAAGGTCGCGGATGTCCGCGTCGTCCTCGATGATCAGAACGGTCCCTTCCGACATGTTTCCTCCATGGGGACCCGACATCCCCGCAAAAGCCAAAAAGCGAAGCCAATGCACCCCCCGCGGGTCACAAAAGCATGATGCACGCATGACAATTTGGTGACAACGGGCTCTTTTTTCCTTTTCGCGTGCGCAAGGCCGGGAGGCGGACGGTCTCCTTGCCTGAAAATCCGCTCCCGAATCCTGCCCACAATCCCCGCAACCCCCCGTGGAGCCATGATTTTGGCCACTGAAGCTGGGATTGCTCCCTTTCACCATTTTTCAACATGCCCGTCACGGCCATGTAACAAAGGGGGCTTTTCCTTGCCCACGAACAGGCCCCGCGGGCCAATCCCTGCGGGAGCTTCCCTTCGGGGGCGATGCCCTTTGAGGCAAGGGAACTTTCCGCAAGGAGCGGCCCAATCCTGTGGGCCTGCATCAAGAAATACCCCCAATCACGTGAACGGCCCTGGCGGGCGGGACGACCGGTCCCCATGCCCGGCAGGGCCAAAGGCGGGCTCCAAGGCAACAGGGCCCGCGGGAGACAACGCATCATGTCCACTACCCTTGGCAAACTGCTTTGCTGCGCCGTCGCGGGCTCCGCCCTGCTCATCCCGGCCGCCGGCGCCCAGGCCGCCGAACAGGTCGTCATCAACGGCTCCACCACCGTGCTTCCGGTGGTTCAGAAGGCCTCCGAGGCCTTCATGGCCGCCCATCCAGACATCGCCCTCTCCATTTCCGGCGGCGGCTCCGGCAACGGCATCAAGGCCCTCATCGAAGGCCAGTGCGACGTGGCCATGAGCTCGCGCGAGATGCACGAGAAGGAGGAGAAGGCCGCCAACGACAAGAAGGTCGACCCCAGGCGCTTCGCCATCGCCTTCGACGCCATCGTTCCCGTGGTCCATCCCGACAACAAGCTGAAGGACATCACCTCCGGGCAGCTCAAGGACATCTACGCCGGCAAGATCACCAACTGGAAGGAGCTTGGCGGCGCCGACGGCAAGATCGTGGTCATCAGCCGCGACACCTCCTCGGGCACCTTCGAGTGCTGGAACGAGCTTGTCATGAAGAAGGAGCGCGTCATGCCCGCCGCCCTCATGCAGGCCTCCAACGGCGCCGTCGTCCAGGCCGTGGCCAAGAACGTGAACGCCATCGGCTACGTGGGTCTCGGCTACCTCGACAAGAGCGTGCACGGCCTCAAGGTGGACGGCACCGAGCCCACCCCCGGGAACGCCATTTCCCGCAAGTGGTCCATCTCCCGCGAACTCTTCCTCTTCACCAACGGCGAGCCCAGGGGCAACGTGAAGGCCTTCATGGACTACATGCTCGACCCCGGCAAGGGCCAGAAGGACGTGGCCGAGGCCGGCTACATCCCCATGCCCGTGAAGTAGCCCCCATTTTCGAGCTTCGCCCATGCCCGGGGTCCTGCGGGAAAAGGCCCCGGCATGGGGTGCAGATATTTTTTTGGGGGAATCGTACCTGCTCACGCTCAGGACAAAGAATGAAAGTGGGCAACGGGTGGGGGATTCCGAAGTCGATGCACTCGTAAGAAGAACCTACGACGTCGCCATGAGAAGGGGTCAAATCGGCAAAAAACAAGGTTCCGTATCTACACCCCCCGGCATGGATTGACTTGACAAGCCCCAAAACCCGGCTGGCAGGGAAACGACCCCGGCCGGCCGGGCATGGTCTTTTTTGAAGGCATGATCGGGAGGCCCCTGTGCCCGAAGGCCCGACGGGCCCTGAAGCACAAGGACCCAGCATACGGAGGGTGCCCGCTTGACCAATTCACGTTTCATGGAAACGCTCGTGCGCAAGGTCCTTGCCATGACCGCCCTCGTTTCCCTTCTGGCCCTCGCGGGCATCGTGCTCTTCCTCTTCATGGAGGGGCTGCCGCTCTTTGCCCGCTACTCGCCCGGGGAGTTCTTCCTAGGCGAGCTCTGGTACCCCTCGGAAGAGCCCGGCGTCTTCGGCATCCTCCCCCTTCTGGCAGGATCACTGGCCGTGACGCTCCTCTCCTCGACCCTTGCCATCCCGCTCGGGGTGCTCACGGCCATCTACCTGAACGAAATCGCCCACGCCAACACCCGGCGCATCCTCAAGCCCTTCATCGAGCTTCTGGCGGCACTCCCCTCGGTGGTTCTGGGCTTTCTCGGCATGGTGCTGCTCGCCCCCTTCATTCAGGACGTATTCGGGGCCTCCACCGGCCTTAACCTCCTCAATGCGGGCCTCGTGCTCACGGTGATGACCGTGCCCACCATCTGCTCCATCTCCGAGGACGCCCTGCACGCCGTGCCGAACTCCCTGCGCGAGGGCTCCCTGGCCCTCGGAGCCACCCGGTGGCAGACCATCGTGCGGGTGGTCGTGCCCGCGGCCATCTCCGGCATCGGCACCGCCGTCATGCTCGGCATGTCGAGGGCCATAGGCGAGACCATGGTGGTGCTCATGTGTGCGGGCGGAGCCGGCATCATTCCCGACTCGCTCTTCGCGCCCATACGCCCCATGCCGGCGTCGATTGCCGCGGAAATGGCCGAGGCGCCCTTCGGCTCGGACCACTACCACGCGCTCTTTGCCATCGGCATGGTGCTCTTCGTCTTCACCTTCCTCTTCAACATCGCCGCCGCCCGCATCGCGGCCAGGCACCGGCAGGTGGGCACCTCGAGCCTCTAGAGCGGTTTTACATTGAAATTTAGTACGTCAGGAGACATAACCGGCCTCACGGTACCACCCCCTGATATCAGCGACAGTCACTGCATCAATGGCCTTGACAATGGCCTCCTCAAGGGTCTCACGAGTCCTGGCCTTGATGCCTCTGAGGAACTGCTTGACCTTGCTCCATAATTTTTCTATCGGATTTAAGTCAGGGCTATATGGAGGAAGAAACATTACATTAACACCCTTGTCTTCACATAACTTAATTACGTATTCAGATTTATGAGAACTCAGGTTGTCTAAAATAAATGTATCTCCTTGCTTTAATGTAGGGAGTATAAATTTCTCAAAACAATTTTCAAATGTTTTTCTATTTTGCGCACCGTTAAATACAACTGGTTCTATATGTCCGTCCAAACTGAAAGATGCCATAAGTGTTACGGTTTCCCAAGAGCCTGGAGCTGAATCAACACATCGCTCGCCTTTGTAACTCCTGCCGTATAATCTTGTCATATCTGTTCGAGATGATGTTTCGTCAAGAAAATGTAATTTAAGTGGTTCAATTGCTTAAACATCTTTTTTAAACTTTTCACGTTGCTTAACAACTTCATCATCGTCTCTTTCATCAGCATGAAGACTTTTCTTTTTGTATCTTAAGCCAAGCCGCCTTAGAGTGTTATGAACAGTAGCAATGCAACAATCCTTGCCAAAATACTCTCTGATCTCTTTGAGGGTAGCATCTTTGTTAATTGCCACAAATTCTTTTAATTCATTTTGTTCTTGTTCATTAAATGCAGGAGGCATATGCCCTTTTGGCTTAGGTGAATATTGCTCTTTGCTGCACCAATGCCATATTGTTACAGTAGAATAACCCGTAATTTCACTTGCCTGCTTTCTAGTCATTTTGCCGTTCTTGCAAGCATCAATTACTAATCTGCGAATTTCTCCACTGGCGTGCTTCATGGGACTCTCCTGCTTTTTTGAGAACTTGCTAGGGGAGGTGAGAGGGGGAGGAGGCCTCCTCTCGCAATGTAAGGTAAGGAACCATCAGGAAACAACTCATCAGAAAACAGCCTGATTTTCATCTGTGCACGATGATAACCTGCTGAAACTACTGCCAAAACCGATAGCAAAAGCGATAACTTGCTAATGAGTTATTTTCTGACAGTTCTTAAGGTAGATGTCGTTAAACTTCAATATAAAACCGCTCTAGGGGGACAGACATGCAGGAAATCGCCATTCACAGGGGAATCGTTTCCCGCGGGGCCCAGGAAAAGGCCATGTTCGCCTTTCTGCGCATCTCTGCTTGGACCAACGTGCTTGTGCTCGCGGCCGTGTGCGCCTACCTCGCCGCCAACGGTCTGCCCGTGCTCTCCTGGGAGTTTCTGACCGAGACTCCCCGCAACATGATGACCGAGGGAGGAATCCTCCCCTGCATCATCGGCACGGCCATCCTGGCTTTGGGGGCGCTTGTCATCGCCTTTCCGCTGGGCGTTGCCTCGGCCCTCTATCTGAACGAGTACGCCGGCAAAAGCCGCCTTGCCGCGGCCATACGCCTTGGCGTCAACAATCTTGCTGGCGTGCCCTCGGTCATCTTCGGCCTTTTCGGGCTCTCCTTCTTCGTGACCTACCTGGGACTCGGGGTGAGCATCCTCTCCGGCGTTTTGACGCTGGCCGTGCTGACGCTGCCGGTCATCATCAGCACCTCGGAAGAAGCGCTTCGCAGCGTCCCGGACACCTACCGCGAGGCCTCCCTGGCCCTTGGCGCCGGCAAGGCACAGACCATCGCGAGGGTGGTCGTGCCCTGCGCCATGCCGAGCATGCTCACGGGCGCCATTCTGGGCGTCGCCAGAGCCGCTGGCGAGACCGCCGCGGTCATGTTCACGGCCGCGGTCTTCTTCACGCCCAAGACCCCGACCTCGATTTTCGACTCGGTCATGTGCCTGCCCTACCATATCTACGTGCTGGCCACCGCGGGCACGGAAATCGACAAGACGCGGCCCCTGCAGTACGGCACGGCCATTGTCCTCATCTTTCTCGTGCTCGGCATGAACATGGTGGCCCTGCTCGTGCGCGACCGCCTGCAGAGAAAAAACGGGTAGGGGCAGGGGAGCCGCGCCCGCGCGAACGATGCGTCCAGAAGGGCAGCCGGCCGACACCTGCATGCACTTCAAGGCAGTTCCTGTACCGAAAATCTCGAGCGCAGATTTTCGTTTCAAGTGCAACCTTTGGCTGCTTCTGCCGATTTGAGTGCTGTCGCCGCCGTGAGCCGGGCTTCTGCGGGAGAGGGCACTCCCCTCACTGGCCCAGGCAGTCGCCGTTGGCCCCCTTGCCTTCGCAGCGTCAGCTTTACAAGGCCATGCCTTTCGGCGCGTCGCTGGGAGCTGTCAGAAAATTACAAAGCAGTTGGCAGCCTAAATTTCTGTAGCATTTTCTGGCTTCACGTACTACGCTCAGAAAAATGCAACTGGAGACAATGATGGCAAAGACACTGGCCGTACAGATTTCCGCCGATGCCATAAATCGATATTCACCTGTTTCCAGGTTTCATGCAGCGAGGCTATCCTGCAACATGAGTTCCTCACACAATCGCACGAAGGGTTGTCGATTTTCGTCAGTTTCGACGCGACGCGCCAAATCTTCCAAAAACATCTGCCGGGTGATCAGCTGTTCCATGCGCCATCTCCTCTCCTGAATGCTCAGTCCGTCGAGGCAGGCAAAGGAAGCATCCAACGCCGGCAGAAGGGAGA
>CAZWOT010000061.1:0-11503 GCA_964635595.1 uncultured Desulfovibrio sp.
TTAATTGATAAAATTGGTATTGCTACTCGTATAATCTTTCCGGAATTTCCATAAGCCAGGTACAACAGTCACCATGGCGGCTGGCCGTGGGGTCTACAGAGCGGTGCTGAGTAATTACCTGGATCTCTTGCTTATCCCTCTCGCGCATAGCAAGCAGACGTAAAACGAGATCAGCCAGCTCTTCACGAGAGAGGGTCGTGACCATTTCCCGGCTTGGGACGCGATCTGGCGTTTGCTCGATAGTCTGCTTCATGACTTTCCCATATCTCATATCAATGGGATATGCCAGTCCTCCCAAGCAGAAAAGTTACGCAGAGCCACCTGGTTGACGTAGGGATTTGCATTCATATGCGGCGACGAGTGACAGCTCAAAATTCCTGGACTCCTGACCTGCTGTATGACTTCATGGATCACTG
Source organism: uncultured Desulfovibrio sp. (assembly GCA_964635595.1). Classification (GTDB taxonomy): domain Bacteria; phylum Desulfobacterota; class Desulfovibrionia; order Desulfovibrionales; family Desulfovibrionaceae; genus Desulfovibrio. The sequence goes on from CAZWOT010000061.1 coordinate 417, forward strand.
GTTCATGTGCCCCAAAATTGGAGCTGGCTCAGGCCACCCCCTGAACGGATACCTGGAATCTATTCAACGGGGTAAATTGGATAAAATCCTTGAACAGTATGACACGTCACTCCAAGTGTCAGGGCACCTATTACTGTTGCGCCTGTGGATTCTAGAAGTTGCCCCATATTTACAATACTAACACCTTTTGTTATAATATCATCAAAAATTAAAATATTTTTATTCTTAAAAAAAGGCCGATTGATATTTACTACATTTGGCACTTTGTTAAAGTAGGAAATATGTTTTGGATTGCCGTCATGAGTTACATAAACATGATTAAAAGAATTAATCATATTTGTTTTTGCACATAAAAGATTCGAAAAATTCCTATATCTTAGTTCATTTTTTGCTCTTGAAGATGCTGGTATGCAAAATAATGTCAGATATTTTGAATTATTTCCAAATGTATTATTTATGAGTTTATAACAAATGTCTAGTGTTCTATTGAGGATAATATCATAGTTCGAGTTATTTTTTGAATCTCCATCCTTGAAACACCACACAGCTTTTCTGTTTGCCATGTCTTGGTCTGGAATATTTCTTACAGATGTCGGGTAGTATTTGAAAAATGAGTATACATGATACGTGCCTTGCCTACAAACTGGCCACTTTGATACAGCAAATTTAAGTGAATTTACAATTTCCTGCTGGCATAGCTCCTTCTCTCCTTCTGTGCCAGGACATTGCACCACTGTTCTTTGTGATGAAGATTTTTCGATATCGCTCTTTTGCTTATTTTCTGGAGTTATAATACCAGGCCTCTCGAGACTAGTTTTGAGTTCGCGTATCTCACCATCATTGCCGAGCGACTCAATCCGCTCTTTCAGCTCGCGACACTGCCCCTGCAAGGTAGCCTTGGCCTCTCCGCGGGGTATACTATTTGTTGTTTTACAAGTTGTTGCAGTATTTATAATATTATTTTTGCAATCTTGACTATGTTCTTGTTTTTCTATTGTGTTTGATTTTGGTTTTACTGTTGTGGATGAATCTTTTTTGTCATCCGTGATTAATTTAGTATCTTTCTTCGCTGATGATCTTGGCGAAAATAAACTTATAATAAAAATAATTATAAGAAAAGTGATAAAACTGCCCATATTATTCCTCTAGCGTAACAGTGTTTTTATTTCTGATGGATGTCTTATTGCATGGCTATAATCTGAGTTCATAAGTTCAGAAATATTTTGAGCTCCCCAGAGGCATGCGATACTTTCAACACCTGCATTATTAGATGCTATAATATCGTATACATTATCGCCAAGTGATATTGTTCTTTTTGGATCAACTCTGAGATAATCAACGGCTTTAATAATGCATTCTGGTGATGGTTTGTGCTCAACACAATCATGATATGCAACTATATGATCGCATGGTATAGAAAAATAATTTACTACTTTTTTTACATAAGAGTTTGGGGCGCTGCTTACAATAGCACATTTTATTTTATAGATTCTTATTAATTTAAAAATTTCGTCTAATCCATCATATAAAATAAATCTATTTATCAATTTATAAACTTCACCCCAGTTTCTTTGCCTTCGCAAATTTTCAGCAATTCTTGAATCTACCAATGTCATATCAAGATCAAAAATGATACTTTTCATTTGCATATATCTAATAATGTTTTTGTGTATAATTTTTTTTTGCTTGATTCGTTATGATCAAACAATTCAATTTCAGATTTTACAGAATTAAAATCACCTATTGATATAAATTTTGCCTTGTTTTCCATTACAAGTTTATTGTTTCCAGAAATTTTGTCATTTGGTATTTTTTTGCTGTCACTGTATTTTATGCAGTATAATGGTTTATTCATTAGGAAAGTTATATTGGCAGCATGCATTGTCCCGCCTTTTACTCCAGTTTGAATGACGATCGTCGCTGAGCCCAGTGCAGCCTGAAGCCTGTCTCTATCAACCAGAGTGTATCGCGTAACATTTTCTCCTAAGGCATATTCACTGACAAGAAGACCGCCTGAACTGACGATATCTTGCGCAAGTCCCTTGTTTTGTGGCGGATAGACCGTATCAAGCCCATGAGCGAGCAAAGCAGTCGTCTTCCCGTCCATGTGCAAAGCACCTTTGTGGCCTTCCGTATCGCAGCCAAGAGCAAGGCCGCTAACGATGTTGTATTTGTGTTTCGCGAAGAACTCTCCGCTCCTAAACGCAACGCTCGCCCCCTCAGGAGTAGGGTTCCTTGTACCTATAATTGCCACTCCACGTTGTTTCAACAAGGCAGTATCCCCTTTGCAGTAGAGTATTATAGGCACTCGAGACTTTCCAGATTCATCCGTGGTCTCAAGAAGTTTGTCTGGGAAATCCTTGTCATTATATACAATGATTTTTATGCCATGCTTCTCAGAATTATCAATAATTTTACTTGCTTCTTCCAGTGCCGTTTTGCAATCTGTGATGTTTGGAGAGGATTTTTTGAGCTTGCCACACATTTGTATGGCATCAAGCAAATCATTTGCTGAATCAACAGTTTTCCCGTCACATTTATCTATAACGGCACGAGCTGTGGCAATGCCAATGCCCTTGATTTTCATCAGTGCTATAGTGCTTTTTTTATTGAACATATTGTTACTCCTGTCGAACAGGATAAGAGATGATCCGGAAACAGGGTTTTCTTAGCTGTAAGTCCTTGATTTTTTTAATGCACGCGGGACTTTCCGGATCATCTCTAAGTTTTGAGGATATGCACTGAGGGTGCTTGAAAATCACTTGTACTTAGAGATGGTCCGAAAAGTCCAGCAGGTATCAAGAAAATCAATTACTTACACCCATGCCAAGCCTGTTTTCGGACCATCTCTTACTCAGCTTCAGTCATTTGCTCTTGTTGTTCTGCCTGGCCCAAGAAAGTGCAGAGAATCTGTTGGAAATACACGTGTGCTGCTCATGTTCAGCAGCATCCGGGAGTTGACCGCGGGCCTCTCGCATTGGCAGCAAGTCCAACTCCATAAAAAATGCCTCAAACTATGGCTATGTTACCCAAACCATGCCTCAGAAATCAAGCCCAGCTACCGGAGTGTATCCGTTCAGGGGGTAGCTGGAGCCAGCCCCAATTGGGCACGTGCTTCAATGGCCTGACGCTTCAGTTCTGAATAACGCGAGAGGTCCTGGGGCTTGCGGGAAAGGAAGCTTGTCACCGCTCCTTGGCCGAAAAATCGGGCTTGCCAGTCCGCCTCTTTTGATATATGAGGACTTTCCTTTTTCGAGGCGGCCTATATCCCGGCCGTCTGGCACGCATGGAACGCTTTGTCCATGCGATTTCTTCAGAGGACCCTCCCATGAAAAAAGATATTCAGCCCACGGTGTACAAGGCGACCATCACCTGCGCCTGCGGCAACAGCGAGCAGGTGCTCTCCACCCGCGGCGAGCAGGTGCATGTCGAAGTCTGCTCCGCCTGCCATCCCTTCTTCACGGGCAAGCAGCGCTTCCTCGACACCGCCGGCCGCATCGACCGCTTCCGCAAGAAGTACGCGAAGTTTGAGAAGAAGTAGTCTTCTGTGCCTTGGCGCGCTCGCGGCCGCCGACGACATGCCCCACGTGGGCGGTCAGGCCGTGCTTGAGGGCGTCATGATGCGCAACGGGGCCGCCTATGGTCTCGGGGCAAGGCTGGATCAGGGCATTGTGGGCGAACGCAGGCTCTGGTCTTCCTTCTTGTCCGGAAGGGTGCGCAAAACGCGCTTTGTGCGCGGCTTCCCCATTCTTGTCGAAACGCTCGTAAACGGCATCAAGACCCTTAATCGATCGGCCGAGCTGCAGGGCAAGGACGACGAGCCGCCCCTCGAGGGCTGGCGCCTCATCGCGACCCTCGTGGTCTCGCTGGCCTTCGCGCTTCTGCTCTCGCTCGTCCTGCCGCACGCGCTCACCTGCCTTCTGACGCTTGCGGGGCTGTCCGGCGATGTCCAGGACGTCTCCTTCCAGCTCTGGGACGGCTTTTTCAAGCTCGTGGTGCTGGTGGGCTACATCCTCGTCATAGGGCGCATCCCGGAAATCAGGCGCGTCTTCCAGTACCACGGCGCCGAGCACAAGACCATCCACGCCTTCGAGACGGGACAGCCCGTGGACGTGGAACTGGCCGCGGCCCAAAGCCGCCTGCACCCAAGATGCGGGACCACATTCCTGCTCTTCGTGGTCTTCGTCTCGGTGCTCTGCCACTCGGTGCTGGTGCCGCTTTTTCTGAGCGTCTGGACGCCGGAGAGCACGATCGCGAGACACCTGGGCTCCATAGCCTTCAAGCTCGTCCTGGTCGTGCCCGTAGCCTGCCTCTCCTACGAACTCATCAAGACGAGCGCCCGCATGAAGAAGGGCGTTTGCGCCACCTGCCTGCGGGCTCCCGGGCTCTTTTTGCAGAAGCTCACCACCGTCGAGCCCGAGCGCGAGCACCTCGAGGTGGCCCTCGTGGCCCTGAAGGAAGCCCTTGGCCCCTCGTCCTACGAGGTCAGGACCGTCCCCTACACGCGCATCTGAAGACGGCGCATGGAGCGGGATGCCCGTTTGGCTGGCCTCGCGCTGCAAGAAAATCGAATCGGGAAGGCTCGAGGACGTGAATGCCGCTTTTTGGGGCGGGAGTGTAGAGATGTTTGCCAAACTCGAAGGTCTGGAAAAGAAGTACATGGAGCTTGAGGAGGCTCTCTCGGATCCGAATGTCTATTCGGACCCGGAGCAGTTCAAGAAGCTCGGCAAGGCCCACGCCGACCTGAAGGACGTGGTGGAGCTTTTCCGCACCTATTGCAGCGTCAGGACTCAGATCGAGGAAAACAGGCAGCTTCTCCACGACCCCGACCAGGACATCCGCTCCATGGCCCAGGAGGAGCTTCACGTGCTCGAGGAAGAGCTTCCGAAGATCGAGCACGCGCTCAAGGTCCACCTCATTCCCAAGGATCCGCTGGACGAGAAGAACACCATCCTCGAGATCCGCGCCGGCACCGGCGGCGACGAGGCAGCCCTCTTCGCGGGCGATCTCTTCCGCATGTACTCGCGCTACGCCGAGCTCAAGGGCTGGAAGGTCGAGATCATGAGCGAGTCGCCCACGGAAGCCGGCGGCTACAAGGAAGTCATCTGCCTCATCTCTGGCGACAAGGTGTACAGCCATCTGAAGTTCGAAGCCGGCACCCACCGGGTCCAGCGTGTGCCCGTCACCGAGGCCCAGGGTCGCATCCACACCTCCGCCGCCACCGTGGCCGTCATGCCCGAGGCCGAGGAAGTGGACGTGGACATCAAGCCCGAGGACATCAAGATAGACGTGTACCGTGCCTCCGGCGCGGGCGGCCAGCACGTCAACAAGACCGAGTCCGCGGTGCGCATCACCCACATTCCCACCGGTCTCGTGGTCACCTGCCAGGACGAGCGCAGCCAGCACAAGAACAAGGCCCGCGCCATGAAAGTGCTCGCCTCCCGACTTCTGCAGCTCGAGCAGGAGCGCCAGAACAGCGAGCAGGCGGCGGACCGCCGCGCCCAGGTGGGCTCTGGGGACCGCTCCGAGCGCATCCGCACCTACAACTTTCCCCAGGGCCGCTGCACGGACCACCGCATCAACCTGACCCTCTACAGCCTCGACCGCATCATGGAAGGCGAGCTCGATCCCCTGCTGGAGGCGCTCTACCAGGCGGCCCAGACCCAGGCCATGAAGGCCGAGGCCTAGGACACGTCTGTGGCTCCTGAAGGGGCAGAAAATTCGACCGACGGTCCACAGGACCGCTACACATGAGCAGGGTCGCAAAGCAGCCCTGCAGCCGACTGCAAATCAAGGTTTTGTCCTTTCGGGGTTTTTGTCCCCGGGGCAAGGCCTTGTTTTTTTTGCGGTTCTTTCTGGTGACGGGTGCATCAAGGCTCGGCCCGGTCATACGGCGACGTCGTATCTCCCCCGCTCTTCCGCCCTGAGTGGCCCCTGGGGTCACCCAGGGCGGGAGAGCGGGTCATATCATTCCGCGTATTGGTGGATCTCTTTATCCCGCGCTTGACAGCCTGCGCGGGGAAATTCCCGCCAAAAGCGCCGATTGCGTAGAAAAAGCAGTCGATATTGTCTGCACAAAAGTGATGCCGGGCACTTGCTGTTGGGTGCCGGAAATTTTTTTTTCAAAAGTCGAAATTTTCTACATTTTTGTAGCTCAAGCAACGATTTTGGTTTCTCGCCCTTGTTACTAATTTCACTCAAGGACGGCTTTTTTTTCTTTGGTCAAGCACGTCAGGCGGGGAATCCTTCAGTCAATTTCAGGTTCGCACTTCTCCGAATATCCGACAAATGGCGGTTTTCGCGCCATCGGTCGGTTGGTCCAAAATCCAAATGTCCCCCGTATGTGCATGAGGCTCCGCAGAAGAGTCGCGGAGCAGTGATGAGTTGCAGGCGCGGCGCGAGCCCGTGTTTTCTGCGATAGTTCTTTTTTTCTTAAATGAGGGCTCCCTGCCCTCAAATCAAAGGAGTTCATATGGGTCATCCTACAGTCTACCCCTCTGGCGTAACCATCTACAATCCCGACAAGTGCTGGTCCGGCTACACCATTTATCAGGCTCAGGAAGTGGGCGCCGTCCTGATGGACATGAACGGCCGTGAAGTCAACGTTTGGCGCGGCGTGCTTGGCATGCCCAACAAGATTTTCCCCGGCGGCGTGCTTATCACGAGCCGCGGTCGCAGATCCGGCAAATTCGGCATTCAGGACGGTCTTGACCTCGTCCAGGTGGACTGGGACGGCAACGTGACCTGGGTGTTCGACAAGGTCGAGTACATCGAGGACGCGGGCGAGGAAGCTCGCTGGATGGCGCGTTATCACCACGATTTCCAGCGTGAGGGCAACCCTGTCGGGTATTACGCTCCCGGCATGGAGCCCCGCACCGACGGCGGCAACACCCTGGTTCTGAGCCACCGCAACGTCCGCAACAGCAAGATATCCGACAAGCAGCTGCTCGACGACCTCATTGTTGAATGCGACTGGGACGGCGACATCGTCTGGGAATGGCTTTGCAGCGACCACTTTGACGAATTCGGCTTCAACGAGGGCAGCAAGAACGCCCTTGCCCGCAATCCCAACTACCGTCCCTGCCAGCCCGAAGGCATGGGCGACTGGATGCACATCAACTCCATGTCCCGCCTTGGTCCCAACAAGTGGTACGACGCGGGCGACAAGCGCTTCCATCCGGAGAACATCATCTGCGACGGCCGCGAGACCAACATTCTCTTCATCATCGAGAAGGCCACCGGCAAGGTCGTGTGGCAGCTTGGTCCCTACTACAACGAGGGTGCTGCCAAAAAGATTGGCTGGATCATCGGCCAGCACCACTGCCACATGATTCCCGCCACCCTTCCCGGCGGCGGCAACATCCTGGTGTACGACAACGGCGGCTGGGGCGGCTACGATCTGCCGAATCCCGGTTCGCCCATGGGCGTCAAGGCCGCCCTGCGCGACTACAGCCGCGTCCTCGAAATAGACCCCGTGAGCATGAAGATTGTGTGGCAGTACACGCCCAAGGAAGCCGGCTTCCTGGAACCCATGGATTCGAGCCGCTTCTACAGCCCGTTCATCTCCGGAGCCCAGCGCCTGCCCAACGGCAACACCCTCATCACGGAGGGCTCCAACGGCCGCGTCTTCGAAGTCACGGCGGATCACGAGATTGTCTGGGAATTCATAGCTCCCTACTGGGGCAAGCATGTGCCCATGAACATGACCTACCGCGCCTATCGTGTGCCGTACGAATGGGTGCCCCAGGTTGCCAGGCCGGTCGAAACGCCCATCGAGCGCGTGGACTGGACAACGTTCCGTGTGCCCGGGGCCGCCAAGATGGGCGACAGGGATCGCGAGGTCACGGTTCCCGGCTGCGCCCCCTATGGCGGCAGCAATGCGCTGTGCATCGCCAGTGTTGAAGAAGAATCTGACGCTTAGCCAGACATGGCGGGGCTCCTTCTGGTCCTGCAGAAGGACGCCCCGCTTCCGCGGGTGCCGAGCCGTACGTTCTGCGCAGCACCTGCGTCAATCGCGGAGTCTCCATGTTGCTGAACACACAAGAACTGAGCCGACCCGTTTTCCTGAAATGGGGACTGTCGTTTGCTTTGCCTCTGCTCCTCTTTGTCGGCCTGTCTACCTTCGCAGAGGACCCGAGTCTGACCCGGCCCATGATCGTGTTCCTCTGCGTCACGCTCTGGGCCGTGTCTGCCTGGGCCATGGGAACGCTGAACGACACGGCCGTTGCCCTCGTCCTGCCCATTTTGTACGTGCTCTTCTGTGGGGTGCCGCAAAGGGTCGTCTTCTCTTCCTGGCTCGGTGACGTGCCAATCACCGTCATAGGCGGTTTTGTTCTCGGCAAGATAATGTCCTCCACAGGACTTGGCAGGCGCATCGCTCTGGCCTGCATCAAGTCGATGGGTGGAACCTTTGTCGGTGCCATTGTGGGCATTGCCATCGGCGCAGCCATCGTTGCTCCCCTTGTGCCCTCGATCATGGGCAAGGCCGCCATATTCACGGCCATTGCCGTGGCCCTGTGCGATACGCTCGGCTTCGAGGCCAGGAGCAAGGAAGCCTCGGCCGTCCTGCTTGCCACCTGCTGCGCCGTCGGAGCCACCAAGCTGTGCTATCTCACCGGTGCAGCCGATCTCGTCATGGGCATGGCCCTGGTGGACAAGGTCCTGGGCACGCAGACCATGTGGCTGGAATACGCGCTCTACAATTTCGTCCCCGGCATGCTCTACCTTGTCATGTCCGTGGCTGTGATATTGGTAGTCCTGCGCGTGCGTGTGCCGAAGGAACACTTGTCGACGGCCGTGACGCAGACATATGAAACCCTTGGCCCCATGTCGGACGAGCAGCGTCGTGCCCTGTACCTGCTGCTTGGCACCATCGTTCTGCTCGCAACGGACCGCTTCCACGGCATTTCTGCCGGTACGGTGCTCATCATCATAACGGTTGTTGCCTTTTTGCCGGGCATTGGCCTCATGGATGGCAAGAAGCTGTCTGCCATCAACTTTGCCCCGCTCTTTTTCATCATGGGGTGCATGAGCATCGGTTCGGCCGGCCAGGCCCTTAAGGCAACAGACTGGCTCGCCGGCCAGGTGCTGCCCCTCATGCAGGGCATGGGCGAAACCATGACCGGTGTTGCCAGCTATGTCGTGGGCGCAGCCTTGAATTTCCTTCTGACTCCGCTTGCGGCCACGTCGGCGTTCTCCACGCCCATCGCGCAGCTTGGAGTTGCCCTGCAGATCGAGCCACGCATTCTGTACTTCGCGTTCCAGTACGGTCTCGACAACATCATCTTCCCCTATGAGTATGCCCTCTATCTGTATTTCTACTCGAGCGGTTACATCAGCTTCAAAATCATGGCCCTGGTGCTTGGCATACGCATGATCCTGACAGCGTTTTTCATCGGCCTGGTCGCCATACCATGGTGGAACCTGACGCTGTAACGAAAGACAGGGCCCTGCATGCTCGGACACACGATTTCCGAACTTTCCCCACAGGCACAAGAGTCACTTGCTTCAGCGGGCCGGGAAAACCTCCTGACCCCTGTCATTCGGAGAGAACTCCATGTCCATAGTCCTGTACACAGCCCCCGACTGCATTCGTTGCCGTACGGTAAAAGCCTGGCTGGCAGATAAGAACGTGTCCTACGACACGGTTGACTACAAGGAAGACGCCAAGACATTCAACGCTTTCTACAGGGCCAACCGCCCAAGCATCTATCGAGGTGCCGAAGGAGTGGAATTCCCTCTCCTGCAGGACGGAGAAAAGGTCTATCAGGGATCAGGCGTGATCCTGGCCTATCTTGTGGCAAAAGACGGTCTTGACGGAACTGTCGTGCGCAGCGACCTCTGGCATGGCTGGATTTCCGGACTGTACGTTTCCAGTTGCCCCGACGGCGAGGAAGATCATCTGCTGGAAGTCGTGCACTGGCTTGCCAGGGGCGGCCTGAGTGTTCTTGTGCAATGCGACGGCAGAAAACCGGACCTTGTGGAAAAGCTTTTGCAGACCGGCGACATCTCCAAAATCATCATGAATGTCCCTGGTGGCCCGGATGCCTACAAACGTCTGGGGCTGACTCCCCCCACGACTGCGGAACTCGCCAGAACCATCGAGCTCGTCGGAAACGCAAAGGGGGGGCTCGTTCGTTTTTACGCTCAGCCCCTTCCAGGAGAGGACGGAGCCTGGCAGTGGCCCGACAGGTCCGATGCCCTGGCTGCCGCCCTGATGGTCTTCGACGCAACCGGCGATCATTCGCTTCCCTATTTTCTGAGTTTTGCCACCCCCGACCAGCCGCTGGACATGCATGGCCTTGCTCCCTTCGACCCGCAGCTGCTCGTCAAGTTCCGCTCGGCGTCACGCCAGTTCCTTTTCAAGGCCGACATCGCACAGTAGTCCCAAGCCTGTCGGCCCGTACCGATTTTCCGAAGCCGCACCTCATGCGTACTTCTTCTCAAGGAGACCAGAAATGCGCAAACTGACACTTCTCGCGCCACGCATCGTGGCACTCATCGTGGCACTCTTCTTTGCGGTTCCTTTCTCCACCCATGCCTATGAGGCCCTGTATGGTCCTCTCGGCGTTCTTCACTACGACAAGGAGAAATCCTACGGCGGGTACGTCCTCTACACGAACCACCGTGGGGGCACCAAAACCTATCTTGTCGATCTTGAAGGCAACGTGGTCCATGAATGGGATCATCAGGGACGCGAGGCCTTCATGGCCGAGCTTCTGCCCAACGGAAACCTGATGCGTCTCGAGCAGGGGCCAGACACGCCCGTGACCTTTGGCGGCTGGCACGGCACCTTGCGCGAGTACGACTGGGACGGCAACATCGTTTGGGAGCACACGGTTCGTGACGAAAACACGGTGGCACACCACGGTTTCGACCGTCTGCCCAATGGCAACACGGCCTTCATCGTCTGGGAAAAGATGTCCTGGGACGAATTGATCGAGAAAGGCCGCAAGGCAGACGACCCCGCCAACTTCAAGGACGGATACAAGATGCCCAATGGAAAGGTCATCGAGGGCGTCTGGCCTGACGCCTGTTGCGCGACATGGTATTTGACCCACTAGACGAAGAAGCTGACCCACCTGCCG
>CAZWOT010000062.1:0-11490 GCA_964635595.1 uncultured Desulfovibrio sp.
TGTCGCCTGGCGTGCCTGAAAAGCCTCCCCTCGGGCCTGCTTTTTTGTACGTTTCCTGCCCCGGCAATGCAACATGTCCGAATTTGGTGGATTTTTCGCGCAAATTCCTTTTCACAAAAGGGCATGGCTTGTGCTAGAAAATGGGTCGACAGGCCCGCGCGTGCCGAACAATCCGCAAATTCCCCGGTTCCTGCGCTTTTGCAGGAAAGCCGCCGCATTGCCGTCCCTCATGGGCGATGTCGGCCGTTTCGGGGCAAATTGCGGTCATGGCGCGCTTGGGCTACAAGGGTCGGCAGCCGATGATTGACAGCCAATGCCTGGCAGCAAATGTTGGCAGCCAATCCCGTGACCGACCAGGAGGCAGCGGTGCGTCGTTTCTATCAGGAAAGCTGGCAGGGCATCCCGTTCACGACCTTTGCGCACACCCATTTCTTTCACCTTGCGGACGCCAAGTTCTATTCCGTTTTCTACGAGGAACTGTTCCGCAGATACCAGACGTGGGAAGACCTGCCCGAGACCTGGCGCAAGAACAAGGCCAAGGACGCCCTGTGGATCGCGGATCGCCTGAAGGCCCTGAAAGCGCAAAAGGGCGAGGACAGGCCCATGCGCGTCCTCTCCCTCGGCAGCGGCGTGGGCTTCATGGAGCGCATGCTCATCAAGGAGATGGGCGACGCCATCGAGCTCTACGTGAACGAGCCCTCCACCGTGTGCATGAAGTGGCTGCGCCGCCTCATCCCGGCCGACCGCATCTTCATCGGCCAGCCCCCGGACTGCCTCTCGCCGGACATCTTCTACGACATGATCTACCTGTCGGCGGTGGACTACGGCATCCCCCAGGCCCAGCTGGCGCTCACGCTCGATCATCTGCGCTTCCTGCTTCTTCCCGAGGGGGAGATCGTCTGTCTTTCCGCCTCGCTCCTCGAGGAGGAGACCCTTGCAGCCCGGTTCGTCAATTTCTGCAAGAACTGCATCCGCGGCGTGCTCCACTACGTGGGCATCCGCAAGCAGCAGTTCTGGGGCTGGAGAAGAACCAGGGAAGAATACCGCCAGCTCTTTGCCGGCGCGGGCTACAAGGACATCCGGGACGGCTTCCTCGACGACGGCTTCAACACCTACTGGATTCGCGGGGCCCTGACCGGGAGCGAAGAGCCTCGGGAAGAGGCGCCAATGAACACCGGGGAAGGGAGCGCGTCCGAAACGTCCGAAGGTGCCGTGGACGCTGCCGGCGCAACAGCATCCGAAACTGCTCCCGAAGCGGCCTCTCAAGGAACTTTTGATACCTCTCCTGCCGAAACGGCCGACGACAAGGCAAACAAGTCCGTAGAGATGGACGGCAAAAAGGCGGACAATGACGGCGAAGGCACGGCCGGCGTCTCCGATGCGGAAAGCGGCAATGCGGCCGGCAACGCGGCCGACAAGGCCCGGAACTGACAAGGCCCCGCCTTTCTCGAGGGGAAAACGCCCATGTACCTGCCAACCGACCAGTCACTGCGCGAGCTTTTCTGCGACACGAAGACCATCGCCATCATCGGCGCCAAGGACGTGCCCGGCCAGGACGTGGACCGCGTGGGCCGCTACCTTCTGGCCCAGGGGTACACGGTGATCCCCGTGCACCCCAGGCGCAGGGCAGTCTGGGGTCTTGACGTGCGGCCGTCCGTCGAGATGGTCGACCAGGCAGACATGGTGGTGCTCTTTCGCGCCCCGCAGTACTGCCCCGGACACGCAAGAGAAGTGCTCGCCATGATAAGCCGCCCCAGGTGCTTCTGGATGCAGGAGGGCATCACCTCACCCGAGGCCAGGCGCCTTCTCCAGCCCGAGGGCATCTTCGTCATGGAAGATCGCTGCGTCATGGTGGAGCACAGGCGCCTTCTGGGCAGCAAGTGAGGCAGGCCATGGTTCTTGACGCCGAACTTGCCGAGGCCGCCGAAAAACCGGCGGACAATCTGGTCATCGAGGCCCCGGTCGACGACTCCTGTGTCTTCACCTGCACCATGTGCGGCCAGTGCTGCCAGGGCGTGGGGGGCATCGTGGTGAGCCCCAAGGATCTTGCGCGCATCACCCGCACCCTGAACATGTCCGCCGAGGAGTTCGAAAAACGCTACGGCGAGCGGCGCGGCGGCAAGCTGCAGATCCGCGCGGGCGAGGACGGCAACTGCATCTTCTTCCGCGAGGGAAAGGGCTGTGCGGTGCACGAGGGAAAGCCCGACGTCTGCCGCGCCTGGCCCTTCTTTCGCGGCAACATCGTGGACTCCGAGAGCTTTGCCATGGCCAGGGAGTACTGTCCCGGCATCTCCAAAGACTGCACCCACGAGGAGTTTGCCCGCGAAGGCAGGCTCTACCTCGAAAAACACGGGCTTCTGGCCCACGACCGGGACAACGCGGGCACGGCCGTCAATCTCGACGACGCGTGAGAACGCCCTTGCCCCTTCCTTGAAAAAGGGCACCCACCATGTCCAGTCACGACCTTGATCTCGCTGCCCGGCCCGCAAGTGCGCCCTGCGAAGACGATCTGCAGGGCTTTTCGGGCGTCCCCTGCGCGGCCGACCTGTCCCCGGCCTTCATGGAGCGCGCCCTCATGGAGGAGCTGCGCCTCTACCATCATCCCGTGGGCATCACCTGGCTCTTTGACGAGGCGGACATCGAGGCCTTCAAGGCCGACAACCCCGACTGGCAGCGCCCGATGCGTCCCACCACCTTCTGCCAGTGGGAAGTGGCCGCGCGCATGCAGGGCAGAACGGTCATAGGCACCGTGGACAAGCTCTGCTGCACCAACGCCCAGGTGAGCTTCGGCTGGCGCGAAATCGACGACAACGAGGTGAAGAGCCAGCTCAAGTACTGCCGCGACGAGGAGCAGGCCCGGCGCTTTCTCGCCGGCAAGCCCCGCTTCGAGCCGGGAAAGCTGAAAGCCCTGGCCGTCCAGCCCTTCGGGCGCTGCAAAAAGGTTCCGGACGTGGTGCACTTCTTCGCGGACTCCATGCAGGCCTACCACATGGCCGTGGACTTCATGGCCGCCACGGACATCCACCCCTTGTCCACGCAGATTCTCATGAGCTCCTCGTCCTGCGGAGGCTCGGTCCACTGCTGGCAGTCCGGGCTCTACAACTTCACCACCCCCTGTTCCGGCGCCTACAACAGCGGCAAGATGGAGCGCGGCGAAGCCAACGTCTTCATCCCCGGAAAGCACATCCGCAAGGTCGTCGCCCGCATGCTGGAGCGAAAGGCCGCCTGCGGCTCGTCCTCCATCACCCGCCCGGGCGACTGCTTCCCCGGTGCCGACATCTGCAAGAACTGCCCCATCATTCTCTTCAAGCAGTAGCGGGCAAGAACAGCATTCGGGCCCTGGGCCCCATACGACAAAGGCTTTCGGAAGAGATCTCCGAAAGCCTTTGCCGTCTTGTCGTCCTGCGCCATGGACGCCATGGCTCCATGGCCGAAATTCGTCGGCTGTTCGTCCGTCGGCTGTTCGTCCGTCAGCTGTGCCTGAAGCCCCGTCCCGAGCTATCCCTGGCACCCTCCCTGGAACTCCCACCGGAACTCTCTCCGGAGCTCTCCCTGGGAGCCGCGAGCGCGTCCACAAAGGCGTTGTACTCGGCGCGGCAGGCATTCCACTGGGCATTGATGCCCTGGCGAATCTCCGGGTGGAAGGACTCGAGCTGTCCCTCGCGCATGACGGCAAGGAGGTTTCTCGCGGCCTTCAGAAACTGGCGGTAGTGCATCTCGACCACGCCCGCCATCGGGAAGGGGATGCGCTCGGCCCTGTCCATTTCCTCGTCCAGCCTGGCAAAGGGCTCGTCGAGCCAGCCCGGGTCCGGATCGTGCAGGGCAATGCGCTCGGCAATTTTCCTGAAGACGGCGATCATGTCGGTTGCCAGATGCACGTGGTCGCGCAGGGGGTGATCCCGCAACATCACGTCCTGGGCCTCGGCAGCCGCCCTGTCCACAAGTCCCTGATAGGCCTCGAGAGCGTCGGCGTACCGGCCAAGGGCCCTTTCGATCCTGCCCAGAAGCTCCTGCCCCTTCCTGCCGTCGTCCACGAGGTCCACGTCCTTCACGTAGGCGCGCAGGGCCTCGTAGTCCTTGTGCATGTCCTCGCGAAGGGCGTCCATGAGCTCGAGGTCCTTGACGATCCTTTCCCGCTCCTCGGCCGGCAGAAGATCCTCTGCAGGATCAAGGGCCCTTTTGAGGCAGGAAGCCCCCGGCCTGTTCACTCCGAAGCTCAAGGTGGAATAGGTGCGCCGATACTCGGCTGCACCCAGCTTGAAGAAATCCGGGTAGCGGCCGCAAAGCTCCGTGAAGGTCCGATCGGCCAGATTGGCGTAGTCGACCACCCGCTGGGCGTGGGCAAGCTCCTCGGCCGTGGGTGCCGGGCCCGGCTCGCTCAGCGCGTAGACGCGCACCTCGCCCTCGTCCTCTGCGGCTCCGTCCGAATCCCCGGCCGTCTGGCCGACCTCGGTTCTCCTGCCCGACTCGGCCTTCTCCTCCTCGCTGCCGCAGGCGGAAAGCGCGAGCATGAAGCCCAGAAGCAGAACGGGCAAAAGGCGCGGCAAAAGTCGGGACAAAGGCCCCAAAACGCCGGAGAACGGTCCTTCAAGCACCCTTGTCATGCCGGACACCACCTTCAGGACTTGTCCACGCGCGCGGCAATCCAGTCGTCGAGGCCGGCGAGCGTCTCGCCCCAGGGGAAGAGGCCGTCGTTCTTGAGCTCCTTGCCGCAGCCGTAGAAGAGCGTGCCCACCTTTTCGGCCGCGTCGCGATCCGTGGGGCTGTCGCCCACCATGAGCACGTCGGCGGGGTCAAGGCCAAGCTCGTTCACGATGTTGGCAAGGGCCTCGGCCTTGGCCGGCGGCGAGCCGCAGATCAGGTCGAAACAGGAGGCGAGATCGCGCTCCTCGAGCACCATCCGAAGTTCCTCCGTGGGCGTGCCGGAGCACACGCACATGGGAAGCCTGCCCTTCCAGTGGTCGAGGACCTTTTTGATGCCCTCGATGAGCGGGCAGACACGCACCTCGTCGAGCACGTATTCGGCAAAGCGGTCCCCAAGCTCGCGGGACTCCTCCTCGGTGATGTCGCGCCCGAGGTACTCCTTATAGAGCCAGGCGAACTTGCGAAAGCGGCTCACGCCGCCGTTCACGGTGTGGTAGAGCACGAAGCGGTCGCGGGCCTCGGCCCCGAAGGGCTCGGCTATGCGGGCAAAGGCCTTCGTCTTCACCGGCACGCTGTCGAGAATGACGCCGTCGCAGTCGAACACCAGTCCCTTCAATCCCATGGATCGCCTCCCGTTCTTGCATGCATGCGGCAGCGCGCGTCTGCCGTGCCATGCCGAAATGTACCGCCCCGGCTCCCCATGGGCCCCGGGGCCAGGGTACGGCCTACTTCGCGCCGTACTCGCCCATGAGGTCGTCGCCTTTCATGAGGCGCTCGACCCTCGCCAGATCCACGGGCGTGTCCACGCTCCAGGTGCGGAACGTGGTCGGCACCATGCGGACCTTTCCGCCGTGCTCGAGGATGCGCATCATGTCCACGGACTCGATGATCTCGAGCTCGCTCTCCTCCATGGCGTTGAACTCGATGAGATAGTCGCGCCGGAAGGGAATGATGCACACCTGCTTGCGCATGGGAACCTTCTCGACCCCCTTCTTGCGCGAGGGAACGGGCTCGCGGGAGAAATAGAGGGCATCGGAATTGCGATCCACCACGACCTTGACCTCGTTGGGGTCCTCGAACTCCTCCACGGTCTCCATGTCGGCCATGAGGTTGACCACGTTGATGGATCCATCCTCCAGCATGGGACGCACGGCGTCGTCGATCATCTGCGGGCGCACCATGGGCTCGTCGCCCTGCACCATGACCACGATGTCGACACGCCTGCCCGTCTCGGCCTCGATTTTCAGGAGCGCCTCGGCCGTGCGGGTGGAGCAGCGGGTGTGCTCGTCGCTCGTCATGACGCATTTCAGGCCCGACTTTGTGCAGTAGTCGGCGATGATGTCGTCGCAGGTGGCGACGTAGGTGTCCGCCAAAATGGCGCTTTTGGCCGTGCGAAAGGCCACGTGGCCCACCATGGGCACCCCGTGAATGAGCGCCAGGGGCTTTCCGGGATAGCGGCTCGAGCCCATGCGGGCGGGAATGATGGCGACTATGTTCATCTTGTTGTTCTCGCTGTCTGCCTTTTGGTGTGGTTGGTTGTCCTGTGGCTGGCGCAAGGATGGCCGTGTGGACTGTCTGGAGAACACGGCGCAGAGGCCTGTCCCGGGCCTAGTCGTCCGTGGGCACGAGGTAGCCGCCCTCGCTGGCAAGCTCGGGATGCAGGGCCCTGTGCTCCTCCTCCATGACGCGGAGGATGCCCTGGCCGAGGTCCACGGTGAGCGGGGGCACGAGCTTGCGCCCCACCTTGGGCATGAAGGTGTAGGGGGTGATCTGGTAGTGGCCGCTGTTGGGGTCGTTCTGATAGCGGATCTCGATGTCGCGGCCGAGCATCTCGCCTATCATCTTGAAGAGGTCGCCGACGCGCATGGGCTGGTTGCCGGTGATGATGATGTTCTCGTTTCTGTAGCGGTCTTCCAGCACCTCCAGGGTGGCCGTGGCCGCGTCGTCCACATGCACGTACTCGCGCAGGGCCGTGGGGGCCCCGTAGTAGGTGATGGCCCCGGTGGTCATGGCCTCGTGCACGAAGCGGTGGATGGCGTTGCGGTTGTCGGCCCTGGGCCCGTAGAGGGAGCCGTAGCGCAATATGGTGTAGTCGAGGTCGTGCATGGCCTGATAGTTCTCGATGTAGATCTCGCAGGCCTGCTTGGAGCAGCGGTAGAAGCCGCCGGAGCGCCCGTAGACGTAGAGGGAGCTCGCGAAGATGTAGCGGCGCACCTTGTGCCTGCGGCAGGCCTCGAGGGCCATGACGTTGCCGACCACGTTGAGGCGGGCCGTGTCCACGGGACGGGAATTGGCCTCGCCGATGTCGGCAATGCCGGCATAGTTGCAGACAACGTCCACTCCCGAGACGGCCCCGTCCACCACCTCCTCGTCGAGGATGCTGCCCACCACCATCTTCTGGCCTTCTTTCAGCCAGGGAGACGGCGTGAGGTCCACAATGGTCACCTCGTGGCCCGCCTCGGCGAACTTGTCGCACACGTGCGAGCCCAGAAATCCGGAACCGCCAAATACGGTGATTTTCAAGAGGCTACCTCCCCGGGCCGGTCGAACCGGGAACGGCCGGACGCTCGGCGCCCTTCCACAAGAAGACCGTGTCGATGCCGTAGGCGATGAAGCGGGCGCCGGCGGCGATTTCCCTGGCAAGCGCCTCCGGGTCGGGCTGGACCACGTGCAGGCCCATGCGCGCACCCGTCTTTTTGCAGACGTCGGCGATCTTCTTCATGCAGGCAGCGAAGTCCGGGTGGTCGAACTGGCCCGTGAGCCCCATGGAGCCCGAAAGATCGTAGGGGCCCACCATGATGGCGTCAAGGCGCGGATGGGCCACGATTTCCTCGAGGCGCTCCACGGCGCGAACGTGCTCTATCTGGGCCACGAGAAAGAGATCCCTGGCCGTCGTTTCGCGATAGGCGTCGAACTCCTTGCCGAAGACGTTGGCGCGGCAGTAGCCCACCCCGCGGTACTGCGAGGGACGCCTGCCCTCCCAGTCGTCGAGGCCGGGATAGATGGACCAGCCGATGGCGCGGTCGAGCTCCTCGGGGCTTTCTATCATGGGGAAGATGAGCCCCTGGGCGCCGGCCTCGAGGGCGGCCTTCACCGACGCGCGGGAGGCCTCGGGCAGGCGCACGAAGGGCACGGCCCCGCCCACCTCGATGGCCCGCATGATGTCGGGAAGCCCGTGCCTGCCGAAGGAGCCGTGCTCCATGTCCACGGCCACCCAGTCGTAGCCGGCCCTGGCCATGACCTCGGCCACGTCGGGGCTGGGGAATTGCAGCCAGGTGCCGACGGTTGCCTGATCCCTTGCCAAAAGCGCACGTATTTCAGCCACTGATTTCATCTCTGTCCCCCTGGCGTCTGCCAAAGCGGTTCAAAGCTGCTTGCCTCTGCTTGCGAAAGCCGGCCTGCCGGACCGCACATGGCCCGAATCCGGCCGCCTTCGCTTCGTCTTTTCGATGTATTTTCGGGCTATTCCCCTTTCGCGTTCTCGCTTCGCTGCGCGGAAAAGGAGGCCGCGGCCTTCAGGTAGTCCTCTTCCGTGGGGCCCTCTTCCTTTTTTCCCTTGCCGAACCTGGCCTTCAGAAAGCCGATGACCACGGGCATCACCGAGACGAGCACGATGCCGTAGACGATGAACGAGAAGTTTTTCTGCACGAACTCGAGGTTGCCGAGGAAGAAGCCGGCAGAAACCAGGCTCCCCACCCAGAGAATGCAGCCCGTGATGTTGAAGAAGAAAAAGACCTGCGGGTGCATGAGGGCGATGCCGGCCACGAAGGGCGCGAAGGTGCGCACGATGGGCACGAAGCGGGCCAGCACGATGGCCTTGCCGCCGTGGCGCACGTAGAAGGCGTGGGCTTCCAGAAGATGGCGCTTCTTGATGAGGCGCGAGTCGCGCTGGAAGATGGCAGGCCCTGCCTTGCGGCCGATGAGATAGTTCACCCCGTCGCCAAGGCAGCCCGCGAGCAGGAAGATGGCCAGCGCTGCCGGATAGCCCATGACGCCCGTGCCGGCGAGGACGCCGGCCGCGAAGAGCAGGCTGTCGCCGGGCAGAAAGGGCGTCACCACAAGCCCCGTCTCGCAGAAGACGATCACGAAGAGGATGAGGTAGATCCACCTGCCGTACTCGGTGACAAGCTCAAGCAGATGCTCGTCCACATGCAGGACGAAATCCATGAAAAACTGCACGAACTCCATGAACGTTAGGACTTGCTATGAAACAACATTATGCTTTGCCAGGGCAAAATTGGCTATTGAGGCCAGTTTAAGCAAGAAAAGGCATTATGTTAATTCCTGGTGGTTCCTTACCGTGCCGAAAGCACGGCCTGCAAAACCTGCCCGCCCGGCCCGCAATACGCGGCCGGAGCGGCCCAAGGGGCCCCATGACCGGGGCTCGAATGCCTGTGAGCTTGTACCCCAGGTTGCCCTGTGGCACAATACTTCCAAGCCATGAAGACCCCGAATTTTTGCAGAATTTCCGCCCTCTTGGCGCAGGCGAAGCTCCCCTCGCGAAGGAGCCTGTCCGATCTTGCAAAAGTCGGGCTTTTCCTTCTCTGGGGTCTTGTGCCTTCCCTTGCCCTGCCGCTCCCGGGCATGGCAGCAGAAAACCATGTGGGCTTCACCACCCTGGGGCTCTCCGTGCCGAAGGACGTGCTGATGGGCACGCTGCACATCCCGGACGAGGGCCAGGAAGACCGGAAGCCGGAAAAAACGGCCGGCAAGGCGGCCAGGGCAAGGGCCGCTGAAAAGGCGCCCCACAAGGGAGCGGGGCCCAAGTCGGGGCAGGCCACAGGCAGGAATGCCCGTGACGGGAAAGACGGAAAGGACGGCCAGGACGCGCAGAACACGCAGGAGGCGACGGTCCCAAAGGGGCCCGACGACGCCCTGCGCTTCGACATCAACGTCTGGTACCCCACCGACTCGCGCAGGCGGCGCCTGCTCGACTACCAGGGCTGGACGTTTCAGGCAGCTGTCCGGGCGGACGTGCGCGAGGGGCGCCACCCCCTGATTCTTTTCTCGCACCCCTCCTCCGGCAACCGCTTCACCCATCACGACGCGGCCAGGGGGCTGGCCGCACGGGGCTTCATCGTGGCCGCGGCGACGCATCCCTTCGACAACCTCGACGCCATGCGCAACCCCTACTCCATGGACATGATCGCGCGCAGGGTGCGGGATCTCTCTGTCACTCTCGACCTGCTCCTTGCGGACGAGACCTTCGGCCCCCATATAGACACGGGCCGCATCGGCGTGGTGGGCCTTGGTTCGGGCGCGACCGCGGCCTTTCTGATTGGCGGGGCCCTGCCCGACTGCTCCCTGTGGAAGAACTTCTGCCAGAAGGAAGACACCCGCGACCCCTACTGCAATCCCTGGGCCAGGGAAGCCGTCGAGAAAAACATCTGTCCGGCTCTTCCCATGAAGGCCTCGCTTGCGGACACGCGCATCAGGGCCGTGGCCGGCGTGGAGCCGGCCTTCGGCATCCTCTTCTCCCAAAGGGCCCTTGCCAGCTTCCATCCGCCCGCCCTGCTCGTCTTCGGGGACAGGGGAGAGTACGTGAGCGTTGTCAAGGAGCGCATCATGCTGCCTGGGCGCTTCGGGCGCATTGTCGAGACGCGCTACGTGAACCGGGCCAATCTCGAGGCCTTCATGTCCCCCTGCCCGAACACGCTTGCCCGCGAGCTCCCCGAGCTTTGCCTCGGCGTGGACGCCGAGACGCGCAGCCTTGCCCTGGAGCGGCTGGTCGCGTACCTGGCCGACTTTTTCACCCGCACCCTCGTGAACACGGTGCCGGGAGCCATGCCCGATCCGCCCACGCCCGAGGAGCTGCAGGCCCTTGCGAACGACACCGAAAAACAAGCTATAGCTCCGTGAAAGCACGGATGAAATGCACGTATCTTGACAGCTCGGGCAAGAAGCCATAGATGGATTTTCACCGACGGGCAACACCCCATTTCCCCAAACCCCGCTCCAGGCGCGTTTTCAAGGACATGGGCCCAATGCGCCAAAGCCATTTGCCTATCTTCCCGCAGCATGCGTCAGGCTGGACATGCTCGGGCCCACTTGCCGAAATCAGATCATGACGAGCGAAAACGGCGGCCGCAAAAAGATCACCGCGACTACTTCGGGTTCCCGAAACGTCTTTCTCTCCCTTTCCCTCTCGGCGTTTTTCCTGCTTCTGTGCCTCGCGCTGACCATGCATTCCGTGGCGCGCTCGCACTCGGCGTCCTTCAGCATGGCCGAGCCCGGCTGGGTGTCCATGCCCGCCGGAGCCCGCTCCGCCTTCCTCGGCATCCACGGCGGGACGGTGCCGGTGAGCCTCATGGCCACGCCCTCGGGCACAAGCCTCATCAGCTTCGTGGGCCAGACCGGCAACGACTTTCTGGCGCTCCTGCGCAAGGCCGAGCTGCGCCTGCCATCCTTTCTCACCAACGCGACCAGCAGGAGCACGAGCGATCTGCTCGGCAACATAGAGAGCCTCTCGTCCATGCAGCTCTTTGCGGGCTCGCGACACACCTCGCTTCCCGTCATCTCGCTGTCCGACGAGACCGTCTTCAGCCTCACCGCAAGGCCCGGCGTGGTCCAGCCCTTCGGACTTTCGGAGGAGCCCCTGCCCATCGAGGGAAGCGTCACGGTGCCGAGCAACGAGGGCAGGTCGCCCCGCTACCACCTTCTGGCCGAGCCCGAGCATCTGACGCCGCGCTAGACAAAGGGCGCGAGCCAGACCACTTCAAATTTTCCCCGAAGGCCCCATGGGGCCTTTTTTTGCGCCCCGAAACCAGGGAGCGGGGCCTTTTTTGCGCTGCACGCAGGCCAGCGCTGCATGTCCAAAAACTGCACGTCCGAAAACTACACGTCCGA